>URSX01000017.1 GCA_900550615.1 uncultured Eubacteriales bacterium
GGGGGTTGCCTATCAAAAAACTCGCAGAGTTCGCGCCCGCGTCAGAAACCCCCTTCGGGTTTTCCGACAGTCTCACCCCTCCGCGTACTGCCGCTTCAAAAACGACAGAAAATACCGGGTCGCTGTGTTGGCCGCCGGGGGTGCCTTCACCGCTGCGCCCAGCCGCCGGGAAACCGGCTGCGACAAGGGGATCACCCGCACCTGTCCCTCATAGCCCGCCAGGGAAAAGGCCGACAGCACCGACACGCCCAGGCCCCCCGCCACCATGGACAGGATGGCCGCATCGTCGGAGGCCGTTACCTCTACCCGGGCCACGTCCTGAGGCAGCAGCCGCTCCACATACTGCTCCGGGCAAGAGAGGAACGGCTCCTGCAGCAGCCGTTCCAGGGAGATGGTCTCCTCCTCCCAAGCAAAGTCCGGCGGCACCACCGCCACCAGGGGCGCATCCGTCAGGGGCGTCCAATAAAAGCCCTTGCCGCAGGCCTCGTCCACCAGGGCCAGATGAATGGTTCCCTCCTCCAGCTCCGCCGCCAGCTCGTAGCCCCGCACCAGCACATCCACCCGGATCTCCGGATGGATCTTGCGGAACTTACGCAGCAGCTGCGGCAGTCTGGCCCGGGCAATGCTGGCAAAGCAGCCGATGCGCAGAGTGTTCTCGTGGAGCTTTCCCTGCACCGCCGCCTCCCGCCGCAGCGCGTCTCCCGCGTCGATCACCGCCTGCATATAGGGCAGCAGCAGCTCTCCCTCCTCCGACAGCCGCACCCCCTGGCTGCTGCGCACCAGCAGGGTGCAGCGCAGCTCGGCCTCCAGCCGGTTTACCATGTGCGTCATGGCCGATTGCGTGTAGCCCAGCTGTGCCGTGGCCTTGCCAAAGCTGCCGCACTGCACCGCTGTCAGCAGTGCCCGCAGCTTTTTATCATCCATAATTGCCTCACTTTCCCGCCGGTGGACATACATACCCTGTGTATATTTTCCACAAAAATCCTCAAACTATTTCTCAATGTAGCACAATTTCCGGGTCTTTTCAATGCTGCGTTTGTTAACATTCTGCCAACTTTCCTTTCCTCTTCATCAAGTATTTTTGACGCGTTGAATTTCCTTCATGCCTCCATGGAAAATATTCATTTCCTTTGTCATGAAAAAAATGATACCCTTTATTTATAACATTCATGACATGCATATTTTTGGAATTTGAGGAGCACTGTAATGAGTACACAAAAGAAAGGCAACTTCTTCCGCGATGTGATCGTGGTAGGCTTCGCGCTGTTTTCCATGTTTTTCGGCGCGGGCAACGTGATATTCCCGCCCTATCTGGGCATGGAGTCCGGCCAGCAATGGCTGGCGGGCTTCTCCGCTTACTATGTGGCCGATATCGGCCTGGCGCTGCTGGGTATGTTTGCCCTGCTGCGGGTGGGCAGCAGCGAGGCTGTGCTGTACCGGGCCGGCCGCATCCCGGCCGAGATCCTCATGTGCGCCATCATCCTGTGCATCGGCCCCATGGTAGCCATTCCCCGTACCTCCGCCAGCACCTTTGAGATGGCCATTGCGCCTAACCTACCCGGCGTGTCTCCGGTACTGTTCTCCATTTTGTTCTTTGCGGTGATCCTGGCCCTGTGCCTCAAGGAGTCCGCCGTGGTGGACATCGTAGGCAAGATCCTCACGCCGCTGCTGCTGGTGGGCCTGTTCGCCATCATCCTCAAGGGCATCTTCAGCCCCCTGGGCGACATTACCGCCGCGCCAAAGATCGCCAATGTGGCCGTCACCGGCATCAAGTCCGGCTACCAGACCATGGACGCCCTGGCCGCCCTGCCCTTCGGCATCATCGTGCTGCAGAGCGTCACCGATAAGGGCTACACCGGGGGCAAGTCCAAGCTCCGTATTGTTGGCGGCGGTGCCGTGCTGGCAGGCGCGCTGCTGCTGGCCGTTTATATGGGCCTTGCGTATTTGGGCGCCACCGTTTCCAGCCAGTATACCGGCGCCGTGGGCCGTGCCCAGCTCATCATGGCCATCGTGAAGGCCCTCCTGGGCAAGGGCGGCATGATCATCTTTGGCACAGTCGTGGGCCTGGCCTGCGTTACCACCGCCATCGCCCTCACCAGCTCCGCCGCCGCTTATTTCTCCGAGCTCTGCCGGGGCAAGGTGCCCTATAAGGTGTTTGTGATCATCATCTGCGTGTTCAGCGCCGTGGTGTCCAACCTGGGCCTGGACCGCATCGTGGCCATCGCTGCCCCGGTGCTGGATGTGGTGTATCCCCCCGCCCTGGTGCTGATCCTCATCTCCCTGCTGATCCCCAAGGTCTCCGACTATGTCAGCCGTGCCGCCGCGCTGGGTGCTCTGCTTACCAGCATTCTGTGCACGGTACACACCTATACGGGCGGTCTCACCTTCCTGGAGTCTCTGCCCCTGTACAGTCTGGGTCTGAGCTGGATCCTTCCCGCTGTGATCTTCGCAGCAGCTGCCGCGCTGCTGGCCCCTCTCTTCCGTTCCAGCGCTTCCGGCTCTCCGGAGCCCCGGAAGGAACATTGACGGTGGTATAGGCCGTCTTCTCTCTCCTAAGCAAGGCCGCCCCTCAGGGCGGCTTTTGCTTTTTCCCCCAAAAAGAGATTCATCCTTAACCTCTTCCCATACGCATTCTCTGCATGCGCCCGTAGGGACGGCCTCCTGGACGCCCCGTTTTGCCAGTCTTACGTCATCCGTAGTGGCGACCCTCGCGGTCGCCCGCACAAAAAAGCACCCCGCGCCCTCCAGTGGGTGCGGGGTGCCATCAATTCACTTCCGGCGGCGGCTTCCACCGCGCTTTCCGGCCATATAGCGGTTGAGCTCTGACTGCTTGCTGTCCGACACGGACATAAACTGCTTGAGCTTGTCCTCGAAGGTCTGCTCTGCCGGTCCAGCGGAGGCAGCTGTCTGCTGCGCGGGTTCACGGCGGGCCGCCTGTGCCCGACGCGCTGGCCTCTCCGGCCTGGGCATCGCCTGCTTCACAGAGAGGTTGATCTTCCCCTCCGGCGTGATGGCCAGGATCTTCACGGACACCTCCTGCCCCTCCGCCAGGAAATCATGCACATCGCTGACGAAAGTGGGGGCCACCTCCGAAATGTGCACCAGGCCGGACTTCCCCTCCGGCAAGGCAACAAACGCGCCGAATTTTGTGATGGTGGTCACCTTTCCGGTGACGATATTCCCAACCGCCAGCTCCATAAATTTAAGTATTTTCTCCTTTACAAAAATGACTCTCAGTGATTGACATCATAGAATATCCGCTCGCCGTCCTCGGCAAGGCCCAGCTGATCCTTGGCCAGGCCCTTGATAAACTCCTTATCATTGGCCTTGCCCAGGTCGGACTCCAAGCTGCTGTTCTCCTTCTTCTTCTGCTCCAGCTCCTGGCTCATGGTCTCCCGCTGGGCTTTGGCGCTGTCCAGCTGCCCATATACGTGGACCAGCTGCACCGACACCACCGCCAGCAGTACCAACAGCACCACCAGAGTAATGGGAGCTCTGCGCTTCTTCCTTTTCACTTGTTTCACGAGTACTCCCCCTCCTGCGGCTGTTTGCCTTTTTGCGATATATCTTTATTTTACCGGATTTTTTTAAAAAGGCAATGGCTTTTTCTGTCAAATTCCATACTTTTTTAGAAAAATCCCAAAAAAAGCGCACCGGACGCCACATAAGCCGTCCCCATTGCGCCGCCGACCCCAGCCAGAAGCGCCAGATGGGCCGGAAAACCGGTGTCAGCACCCGCCAGCAAAACAGCGCCCCTATGGCGGCGCAGGGCAGAACATACAGCCGCAGCTCCCCCCGCCCGATAGACAGCGCAAACCGCAGCAGCGCCCAACCCACCGCCAGCACGTACAGAAGGTCCGTCAGATGGGTTACCGCCCGCCGCCGCCAGGCAATGCGCACAGTCCGCAGCAGGTCGTATGCCACCGCCGCCGCGCCGCCCAGGGCGAAGGCCGCAGCTATGGTCTGCAGCTGCAGCCGGATATACAGCTCCATCTCTCAGCCCAGCAGTCGGGAAAAGAACGACCCCTTCCGCGCCGGAGCATCCTCGAAATTCAGCCCGTCGATGTGCCCCTCCACCAGCAGCTCCCCGCCGTCCAGGGACAGCTTGCCGATGTGCAGGTCCTCTCCGCTGATCATCAGCACCCCAGCCGCCGTGCGCATCACCACGCTCAGCTCGTCAAACCGCTCCACGTCCTCCACGCCTGTCACCGTCAGCTTCTCCCGGCCCGTCAGCTCGATGCGCTGGCTCAGCTCCGCCGCCTGTTTCAGTTCATAGGCCACTATAAAAACCTCCCATACACTGTTTTTACCAGTCTATGGGAGGCATCCTCCGCTTATGACGGTTTGTCCGGAGAAATCTCCCGGTACAGGGCTGCGGCCTCGGCCTTCCCGGCGTTTTCCTGTACGCTGAGCACCTCCACCTGCAGCTCCTTCTGGCCGAAGCGGATGCTGATCCGGTCGCCCACTTTCACGTCATAGCTGGCCCGCTGCACCCGTCCGTTCACCGTCACCCGTTCATTGTCGCAGGCCTCATTGGCCACGGTGCGGCGCTTGATGAGTCGGGAGATCTTCAGGTATTTGTCCAGTCTCATAGATTCATTCCTCCAAAAGGAAGATGCCGATGCACGCGCATCGGCACCTGTATTTCTCTGCTGCTTTTATTCTGCCACAGCGTCCTTCAGCGCCTTGCCGGCCTTGAAGGTGGGGTTCTTGCTGGCAGCGATCTCCATGGCCTCGCCGGTGCGGGGATTGCGGCCCATGTGCGCGGCCTTCTTCTTCACCTCAAAGGAGCCGAAGCCAACGATCTGCACCTTGTCCTCTGCCTTCAGGGCCTCGGTGATGGCGGCGATGGCGGCAACAACGGCGGCCTCGCTGTCCTTCTTGGACAGGCCGCTCTTTTCTGCAATAGCAGCGATGAGTTCAGTTTTGTTCATGTTGAATTCCTCCCATATTGTCCTTTGTGAAAACACGATTTATTCCAAACGAATCCTCGTTTCAGAATCACTTTGCCCGGTTCCACAGCTGGGTCATTTCCTCCAGGGACAGCTCCTCCACGGCCCGTCCCTGTTCCCGCGCGCCGTCTTCCACGGCCCGGAACCGGTGTATGAATTTTTCGCAGGTACCGGCTATGGCCTCCTCCGGGTCGATCCCGGCGAAACGGCCCACCTTCACGGCGGCAAACAGCACGTCGCCCAGCTCCTCCTGCGCGCCCTGTCCGCTTTCCACGGCCTGGCGCAGCTCCCGGATCTCCTCCTCCAGCTTCAAAAGCGCTCCGGAGATGTCCGGCCAGTCAAACCCGGCGTCCGCCGCCTTTTTCTGCAGCTTTTCCGCCCGCCACAGACCCGGCAGGCTCCGGGCCACGCTGTCCATGGCCTCGGTGGTGGTCTTCTGTCCCTTTTCCTCCCGCTTGAGCTTATCCCAGCTCACCAGCACGGACTCGGGACTCTCCTCGTGAGCGCTGCCGAACACATGGGGATGGCGGAACAGCAGCTTTTTCACCACGCCGTCCACCACATCGTCCATGGTGAACCGGCCCCGTTCCCGCTCGATGTCCGCGTGGAACACCACCTGCATCAGTACATCGCCCAGCTCCTCCCGGAGCATGTCGGCACTGTCCAGGTCGATGGCCTCCGCCGCCTCATAGCTCTCCTCCAGCAATCCCCGGCGGATAGAGCTGTGGGTCTGCACCTTGTCCCAGGGGCAGCCCTCCGGCGACCGGAGCAGCCGGATGATCTCCAGCAGATCCTCGTAGGTGTATTGCGGCTTCCTCGTAAAATTTACCATAGTTTCCCCTTTATTGCAATAGGAATTCGTATTTTTCATGCTCTAAATAGAAATTTAGCCAGCTTTTCCCCCTTGGGCAGCTGTTCGATCTCCTCCCGGCTCACCACTTCCAGGCTCAGCAGCAGTACGATGTACACCGCTGCCGCCAGCAAGATGGCCGCCACCGCAGCCCCCCGGGCCCCTACGGGTCCCGCCAGCAGCCCATAGCTGCAGTGGGCGGCGGCGGCCATGGCGGTAGTGGTCAGCAGCAGCTTCAGCGCCGCCCTGCCCCATGGGGGTCTGCCGGGCACCGTCACGGCCACGGCCACAAGGTTCAGCCCCGCGATGACCGCGTAGCACAGAAGCGTCCCGATAGGCGCGCCGTGTATGGAGATAGCCGGGTCTGTCACCAGCAGGTAGTTGGCGGCGATCTTCACCCCGCCGCCTATGAGCAGCGTCACCACCGGGATGCGCTCCCTGCCATAGGCCTGCAAAATGCCTGCCGTGGCGATCATCATGCATACAAATACGGACGCGATTCCCAGTACCCGCAGGTGGTAGGCCGCCGCCTCCGCCGTCTGGGGCACCGCCGGGTATAGAAGGTGCAGGATAGGCCCCGCCAGCGTGGACATTCCCACGCCCACAGGCAGCGCCGCCACCATAGCCAGCTTCAGGGCCGCTGCGGCATTTTTCCCGGCCCGTTCCACGTCATGCCTTGCCATAGCGGCACTGATAGACGGCACCAGGCTGATGCTCAGCGGGTACATGAAAGAGGCCGGCAGCGCAAAGAGCGTCATGCCGAAGGTATACTCCCCGTAGAGGGATGCCGCAGCCTCCTCCGAAAGGCCCAGGGAGCTTTGCAGCGTCCCCAGCACCAGGGTCTGGTCCAGCAGGGTGATGAGACTCATGCCCACGGAGCCCAGGGTCACCGGGATCCCGATCCGCAGCACCTGCCGCAGGATCTCTTTCCGGCTCTCGGGCACATCCGTTCCCCGCTGATCTCTTCTGTGCAGCCGCAGCAGCCATACACTCAGCACTCCCAGGCTTATTACCGCGCCCACAGCGACGCCGGAGATGGCCCCTGCAGCGCTTTCATTGGGAGCCGCACCATGGCGGGTCAGCAGCCACGCCGCCGTAAGGCCCACCACCAGCTTGCACGCCGATTCGATGATCTGGCTCACCGCCGTGGGGCGCATGTCGCCCAGGCCCTGGGTGTAGCCCCGGATGGCCGAGAGCAAACACACGCACAGCACCGCCGGCGCCAGCACCCGAATGGCCGGTGCCGCCAGAGAATCGTTCATCAACTCCGCCAGCGGCTCCGCAAACAGCAGCATTATCCCGCCGCACACGACCCCCAGCAGGAGAAACAGCCCTCCCGTCACCCGGAAGATCCGCCTGCGCCGGTTCACCTGCCCCAGGGCCTCCGCCCGGGCCACCAGCCGGGACATAGCCAGCGGCAGACCCGCCGTAGATACGATGAGCAGGAGGCTGTATATGTTGTACGCCACATAGAAATGGGCCATGCCGTCCTTATCCAGCAGGTTGCCCAGTGGGATCTTATACACGGCGCCGATGACCTTGGTCACGGCCACTGCCAGCGTCAAAACAGCCGCACCCTCAATGAAATTTTGCTTCCGCTGCGGCAAAGCCATCCCTCCCGGTCTGGATCGTATCCGCCCCGGGGCGGACTCATTTTTTCATCCTGCGGTAAAAGGCGGAGAATTCCTCCAGATTTTTTTCGATCTTCTCCGGGCGGGTGATGTACTCGTTGGGATACTTGGCGTGGAACACCCGCTCAATGCGGCCCGCCGCGGGATCCACCATCTTGGTAGAGCCGCCTGCGCCCAGAGACAGGATGCTGTGCAGCTCCTCCATGATGTAGATATTATACAGTCCCTCCGCGCCTCTTATGCACCAGCCCACATTTTCAAAGCTGCCGGACATGTACTTCTGCCGGTAGAGGTAGTAGGGGTGGAAGTCCGCCCGGCGCAGCGTCTCGATGGAGTAATCCAGCATCTGACCCACCTCCTCCGCCGTGGGGATCTTCTGTCCCTCCAGCAGGATGCGGCTGCCCTTTTTCAGAGCCAGAGTGTGCACGGTGATGTTATCTGCCCCAAAGGCAAGACATGTATCCAGCGTCCGCCGGAACCCCTCTGGGGTGTCGGCGGGCAGGCCCGCAATGAGATCCATGTTCACATGCTGAAAGCCCATAGAGGTGGCCAAGCCCATGGTCTTCTCAATATCCGCCGCCGTGTGCCGCCGGCCGATGGCCTGCAAAACGCTGTCCTCCAGAGACTGGGGATTCACGCTGATGCGGTGGCAGCCGTGATCCAAAAGCACCTGGAGCTTCTCCCGGTCGATGGTGTCGGGCCGCCCGGCCTCGATGCAGTATTCCGCGCAGCGGGAGAGGTCAAAATTCTGATTCAAATGGGTCAGCAGCCGATCCATCTGTCCGGCGGAAAGAGTGGTGGGCGTGCCGCCGCCCATGTAAAAGCTCTTCACGTTCAGCCCCAGCTCTTTGACCATCTGTGCCGCCCGGGTAATTTCCCCCAGCAGCACCTGCAGATACGGCTCCATAAGGCCGAAGCTCTTTTCCACCGCCTGAGATACAAAGCTGCAATAGGCGCACCGGGTGGGACAGAAGGGGATGCCGATGTACAGGGAAATATCCTCGGGTCTCAACGCCGCCTTGGCCTTCAGGCCCGCCTGGGCCGCCTCGATGCAAAGCTCCCGGCGGGTCTGGGAGACGCAGTAGGTGTCCCGCAGCAGGCGATCCACCTGCCGAGGCGGCATCCCCTGCTCCAGATAGCCCGCCGCCAGCTTGGCCGGGCGGATACCCGTGAGGGCGCCCCAGGTGGGGGTCACACCCGTCACCTTCCGGGCCGCCTTGAAGAAGCTCAGCTTCACCGCCCGCTGCCGCAGGCGCTCTTTTTCATATTCATCGGCGTTGGGGTCAATAACGATGCGGGAAACGCCCCGTTCGCGGTGTCCATGGTAGTCTATGGTAGTCACAGCTGTCGTGTATTTTGCCGCCTGTGACAGGGTAATTGCAGCCCAATTCTCCTCCTGGGCCGCCGGGTCATACACCGGTCGCTCCTGGGGGAAAAAAGCCAGCAGGCTCTGCTCCACGGCGTAGCGGGCGTCGTGGCCCTTCAGAATCAGTTTCATCCCCGCAGCCCCTGCTTTACATAGGGATTCACCCGCCGCTCAAAGTCCAGATCCGTGGGCCGGTCGTGCCCCGGGTAGACCCGGTACTGCCCGGGCAGCTGTGCCAGCTTCTTCAGCGACCGGAGGATATCCTGGTAGCTGCCGCCGGCAAAGTCTGTGCGGCCGCAGCTGCCGTAAAACAGGGTATCTCCGGAGAAAATCACATCCTCCACCACCAGGCAAACGGAGCCCCGGGAGTGGCCCGGCGTCTCCAGCACGGAGATGGTCAGGCTGCCCAGAGTCAGGCGGTCGCCGTCCTTATAATACCGCTGGTTCTTCTCCGTCAGCCGGGGAAACAGCAGGTTATAGCCGCCGGACACCTGGTCCGTGACATCCTTTTCGCAGATATACACAGGCAGCTCCGGCCACTTTTTCAGCAGCTCCCCCACGGCGGTGTAGTGGTCAAAGTGGCCGTGGGTCAGCAGGATCATCACCGGAGTGCAGCCGGTGCTTTCCACGGCTTTTTCGATGCGCTCCGCCTCGTCGCCGGGATCGATGACGGCGCAGAGCTTCGCCTGCTCCTCCTGCAGGATATAGCAGTTTGTCCCAATGGGTCCAACGGTCAGAGAGTCGATTTTCATGGCAGGATCTCCTTACAGATTATCAGTGTCCACGATGAGGGTAACAGGCCCGTCGTTGACGGACGCCACCTCCATGGACGCGCCGAATTCACCGGTCTCCACGTGGAAGCCCTTGTCCCGGCAGAGGGAGACGAACTTCTCATACAGAGGCACCGCTACCTCCGGCCGTGCGGCAGCCAGAAACTCCGGCCGGCGGCCCTTCTTGCAGTTTCCGTACAGGGTGAACTGGGACACCACCAGCACCTGGCCCCCTACATCCTCCAGGCTGCGGTTCATCTTTTCGTTCTCGTCCTCAAAGATCCGCAGACCCATGAGCTTATCCGCCAGCTTCACAGCCTGGGCCTCGGTATCCTCATGGGTGACGCCCAGGAGAATGAGAAAGCCCGGGCCGATCTTACCGATCACATTTCCGTCCACGGTGACGGAGGCGCTTTTCACGCGGGTCAATACAGCACGCATAGTGATTGATCTCCTTTGATTTTTTATGGAAATTGGAATTTTAATGGGATTGGGGACATGGTTTTTGCAAAGGGTGCGGTGGGCGGGCGACCGCGAGGGTCGCCCCTACGGGGGTTAACTGTGGGATTTGCGCACGCTCCCAAATCGCGCGTAGGAGCGGGGCTCTACCCCGCCCGCGGGAGGGGCAGAGCCCCGCTCCTACGGATGTATGGCAAGGAGCTCGGTGAAACGGGCCGTCGGGAACACCGGCCCCTACGGGGTACATGGCAAGGGATTCGGCATATGGGGTATTACGGATTGCCACGACCAGTGACATCGGTCACTGATCTCGCAATGACAGGTTTTCGATAGTTTTTATTTCCCCGCTGGGCGGGTGACGCGCATGACGCCGGACACCTGCTCCAGACGGCGGCGCACGGTGGAGAGCTGTGTGCTGTCCGCCACGCTCACCTCAATGGTGATAAGAGCGAAGCCGTCGCTGGTGCTGCGGGCCGCCATATTGGTGACCCGGGTCTTGGTGGAGGACAGGATGGTGGAAATATCCATGATGAGATTCAGCCGGTCCTTGGCCACCACCTCCAGCGTGGTGCTGTACTCCTCCTGGGTATTGTCCCCCCAGGAGACTTTGATCCAGCGGCCCTCCTCCTCGGGCTTGCGCCGGGCAGGATCCGCGTTGGGACAGTCCGCCCGGTGGACGGACACACCATAGCCCCGGGTGATGAAGCCCACGATGGCATCCCCCGGCACAGGGCTGCAACACTTGGCAAACTTTACCAGGCAGTTGCTCAGTCCCTCCACCACGATGCCCCGCTCACTTCTGGTGCGCTTGGGCACGGCGGGACGGGTCTTCTCCGGTTCGTCCTTCAGCGGCTCCTCAGCGGCCCGCTCCTCCTGGTGCATCTTCAGAATCCGCTGGATCTCCTCCCGGAGGCGGCCGATGAGCTTCAGGGAGCTGACGCCCCCGTAACCGATGGCGGCATACATATCGTCCAGGCTCTTATAGGCCAGGCGCTTGAGAATATTCGGCAGGTTTTCCTCCGCCGTCAGCTCCTTGAGGGTGACGCCGGTGCGTTTGACCGCCGACTCAAAGGAGGCCCGACCCCGGACGATGTTCTCGTCCCGACACTCCCGCTTGAACCACTGGCGGATCTTGCTGCGGGCCTCGCTGGAGCGGGCGATCTTCATCCAGTCCCGGCTGGGGCCGTGGGCGGATTTCGAGGTAACGATCTCCACAACATCGCCGTTTTTCAGCTTGGAATCAAACTGGGCAATATGGCCGTTGACCTTGGCGGCCACCATGTGATTGCCCACGGCGGAATGAATGCTGTAGGCAAAGTCGATGGGCGTAGCCCCGGCGGGAAGATTGATCACATCCCCCTGGGGAGTAAAGACGAACACCTCATCGGCAAACATATCCACCTTGAGAGAGTGGATGAAGTCCTCGGCGTCGGCTCCCTCCTGATTCTCCAGCAGCCGGCGCACCCATTCATAGTCGTGCTCGTCCCCGGCCCCCTGTCCGTTCTGCTTATACTTCCAGTGGGCGGCGATGCCGTATTCGGCGATTTCGTGCATCTGCTGGGTTCGGATCTGCACCTCAAAGGGGATGCCGTTCTCTCCCACCACGGTGGTGTGGAGAGACTGGTACATATTGGGCTTGGGGGTGCCGATATAATCCTTGAAGCGGCCCAGGACGGGCTTATACAGATCATGGATGATGCCCAGGACGTTATAGCACTCCGCCACGGTGCCCACGATGACCCGGAAGGCAAACAGGTCAAACACATCGTTCAGGGACTTATTCTGAGTATACATCTTGCGGTAGATGCTGTAGGGGTGCTTCATGCGACCGGAGACCGTGCCCTGAATGCCCGCCTGCTGAAGGCGCTTGGTGATCTGGTCATGGATGGCGGCCATGAAGCCGTCGTACTCCGTGGCTTTCTCATCCAGGGCCTCAATGATCTCCTGGTAACCCACAGGGTCCAGATATTTCAGGCTCAGATCCTCCAGCTCCCACTTCATCTTCTGCATGCCCAGACGGTGGGCGATGGGGGCATAGATCTCCATGGTCTCCAGGGACTTCTGCCGTTGTTTTTCCGGAGTCTGGTACTCCATGGTGCGCATATTGTGCAGCCGGTCGGCCATCTTGATGAGGATGACACGGATGTCCTTGCTCATGGCCAGGAGCATTTTGCGCAGATTTTCCATCTGCTCCTCCGCCTTGGAGGCGGCCTGCACTCTCGTCAGCTTGCTGACCCCCTCCACAATGTCAGCAATGGTGGGGGAAAAGGTCTTGGCAATGTCCTCATGGGTGGCATCGGTATCCTCGATGGTATCGTGGAGCAAAGCGGCGGCAATGGACTCCGAGTCCAGATGCAGCTCCTCCGCCACGATCTGAGCCACCGCCAGCGGATGGGTGACGAAGGGCGAGCCGTCCTTGCGATTCTGACCCCGGTGGTGCTCCTCGGCAAATTCAAAGGCCGAACGGATCAGCTCAAAATTGGCGCCGGGGTTATACTGGCGGACAGTGTTCTCCAGACGCTGGTACTTCTCCTGCACGTTCACGGCTTTCCCCCTCACTTTCCTTTGATATATTCCAGCAGCGCCGTCCAGTAGGGCGACTGCTCCAGGTCCACTTTGCCGTCCACGGCACACAGCCGCAGACGGATCTCCCCGTCCCGGATCTCCCGGCTCAAAAGGCCGCGCTCACAGAATAGCTCCACGCAGAAGCAGGCCCGCAGGAACGGATCCGTCCCCGGAATGGCAGCGGAAAGGCCCCGCAAAAACGGCAGGTACTGCCGCTCCGTTTCCTCATACGGGACATCCTGCTGCAGCATGCGCCAAGCGGCCACGCACTGCTGCCGGGAGGGCAGGATGCGCAGCGCCTCCCGGCTGGTGAGGCCAACCCCCTCCTCCAGCCGCCGCAGAAGCGCCAGGGATTCCTCCTCCCGGGCGGAGCTTTGCAGCGACGGGCGCAGGTCCACCACCTGCAGCTGCACCGTGCGGCTGCCGCGGAACTCATTGACTTGCAGGTAAAACGCCACATCCACCCGCTCCCCTGCCTGGCAGGGGCACTGCTGGGGGGTGACGGAAAAGAATATGCCCTCCATTTGCGCGGTGCCCTTGGAAAAGCGCAGCTTGAGATGGCGGTTTTGCCCCACGCCCTGGATCCGGTCCAGCGTAACGCCCAGAAGACTGAAAAGAGGCCGCTCGTTGCCGTTTCCATAAGGCTCCAGCCGCCGCAGCTGCTCCACCTCCCACAGCGTCACCAGCTCCGGCCGGCGCAGCACCACGTCCACATCCAATGCAGAGGCGGCAGGACGCCCGCCCATAAAGCGCAGGACGCACTGATTCATCCGGCGGCGGAAGGCAGGGATCTTGTCCTCCTCGATGGTGAAGCCCGCTGCCAGCTCGTGGCCGCCGAAGCCCAGCAGCAGATCGCTGCATTCCTCCAGAGCGGCAAACAGATTGAAACCGCCCCAGCTGCGGCAGGACCCCTTTCCCGTGTGGCCGGAAATGTGGATCATAAAACTGGGACAAGCGTATTTCTCACTGAGGCGGGAGGCCACAATGCCCACCACCCCCTGGTGCCACTGGTGATCGGCCAGGACCAGGGCGTGGCGCTCATCGGCCGGCAGGGTCTCGATCATCTCGATGGCCTGGGCATAGATCTCCTGCTCCACTGCCTGGCGCTGCCGGTTCAGCTCACACAGCTCCCGGGCCAGCGCCCGGGCCGTAGCCGGATCCTTGCACAGCATCAGCTCCGCCGCCCGGTCCGCCTCGCCCATGCGCCCGGCGGCATTGATACGGGGGGCCAGCACATAGCCGATCTGCACGGAGGTGATCTCCTTCTGATCCAGACCCGTTTCCCGCAGCAGCGCCTGCAGGCCGATAAAATCATTGTCGGTGATATGGGCAAGGCCTCGGGCCACGATGGTGCGGTTCTCCCCGGCCATGCGCATCACGTCCGCCACCGTTCCCACGGCGGCCAGCGGGCAATACCGGGTCAGCAGCTCCTCGGCCTGCTCCTCGCCCCCCAGGGCCAGCACCAGCTTCAGCGCCACGCCGCAGCCGGCCAGGTGCTTGAAGGGATAGGGACAGTCGGGCCGGTGGGGGTCTACCACCGCGGCGGCCCGGGGCAGCTCGTCCTTACATTCATGATGGTCCGTTACCACTACATCCATACCCAGGGTGGCGGCAAAATCCACCTCCTCCACCCCGGTGATGCCACAGTCCACGGTGATAACCAGCGAAACGCCCCTCTCATGCAGGGTGCGCATGGCATCCGCAGAGAGACCGTAACCATCCTCGATGCGGCGGGGGATATAGTGGCTCACCTGACCGCCCCGGCGGCGCAGATAGTCCACCAGAATGGCCGTGGCCGTGATACCGTCCACATCATAGTCGCCGAAAACAGCCATGTGCTCCCCGGCCCTCAGGGCCCGGTCAATGCGCGATACCGCCCGATCCATATCCTTCATCAAAAACGGGGACAGGGAGAGGCTCTCCTCGATCCGCAGGAACTCGGCAGCGGCCGGGACGTCCTCAATACCGTGGGCGGCCAGCACGGCGGCCAGCAGGGCTGGATAGCCCGCTTTCTCCAGCGCAGCCGTGGAGGGTGCTGCGGCGGGCAGGTTCCATTTTTCAAATTTCATGCCCGCTCACCTCCTCACTTGGCTTTTGGGCGCAGGATGGGCATTTGAATAGAATTTTATTATAGCAAACCAGTGGGAAAAGGTAAAGAAAAATCTTTATCCTCAGCCCTTTTGGGGTGTAGGACTACAATACATCTTGGACAAGCAAATAAATTGGAAGCAGCGCTGGGACGGAAGTGCGGCGTCCCTGGCCTGCCAGTCCAAACGGCCGCACAGTCATCCGAATCAGCACCCGGAGGCCGAACTGAAGCTCATCCGTGACATGCGCCGCAGAAATCCAACCCTGGGCATGATCGAGCTTTGGCACCGTCTGCGGCAGCGCGGCTATACACGCTGTCCGGAGAGCCTGTTCCGTGTCATGCGCAAAATGAGGCTGTTCCCCGCCGGAAACCGGAGCTTCGCCTCAGGGCCCACAGCGCAATATCAGGGCCGCTATACCTTTAAAATAAAGTGGCTCCTATGAAAGTCCAGCAAGCCCTCGGCGCGCATTTTCCCCAGCTCCAGAGACAGGCCGCTGCGCTCCACCGCAAGATAATCCGCCAGCTGCTGCCGGGAAAAGGGAATGTCAAATTCATACGCACCCCGCCGCTGGGCCTCGGCGGAAAAGTAGGACAGGAGCTTGGCCCGGGTGGTGCGCTGGCCCATATGCGTGAGCTTTTCACCCAGGCGCAGGTTCTTCCGGGCAAGCTCTCCCAGCAGGTTCCGGATGATCCGGCTGTGGTGCGCACAAGCGGAGGGGCACACCTGGAGGATGCGCTTTACATTCAAAAAAAGAACGGTGACATCCGTTTCAGCCATCACGCTCACGTGCAGCCGGGAGCCGGGAGCGCAGGCAAAGGCGGCGGCAAAGGTCTGCCCCGGCCCCGCCTTGGAGAGGATATTGCGGTTTCCCCATATATCCTCCTGGATCACCAGCACGTTGCCGGAGAGCACCAGGCCGATGGACTCCGCCGTATCCCCGGCCCGGAGCAGAAAAGCGTCCTTGGGATAGTCCTTTTCCTCCGCGTGCAGGCAGGAAAGCATAGCGGACAGTTCCTCCTCAGAAATGCCCGAAAATAGCTGAGAGGCGCGGATCTCAGAAAAATATTCTTTCATAAGCATCCTCCTTTGTTGAAAATTCAACCGACTTGTTGATTTCATTGTAGTACAATCAGGTCACAAAAGCAAGGAGGCGCTTATATTATGAAGAGAAGGATCATCGAAATCGATCAGGATAAATGCAACGGCTGCGGTGCCTGTGCCGCCGCCTGCCACGAGGGCGCCATCTCCATGGTGGACGGCAAGGCTAAGCTGATGCGGGATGACTACTGCGACGGCCTGGGCGACTGCCTGCCCGCCTGCCCCACCGGGGCCATCACCTTCGTGGAACGCGAAGCCGCCGCCTACGACGAGCAGGCGGTGCTGGCCAACAAGCAAAAGAAGATGCAGCAGCAGGGGATGCGTCTGCACGGCGGCTGCCCCGGTGCCCGGATGCAAACGCTCCGACATCTGGAATCCGCCGCCGAGGCCGCGCCCGCTACATCCCAGAGCCAGCTATCCCAGTGGCCGGTGCAGATCAAGCTGGTGCCGGTGAACGCGCCGTATTTCGACGGGGCAAAGCTGCTCATCGCCGCCGACTGCACGGCCTACGCCTACGCCGCATTCCACCAGCGGTTCATTAAGGGGCATATCACTCTGGTGGGCTGCCCGAAGCTGGACAGCGTGGATTACTCCGAGAAGCTCACTGAGATCATCCGTGAAAACGACATCCGGAGCGTGACCATCGTGCGCATGGAGGTCCCCTGCTGCGGCGGACTGGAGCACGCGGCCAAAACCGCCCTGCAAAACAGCGGGAAATTCATTCCCTGGCAGGTGGTGACCATCTCCACAGACGGGAGGATTCTGGACTGACGGAAAAAGTGCCCCTCGGGCCTCCGGCCCCCGGCAAAGCAAAACTCCTCACTGCCGCAACGGCAGTGAGGAGTTTCCATTAATATCCTTATTCACCCAAGGAAGGCAGCGTCCTTTCCGGCTCCAGAAGAACAACCGTCTCCACAGATGCCCCGCATTCAAAATCAGTATCTGTTGTCTGCTGCATATTGGAGAATGTCAGCTTCGGCGTAAACTGGTCCGTCCCTATACGCCCCGGCACAACGGCAAGGCAGAGCGCAGCCACCGGGAGGATCAGAAGTCCTTTTACTCCTGTCACGCGTTCTGCTCTCTGGACGATTTCACAAAGCAGCTCTCTGTCCACAACCGTCGCCCCAACAACTTACCCATGAGACCCCTCCGCTGGCTTTCTCCTATCGAGTTCGCTGTCCAATATGTTTGACAAACCTACAAACGCCGCCTGAAAACAATAATTTTGCCTACAGGCGGATGAATGCGGCGTTGGCATAGCCGATCATGTCCTCATACAGCACCACATACCAGCCCTGATACTGGCCGAAAACCGTCACCGCAGCGCCGTTGGGAATCCGGGTCAGCACCTGGCCTTGGACAGAGGGATAGGCCCGCAGATTCACGGGGCCGCCGGAATCCGTCACGGCCAGGGCCGGCCGGCTGGGGCCGGGATAGACATAGGGCAGGCCGAAATACTCCGTCATGGCCTGCACCAGGGTCTGGGCAATGAGATTGATGTGCCCGGCGATCCACTCCGCGTCGGCGACATTATCGTGGTAGCCGATCTCCAGCAGCACCGTCGGGGCCTTGGTGCGCTTCACCTCCGCCAGGGTGGTGGTGGAGCGGGTGGTCACCTGGTCGGGCAGGGGATAGATCTCCCGCAGAGCCGCGGCGAACAGCTCTGCCGCCCGGCGGCCCTGGGTACTGCCTGGGTAGTAAAAGGCGATGATGCCCCGATTCCGGCCCTCACTGCCCGGGCCGGAGGCGTTGGAGTGGAGGGCCAGGTGGAAATCGTAGCTGCCGGCATTGCTCTGCCGGATGGAGGTGGATACGCTGCCCTGGGGATCGTTGCGGGTGAACTGGATGCCATTGGAGAGCAGCAGCGGCTCCATGGCATCCGCTAAAAGGTTCATGAAATACTCCTCCGAACCGGCGCCGGTGACGTACTGGTTATACTCCTGGGTGGATGGGCTCAAAAAGATCTTCGGCATAAGCGCGGCCTCCCTGTCTGCAATTTCTCGGCGCGGCAAAAATGCTTTTGTCACGCCGTCTGCGTTTTTGCAGCTTTGAAAAAGCTGCAAAAACGATTAATTTTAATGACGAGGGGCACCCTTCCCGGGTTTCCCTCCCACTTCCTTACCGTTATTGCAATCTTGCCACTTTATCCATAGTCTGAATTTCTCCTCCTATTTATATGTTTATATGGCGAGGCTCCGGGATATGTGCTATAATTAAATCGATTTTTCTTAGAAAGGCAGGCGGGACTATGAAGGCAGAACGACCCTATCCCCAGGTGCATATCACCCAAAAAGGAGAGCGTGCCCTGACGGCGGGGCACCCGTGGGTATATGCTGCGGAGGTGACAGAGCTCTCCGGCCCTGTGGAGGACGGCGGTCTGGCGGATGTCATCGGCCACAAGGGAGCCTATCTCGGCACGGGCTTTTATAACAGCCATTCCCTCATCCGCTGCCGCCTCCTCTCCCGCAATGCCAACGACCGGTTTGACGACGCCTTCTGGCAGCGCCGGGTACAATATGCCTGGGACTACCGCAAGAGCGTGATGGAGCCGGAGGATCTGCACTGCTGCCGGGTGATCTTCGGGGAGGCGGACGGCTTTCCGGGGCTGACAGTGGACCGCTTCGGCCCGGTACTGGTGGCCCAGGTGCTGAGTCTGGGCATGGAGAGTATCCGGGAGAGACTGCTGCCCATCATCGTCCGGGTGCTGCGCGGGGACGGGCAGGACATTGCCGGCATCTACCTGCGCAACGATGTGGCCCTGCGGGAAAAGGAGGGGCTGGCACAGGGCAAGGGCTGGTTCCCCCTGCCCGGAGAAGCCCAGCCCGATCTCACAGGGGCGGATATTGTGGAAAACGGCATCCGCTACCGGGTGGACTTTATAAACGGGCAGAAAACCGGGTTTTTCCTGGATCAGAAATACAACCGCCGGGCGGTGGCAAGGCTGGCTAAGGGCCGGACGGTACTGGACTGCTTCACCCATACCGGCTCCTTCGCCCTCAACGCCGCCCGGGGCGGCGCCAGGCATGTGACGGCGGTGGACGTGTCGGAATTCGCCGTGGAGTGCGCCGCAGAAAATGCCCGGCGCAACGGTCTGGACGGCATCATGGAGTGCCGGGCCGCCAACGTGTTCGACCTGCTGCCGGAGCTGGAAAAGGGGCCGAAGGTCTACGACTTCATCATTCTGGATCCCCCGGCCTTCACCAAGAGCCGCAAGACCATTGACAGCGCCATGACCGGGTATAAGGAGATCAACTACCGGGCCATGAAGCTGCTGCCCCGGGGCGGATACCTGGCCACCTGCTCGTGCAGCCATTTCGCCTCCACAGAGCGGTTCATGGCCATGCTCCGCAGCGCCGCCAGGGACGCCGGAGTGCAGCTGCGGCAGATCGAGCAGCGGCAGCAGTGCTGCGACCATCCCATCCTCTGGGGCGTGGAGGAGACGGACTATCTGAAATTCTTCCTGTTCCAGGTGGTCTGACGCCGGGGGCGTGAAAAGTGAATACAATTTGCGTTTTGGATACGGATTGCCACACCAGTGACATCGGTCACTGGCTCGCAATGATATGCTTTTTACATGGTGTGCGAAGGCCGTCCTTTCTACCGGCAGGACAAACAGGCGGCTGACCCGTATCGGGCCAGCCGCCTGTCAGCGTACCGAATTTTTCGGCACGCTGCATAAGTTTTTGCAGCCCTGTCAGGGCTCCAAAAACTATGGATTTTAATCGCGCAGGACACCCCTCTTGGGTTTCCCGCGCACACCCTTCCTTTCCGTCCGCGCAGCTCATCCTTTCTGTCGGCAAGACAAACAGGCGGCTGACCCGTATCGGGCCAGCCGCCTGTTTTCAGAAAAAGAGGAGAGAAAAACACTTACCACGGTTATAATTTACAGTATATGCTGGAGAATGTCAACGTGCGCGGTGAATGGTTCATAATTTGTTTACAAAAAAGGGGCACAATGCCTATTGTATCCCCCAAAAATCTGTGCTATTATTTAGCTTGCTAATTATTAGTGTACTAACTTTTTAAAAAGGAGGGGAATCGGCTTGAGTAAGTGCAAAGCGCAGCAGGAGCATTTCGGCCCGCTGCTGGGGTACTGCGACCACCAGATGATGAAGCTGATGGTGCGCAAGCTGCGCAGGTATGACGTGTCGCCCATGCAGTGCCGTACGCTGACCTTCCTCAAAGAGCAGCAGCAGGATGTGACGCAGAAGACGCTGCAGGAATTCCTGCGGGTGAAGCCGTCCACCGTTAACGGCATCGTGGAGCGACTGGAGGAAAAGCATCTGCTGACCCGGAGCGTATCCCCCGGGGACGGGCGGTGCAAGCTGCTGCACCTGACAGAGGAGGGGCAGTGCTTCTATCAGGAGTTCATTGCCATTATGGAAAGTGTACACAGGCAAGCGGAGCAGGGCTTCTCAGCGGAAGAGGTGAAGCTGCTGCAGGGCTTTTTGCATCGGGTGGCGGACAATTTATCCCGGGAAACGGAGGAAACGCATACATGAAGAAGAAAAAACTGATGGACTATACCGCCGGGTACAGGCCGCTCATCGTGCTGGGTATCCTGTGCTCGGCGGGGGAGGCCGTGCTGGAGCTGCTGCTGCCCCAGGTCATGAGCGACATTGTGGACATCGGCATCAAAAATGCGGACAGGAACTATATCCTCATGGCGGGGCTGAAGATGGTGCTGATGGCCCTGGTGGCCCTGGCCCTGGGCGTCGGGGCGGCGGTGCTGGCCTCCAAGGCCGGCATGGGCTTCGGCGCCAATCTGCGGGCCGCCGAGTACCGGCAGGTGCAGAGGTTCTCCTTTGCCAACATTGAGCATTTTTCCACGGCGTCGCTAATCACACGGCTGACCAATGATGTAAACAGCCTGCAGGTGACCCTGATGATGGGCATGCGGATGCTGGTGCGGGCTCCGGTGATGCTGGTGACGGCTCTGGTGATGGCGCTGATTATCAGCACGCGGCTGAGCCAGGTGTTCCTGGTGGTGATCCCCCTGCTGGTGCTGGGGGTGGTGCTGGTGCTGAAAAAGGTGGGCCCGTTCTTCACCTCTCTGCAGGGGGCCACTGACGACCTGAACCTGGTGGTGCAGGAGGATCTGAACGCCATCCGGGTGGTGAAATCCTTCGTCCGGGAGGACGTGGAAAAGGAAAAGTTCGCCGGGCGCAACGAAAAGCTCAAGGGTATGGCCGAAAAGGCCTTCGGGTTTGTGGTGATGTTCATGCCGCTGATCTTCTTGCTCATGGGCGGCACCATTGTGGCGGTGCTGTGGATCGGCGGGAACTATGTGTACGAGGGGAGTTTGCTCTCCGGCGACCTCATCGCCTTTTTCACCTATGTTTCCGAAATTCTCATGTCACTGATGATGGTGTCTATGGTGATGATGCTGCTGACGAGATCCATCGCCTGCGGCAAGCGTGTGATGGCGGTGCTCAACGAGGAGCCGCAGATCACCGATGAAAATGCCCGGGAGGGGCTGACCGTGGAGAGCGGCTCCATCGACTTTGACCATGTGTATTTCCGTTATAATGAAAACGGCCAAACCTGGAACCTGGAGGACATCGACCTGCACATCCCCTCCGGGGCCACGGTGGGCATCCTGGGCGGCACCGGCAGTGCCAAGACCACGCTGGTGAGCCTGATCCCGAGGCTCTACGAGGCCACCGAGGGCAGCGTGCGCGTGGGCGGACACAATGTGAAGGAATACTCCATGGAGCACCTGCGGGATGCCTGCGCCATGGTGCTGCAGAAGAATACCCTGTTCTCCGGCACCATCAAGGAGAACCTCCGCTGGGGCGATGCCAATGCCACAGACGAGGAGATGCGCAGCGCCTGCCGCATTGCCTGCGCGGAGGAATTCATCGAGAAAATGCCGGATGGGTATGACACCTACATCGAGCAGGGAGGCACCAATGTGTCCGGCGGACAGAAGCAGAGGCTGTGCATCGCCCGGGCGATTTTGCGCAGGCCTAAAGTGCTGATCCTGGACGACTCCACCTCGGCGGTGGACACCGCCACGGATGCGGCCATCCGTCAAGGACTGCGATCCACGCTGCCGGGAACGACGAAGGTGATTATCGCCCAGCGCATCTCCTCCGTGCAGGACGCGGACATGATCGTGGTGCTGGACGACGGAAAGATTTCCGGCGCGGGCAGCCATGCGGAGCTGCTGAAAACCAACGAAATTTACAGGGAAGTATATGAATCCCAGCAGGGAGGAGGTGCCATCGATGGCTGAGACAAAACGCAGACCCGGACCCCACGGGCCCGGCGGCGGGCAGCGCCACGGATACCAGAAGCCCAAGGACATGAAGGGCACCGTGAAAAAGCTGTTGAAGTATATGAGCCGCTACAAGGGGGCGCTGGTGCTGGTGGCCATATGTCTGGTAGTGAGCAGCGGGGCATCCATCCTCTCCAGCTACATGCTCAAGCCCATTATCAACGACTATATTCTGCCGGGAGATTTTCCGGGCCTCATTAAAATGCTGTGTCTGCTGGGCGGGGCCTTCGCCCTGTCGGGCCTGTGCTCCTATGCCTATGCGCGGATCATGGTCCACATTGCCCAGAACACGGTGGCGGCCATACGGCGGGATCTGTTCAACAAAATGCAGTCCCTGCCCCTGCGGTACTTTGACACCCATCAGTCCGGTGACCTGATGAGCCGGTTTACCAACGACATCGACACCATTTCGGAGATGATCAACTCCAGCTTCGCCAACCTCATCTCCTGCGCACTGACCTTTTTGGGCACCATCGCCATGATGCTGTACCTGAACTGGGTGCTGACGCTCATTACCTTCGCCTTTCTGGCGCTGATGCTGCTGACGGTGAAGACCATCGGCGGGCGCAGCCGGGTGAGTTTTCAGCGCCAGCAAGCGGCCCTGGGCGCGGTGAACGGCTATGTGGAGGAGATGATCGAGGGGCAGAAGGTCATTAAGGTCTTCAACCACGAGCAGAAGACCATCGGCCAGTTTGACATCCTCAACGAGAGCTACCGGCAGGCGGCCACGGCAGCCCAGGCCTACGCCAGCTCCATGATGCCAGCCATGGGCAACCTCTCCCGCATCAACTACGCGGCGACCTGCTGCGTGGGCGGCCTGCTGGCCATCGGCGGCGTGGGGGACATCGGCTCTCTGGCCGCGTACCTGCTGTATGTGAAGCAGGTGTCTCAGCCCATTGCCCAGATGAGTCAGCAGGTGAACACCATCCTGGCCGCCGTGGCTGGGGCGGAGCGTGTCTTCGCCGTGATGGAGGAGCAGCCCGAGGTGGACGAAGGCAAGACCGTACTGATCCGGGCGGAGAAGAAGGACGGGGCGCTCCACGAGGTGCCCTACCGCACCGGCTGCTGGGCCTGGAAAGCGCCCGACGGCACCATGACGGAGCTGCAGGGCGATGTGCGGTTTGACCATGTGGACTTCGGGTACACCAAGGAGAAAACCGTGCTGCACGATGTGAGCCTGTACGCAGAGCCCGGACAGAAGATCGCCTTCGTGGGCTCCACCGGCGCGGGAAAAACCACCATTACAAACCTCATCAACCGCTTTTATGACATCAATGCGGGCACCATCACCTACGACGGCATCGACGTACGGAATATTGAGAAAAACTCCCTGCGCCGGTCCCTGGGCATGGTGCTCCAGGACACCCATCTCTTTACCGGCACCATCGCCGAGAACATCCGCTACGGCCGGCCCGACGCCACCGACGAGCAGGTGGTGGCCGCGGCCAGGCTGGCCAACGCCGACGGCTTTATCCGCCACCTGCCCCAGGGATACGATACCCCCATCACCGGGGACGGCGGCAGTCTGAGCCAGGGCGAGCGGCAGCTGCTGGCCATTGCCCGGGCGGCGGTGTCCGATCCCCCGGTGCTGATATTGGACGAGGCCACCTCCTCCATCGACACCCGGACGGAAAAGCTCATCGAAAAGGGCATGGACTCCCTGATGGCCGGGCGGACGGTGTTCGTCATCGCCCACCGGCTCTCCACCGTGCGCAACGCTCAGGCCATCCTGGTGCTGGAGCAGGGGCAGATCATCGAGCGGGGCAACCACGAGGATCTGCTGCGGCAGAAGGGGAGATATTATCAATTGTATACGGGACAGAGTGAGCTGTCTTAAACTGACAAAAAACGAATAAAATGATTCACATCTGTGGACGCACATCCTGCGAAGCTGTGGTACAATACATGTAAGCAGAGCGGGAAAATAGTAAAGGAGGACAAGAGCATGACGGAACAGGAATTGATGCGTTTGGCCGTGGAGATGCTGGACAGAGCATATGCTCCCTACTCCCACTTCCCGGTGGGGGCGGCCCTGGAGTGCCAGGACGGCACCGTGTACACCGGCTGCAACATTGAAAACGCCGCCTTCCCCTGCACCATCTGCGCCGAACGGACGGCCATCTTCAAGGCTGTCAGCGAGGGGCACCGGGACTTTCGCCGCATTGTGATCGCGGGGAGGAGCGAGGATTTCTGTGTGCCCTGCGGCTCCTGCCGCCAGGTGATGCGGGAGTTTGCCCCGGAGATAGAGGTCATCTGCCTGAGCGGAAAGGGCGAGGCCCGGCACTACACCCTGCGCCAGCTGCTGCCGGACAGCTTCGGGCCGGAATACCTGTAACCGATACCGGGAGACGGACATAGAATGGAGCAGTCCGTCCGGAGGAGGTCTTTGCCCGTGCAAAGGGATCTATCCTGCCTGGGCTGCGGACAGCGGGGCATCATCACCGAGCTGTTTTTTTCCGGGGGAAAAAGACGGCGGCTCATGGAGCTGGGCTTCATTCCCGGCGCACAGGTGACGGCGCTGCAGAAGGCGCCCTTCGGCGGCGCCGTGTCCTACGAGGTCATGGGAACGGTGATCGCCCTGCGGCCGGCTGACGCCCGGCGCATCGGAATATGCAGTGGCGCGGATGCAGATCCGTGAAGGAAAACCGATAAAGGCGGGGGGACGCTTAAAAAGCGCC
>URSX01000018.1 GCA_900550615.1 uncultured Eubacteriales bacterium
GGGGATACCGGCCTTGACGGAGACCTGACGGGCCACGTTCTGGCCCAGACCGGCGGTCAGGATGCAGCCGAACATCAGCTCATCCACGTTCTCGGGAGCAACGTTGGCCCGCTTCAGGGCCTCCTTCACCACGATGGCGCCCATCTCTGCGGCGGGGGTGTTCTTCAGGGAGCCGCCAAAAGAGCCAATGGCTGTTCTGCAGCAGTTCACAACATACAGGTCTTTCATGAATGTGTTCCTCCTAATTTTTTATAGTTAAAAATGGATGCGTGAAAGCGCATTTTTCAAAGCAACCCCATGATAGTCATTTTTTTAACAATAGTCAATGGTCAAAAGACACAAAAATGGGGCGCAAAACAAAGATTGTTATTTATGGCAAAGAAATGTGCAAATCTTTCGTTGTTTTGACGAATAAAAACGGGCCCTTTTCAGGATTGCGGCGCGGTATCCTTCGTGCTGCCGCTGTTTGCGCTCTGCAGCTGGCTGCGCAGGGTCTGCAGCTTGGTATAGAAGGTACCAACGTTCAGCTTGTCATAGCTGCGGCAGTTGTAGCGCACGCCTGCGCTCTCGCGCATGGTGTCCAGCTTGTCGTTGAACATCTTATCCAGCACGGCGTCTGTGCTCAGATCCTTGCTCACAAATACATAGTACCGTCCGTTCGTGACCACCACATCGCTGACCTCTCCGGCCTTCAGTCCATCCAGGGCCGCGGTGATCTCGCTGCCCAACTCCTCGCTGCTGTGGGTTTCGCCTGCGGCAGAGGTTTCCAGGGCCATCTCCGTGGCGATCGCCTGGTATTCGGCGTCCTTGTCCCCGGCGCTGCGCAGGCGTTCCACGGCGGCCTTGGCCTTTTCCATAGTGGCGGCGTCTGCGGCCTTGTCACCGGTGACGGTCCAGTACAGAGGCAGGATAGTGCGGTATCCGCCCTCCTGGGCGAAGGCGTTTATCTCCTCGTCGGCGGGGCGCAGGGCACCGTCCTGGGAACAGTAGGCCTTGTACAGCTCGGAGTACAGGAAGTACACTTGGTTGATGTGCTGGAATGCCTCATCCGTCAGGCCCATCAGCTGCAGCTGCTTGGCGTAGCCCTCCTCACCGCCGTAGGTGGTGACATACTGCTGGCGCTGGGCGGTCAGCTGAGCCTGGGAGTTCTCGGACAGGGTGATGCCGGCCTTTTCGGCCCAGGCCCGCACCACGGCGTACAGTGTCACCGTCCGCTGGGCGTCGGCCATGGCGTACTGGCTATAGGTCATGCTGCCGCTGATGGCGGAGTCAAAATCCACCGAGCCCACATAGGAGGTGAGGTAGTCGCAGTCATAGGCCAGCCAGTAGAGGTATTCCTCTGCGGAAACGGCCTGCTTGTTCACGGTCATAAGGGTGGCGTCGGGATGGATGCCGCTGGCCTCGTAGAATACGCCGTCGGTGCGCTTGCCGTTGGGCATATTGCCCAGCAGCGCCACGCCGGTTACCAGCAGGACAGAGGCCACCAGACCGGCCAATGAGCGGAAGATCAGATTTTTCATGTTGTTTCTCCTTCTTTTTGGGGCCTGTGGCCCGCTATTTCTTCCTGCTTCATGCGCAGCTGCTCTGTCAGAGCCGCCGCTGCCGGCAGGGAGTCTTCTTTTTCTCGCAGATATAGCGTCAGATAGGGCTGGTCGCCGGAGTGCAGCAGGAGCCTGCCCTTATAGCAGGCCATGGCACACACCGCCACCAGGCTGGGGGGATCTACCCGGTCCGTAAACCGGAATAGCAGCTGCCGCCCCTTTTGAGAGATGTCGCATATGCCCGCCTGGGCGGCGTCCGAGCGCAGCAGCGCCACGTCCAGCAGGGCTGTCACGGCCTTGGGCGGGTCTCCGAACCGGTCCAAGAGTTCGTCCAGTATCTCTCCGGAGTCCGCTGCCGTGCGTATGGCGGCAATGCGGCGGTACAGATCCATCCGCTGTCTGGCCTGGGGGATATACCCGTCGGGGATGTAGGCCGATACCGTCAGGTCTGCCGAGCATTCCGGCCGGATCTGGCTGGCCTTGCCCTGCTGCTCCAGCACCGCGTCGTTCAATAGCTTCAGGTACATGTCGTAGCCCACGCTCATCATGTAGCCCGACTGCTCCGCCCCCAGCAGATTGCCAGCTCCCCGGATCTCCAGATCCCGCATGGCGATTTTGAAGCCGGAGCCGAACTCCACATATTCCCGTATGGCGGTGAGCCGCTTGCTGGCCACCTCTGTGAGGATCTTTCCCGCCCGGTAGGTCAGGTAGGCGTAGGCCCGCCGGGAGCTGCGCCCGATGCGTCCCCGGATCTGGTGCAGCTGGCTCAGACCCATACGGTCGGCGTCCTCGATGATGAGGGTGTTGACGTTGGGGATGTCAATGCCGGTCTCTATGATGGTGGTGCAGACGAGAACCTGTATCTCTCCGTCCGCCATGTCCTGCATCACCCGGCTCAGCTGACTTTCGCTCATTTTCCCGTGGGCGATGCCGATGGCGGCGTCCTCTCCCAGCAACTGGCGGATGCGCCCGGCGGCGGATTCAATGTTTTCCACCCGGTTGTGCAGGTAGTATACCTGCCCACCCCGGTCAATTTCCCGCCGCATGGCCTCGCCCAGGATGCCCCAGTCGTGCTCCAGCACATAGGTCTGTACCGGCTGGCGATCCCGGGGCGGTTCCTCGATGGCGGACATATCCCGTATGCCCGACAGGGCCATGTTCAGCGTCCGGGGGATGGGCGTGGCGGAGAGGGTCAGGGTGTCCACCTGCTCCGCCCGCTTTCGCAGCTGCTCCTTAGCCGCCACGCCGAAGCGCTGCTCCTCATCGATGATGAGCAGACCCAGGTCGTGGAAGACCACGTTTTTCTGCAGCAGCTTGTGGGTGCCTATGAGCAGGTCAACCTTCCCCTGGGCCGTGCGTTCCAGAATGTCTTTGGCCTGCCCTGCGCTGCGGAACCGGCTCAATACCTCCACCGTCACCGGGAAGCTGCGGAACCGGCTGACCGCGGTGGCATAGTGCTGCTGGGCCAGCACCGTGGTGGGCACTAAAATGGCCGCCTGCTTGCCGTCCAGGATACACTTCATCACCGCCCGCAGAGCCACCTCTGTTTTCCCGTAGCCCACGTCGCCGCACAGCAGTCGATCCATAGGCCGGGGCTGCTCCATGTCTCTTTTGATCTCCCGGATGCACCTGAGCTGGTCGTCGGTCTCCGTGTAGGGGAATGCCTCCTCAAACTCCTGCTGCCACGGGGAATCCGGCGAGAAGGCAAAGCCCTCCAGCCGCTGCCGCCGGGCGTACAGGTCGATGAGTCCCTTGGCCAGATCCCGCGCGGCTGCCTTGGCCCGATAGGTGGTCTTGGCCCACTCGGTGCCGCCCAGCTTGTTGAGCTTCGTGCGGCTGGTGTCCTCGCCGCTGCCGATGTATTTGCTCACCAGATCCAGCTGCGTGGCAGGGACGTACAGGCAGTCGCTGCCTGCGTAGGCGATCTTGATGTAGTCCTTTTCCACTCCGTCCACCGGCAGGCGGATCATGGCCACGAACCGGCCGATGCCGTGGTGCTGGTGCACCACCAGATCCCCGGCCGTCAGGTCGGCGTAGGACTGAAGCTTCTGCCTTGTGGGGTCGTTTTTCGGCGCAGCCCTTCGCCGGGGCTCCTTTCCGGAGACTCTGGCCGTCAGCTGCCCCTCGGTGAGGATGGCCAGCTGCAGCCCAGGGTACTCGCTGCCTGCCGACAGGGCACCCACGGAGATGACCGCCTGTCCCTTTTCCGGCATGGCGCTGTTCTGGTAATCCACCGCCGCGGGGATCTTCCTCTCCCGCAGCAGCCTCTGCAAATTATCCGCCCGGACCCGGCCGCCGCACAGGACAAGCACCCGGTATCCGGTGGTGAGGTAGTGGGTCAGATCGGTGACGGCGGTCTCCAGACTGCCGCCGTATACGGACAGCTGCTTGGCCGCCACCTGGGCCATGGCCTCCGGCGTCAGCAGGTACCGGCTGGTGGGCAGGCTCTCCATCTGGCACACCGGGTATTTCTCCAGCACGCGCACCAGCTCATCCTGCTCCAGCTGCAGGTGGGCAAATTCTCCCGCCAGCCATCCGTTTTCCTCTGCGGCGGTGATGTCCTGCCGCCGCTGCCACAGCCACTGCTTCAGGCCCTCGGCCACCCGGCCGCTTTCACTGACGCACACCAGTGCATCGCCTGGCAGATAGTCGGCCCCGCAGGAAAATTCGGGATATACCGCCTCCATAAAACGGTCGCTGCCTCCGGGGATCATCCCCTGCCGCAGGGCCGCCGCATCTGCCCGCAGGGCGGCGCTCAGGGCGGCGGCGGACTCTTTCTTCTCATAGTGGGCGGCGGCCTTTTCCAGCTTTTCCGCTGCATCCGGTGCTCCGTGGGCGGGCAGAACTTCTCCCGCCGGCAGCAGCAGCGCCCGCTGCATGTTCTGTGTCCGTCTCTGGGTGCCAGGATCAAATTCTCCCAGCGCGTCGATCTCATCGTCAAAAAAGTCGCACCGCACGGGCGCATCCGCCCCCGGGGAGAACACGTCCAGGATGCCGCCCCGCAGGGCGAACTGCCCTGGCCCCTCCACCTGGTCGCACCGGGTATACCCGGCGTCGGCCAGCCGGCGGCACAGCTGGGCCACATCGTGCCTCTGCCCCGGTGCCAGCTCCGTGACAGCCTCTGCCAGCACCCGGGCCGGGATACACCGCTGGCACAGGGCCTCAGCGGTGGCGAGGATCACGGCGGGACGCTCCGTCTGCATCCGCCGCAGCGCCGCAATACGCCTGTATTCCCATTGCCTGCTGGATACGGCCCCCGGGCGCAGATTCATCTCCCGCCCCGGCAGCAGCAGGGGCCTCTGCCCGGTGAGGCTTTCTGCGTCCCCGGCGAAGCGCTGGCACTCCCGCTCGTCGGCGCATAGGATCACCAGCGGCTTTTTCATCTCCTGGGCCAGTGCTGCGGCGATCTGCACCCGGTGGACGGGAGACAGCCCCGTGACCAGTGCGCTGCGGCATCCGCCCGCCAGCTCCTGCCGGATGTATTGTACCTCCGGCAGCAGTGCCAGCTCCTGTAAGAGCTTTTGCAAGTTGTCCCTCCTCCTTTCCGGGTATTCTATGATAAAAATCTGAAATATAGCTTAACTAATACGAATTGTAAAGCCTCGCAGAGTTTGCCGCCTGCAGGCGGCAAAAATTAAGATCATTTTTCGCCGCGACCTGTGCGTGGGGAAAAATACCGCTCAGGCTGCCAGTGCGGAATTTCGGCGTTATACGCCGAAATTATGCGCGCAGCAGCCTGTAAAACTCTTTGGCAGAAAATTCCACAGGAATTTTCGCCAGGTTAGTTGAATCGGTTCATGGCCCGGTCCATTCCCTGGGTGATGACCGCCGGTATGGCCTGGGCCGCCCGGTCCAGGGTCTCCAGCAGCACCTTCTGCTCCTCGCCCATGGGCATCCCGATGACCCAGTCCACCACCTCGTAGCCCGCCTGCTTCGGCGAGCCCACGCCCACCTTGATGCGGGGGAAGCGCTCGCTTCCCAGATGCTGGATGATATTCTTCAGGCCGTTGTGCCCTCCGGCGGACCCGGCGGAGCGCAGCCGGAGCTTGCCCACCGGCAGGTCGATGTCGTCGGATACCACGAGGATATGCTCCGCCGGGATCTTATAGAAGCGCGCGGCGGCCCCCACGGACTCACCGGATAGGTTCATGTACGTCTGGGGCTTCATCACCAGCACCTTTTCCTCGCCGATCTTCCACTCCGCCGTCCACGCCTTGAACCGCAGCTTGTTAAAGCGCAGCTTTTCCCGCTCCGCCAGCCGATCCACGGCCAGAAAGCCCATGTTGTGCCGGGTGCTCTCATAGCGCGCCCCGGGGTTGCCCAGGCCCACCACCAGCCATGTGTAGCCGCTTTGTTTCAAAAACATACGCTCACGCTCCTGTCGTACCTGCAATAAATTTGGTCGGGTGAGAAGACTCACCCGACCAGTATAGCACAAAATGACGGTTTTGAACAGCTGCTTTCCGTCTCTCAGCCGAAGAGCTTGGCAATGGAGATCTCCTGATAGATGCGCTCGATGGCCTCGGCGAACATGGGGGCCACGGACAGGTACTTGATCTTGTCGCAGCCGGCGCCCATCTCCTCGGGAAGAGTGTTCAGCAGAGCCACTTCCTTGATGACGCTGCCGGACAGCCGCTCCAGGGCGGGGCCGGAGAGCACGCCATGGCTGGCGCAGGCGTACACACTGTTGGCGCCGCCCACTTCCACGATGGCCTTGGCGGCGTTGCAGATGGAGCCGGCGGTGTCGATCATGTCGTCGAAGAGGATGCAGTCCTTGCCGGCCACATCGCCGATGACGTTCATTACCTCGCACTGGTTGGCCTTCTGGCGGCGCTTATCCACGATGGCCAGGTTCATGTGCAGCTTCTGGGCGAAGGTGCGGGCCCGGGCCACGCTGCCCACGTCCGGGGATACCACCACCATGTCCTCGGCTCTTTCGCCGAACTTCTTGGCGTAGTAGTCTACGAAGACGGGGTTGCCCAGCAGATTATCCACGGGGATGTCAAAGAAACCCTGAATTTGGGCGGCGTGCAGGTCCATGGTCAGCACCCGGTCGGCGCCGGCGGCGGTGAGCATGTTGGCCACCAGCTTGGCAGAGATGGGATCGCGGCTCTTGGCCTTGCGGTCCTGGCGTGCGTAGCCGAAATAGGGGATCACGGCGGTGACGCGGCCTGCGGAGGCGCGCTTGCAGGCATCGATCATGATCAGCAGCTCCATGAGGCTGTCGTTCACGGGCTTGCAGGTGGAGTTGATGAGGAACACATCGCTGCCGCGCACGGTCTCATACAGGGAGACACTGGCCTCGCCGTCGGCAAAATGCTTGACCTCCGACTCACCCAGCTTGGTGCCGATGAGCTTGCAGATGTCCTTTGCCAGAGCGGGGTTGGAGTTGCCGGTGAAGATCTTGATGTCCTTGCCATGAGAAATCATTTTGTAACACACTCACTTTCCTTCGTATTCGAAAAAATTTTCTCTCCCGGGACGTATACGCGGGACACATGCGGACGGATACTTTTATTATAGATTGTCCCCGCTGTGCGGAGCATATAATAAAAACCGCCGAACGCCTTATAAAGCCGTCCGTCTGCCGGTGTCCCGGCAGTCAGACAGGCCGCAGCGTCAGCGGTTTGGAAAAAATACGTCCCCAGGGATCGGCTGTACAATTCTGCATCCCATGGGAACTCACTTCCTTTCCGTCCTGATCTTGTGGATGGGGTATACTTTTCTTCATTATAACAGTTTTTCTTGCAAAATCCAGTGCTTTTCCTCAAAAATCAAAAAAATTTTTGCAGCCTGAAAATCCTTTTACACGGAGAATGCCGGAAAAATTGTACTCTCCGGGCAAAAAAGCAAGGGAATAAAGATTTTTTTCGCAAAATGTGCCATTTTGCGGTTGAATTTATATTTCCTTTGCATTACAATAAGCGGAGCAAATCTGCAACAGGGGAGGCTGGTTCGCCATGCTGAATATCGTGCTGGTGGAGCCGGAGATCCCCCAGAACTGCGGCAATATTGCCCGCACCTGTGCCGCTACCGGCAGCCGTCTGCACCTGATCCGCCCTCTGGGCTTCGATATTTCCGACCGGGCTGTGAAGCGGGCGGGGCTGGACTACTGGCACCTGGTGTCCGTGTCGGATTATGAGGATCTGGACGCGTTTTTTGCCCGGCATCCGGAGGCGGCGGAGGATCTGTGGCTGGCCACCACCAAGGCGCCCCGGGACTATACCCAGGCGCGGTTTTCCCCGGACAGCTGGCTGTTCTTCGGCAAGGAGACGGCGGGCCTGCCGGAGGCCTTCCGTCTGGCCCACTATGACCGCTGCATCCGTCTGCCTATGCGCCCGGAGGCCCGGAGCCTGAACCTCAGCAACTCCGTGGCCATTCTCACCTATGAGGCCCTGCGGCAGAATCATTTTCCCGGTCTGTGCGGCACCGGCGAGATGAAAAGATAGTGCACGAGCTGAAAGAATAATGTAAACGGCCAATGCGCTTCGACCACCCCTGATCACGCACCCGTAGGACGGGGTGACCCACACCCCGCCGCCCGATCACCGTCGCATTTCTTGTTATGTACCCGTAGGGGCCGATGCCTACATCGGCCCGCCCGGATCTGCACCGTACCTCTTGCTATGCTTCCGTAGGGGCGCCCCTCGCGGTCGCCCGCCGCTACCGCACCCCTTGTCAAAAACCGTGTCATTGCGAGGGTACCCCTTATCTGCCTATTCCTTCGTTATCACAATCCATCAAGGAGATCATCATATGAATTATAACAAAAAAACCGTTGCCGACATCGACGTCGCCGGCAAGAAGGTGCTTCTGCGCTGCGATTTCAACGTTCCCCAGGACAAGGATACCGGGGCCATCACCAGTGATAAGCGCATCGTAGCGGCCCTGCCCACCATTCGGTACCTGCTGGAGCATGGGGCGGCGGTCATCGCCTGTTCCCATCTGGGCAAGCCTGAGCCGGTGTTTGACAAGTGGGTGAAAAAGCAGACGGAGAAGGGCAAGGACCCCGCTGCTTTGACGGAGGAGGCCTGGAAGAAGTCTCTCCGGAAGCTGACTTTGGCCCCCGTGGCGGAGCGCCTGTCCCAGCTTCTGGGCCAGCCTGTAATTTTCGCCCATGACGTGGTGGGTGAGGATGCCGCCGCCAAGGCTGCTGCTCTGCAGCCGGGCCAGCTCCTGCTGCTGGAGAACACCCGCTTTGAAAAGGGCGAGACCAAGAACGACCCCGACTTTGCCAAAAAGCTGGCCTCCCTTGCGGATATTTATGTGTCCGATGCCTTCGGCGCTGTGCACCGGGCCCACGCCTCCACCGCCGGCGTGGCGGCTTACCTGCCCGCCGTATCCGGCTTCCTGATCGAAAAGGAGCTGCGGGTCATGGGCGGCGCGCTGTCGGATCCCAAGCGGCCTCTGGTGGCCATTCTGGGCGGCAGCAAGGTTTCCTCCAAGATCGGTGTTATCAATAACCTGCTGGAAATTGCCGACACTGTCATCATCGGCGGCGGCATGGCCTACACCTTCTCCGCCGCTCAGGGCGGCAAGGTGGGCGACTCCCTGCTGGAGAAGGAGTGGATGGACTACGCGGCCGAAATGGTGAAAAAGGCGGCGGATAAGGGGGTTCAGCTGCTGCTGCCCGTGGACACCGTCATCGCTGACCGCTTCGCCCCGGATGCCAATACCCAGGTAGTCTCCGCCGGGGAAATTCCCGACGGCTGGCAGGGGCTGGACATTGGGCCGGAGACCATCGCGCTGTACACACAGGCTGTGGCCGGTGCCGGTACCGTCATCTGGAATGGGCCTATGGGCGTGTTCGAGTTTGAGAAGTTTGCCGCCGGTACCAAGGCCGTGGCTGAGACCCTGAGCAAGACCGATGCCATCACCATCGTAGGCGGCGGCGACAGCGCGGCGGCAGTGGAGCAGCTGGGCTATGCCGATAGGATGACCCATATCTCCACCGGCGGCGGTGCATCGCTGGAGTTTTTAGAGGGTAAGGAGCTGCCCGGCGTTGCCTGCCTGCTGGATAAATAAGCAGGCCGCCGGTTCCGACCCTGTTGCGGTGCCCAAAATTTCTGCGCTGCCTTGCGGCGGACGCTGGAAATTTTGACCGCGGCCACTCGTTTCGGCCCACCGTCGTGCCAGCCGATTCCCGGACACTATCGTGGCCGCCAATCGGGGCACTTCCTCGAAATCGGCTCGCTTGTTCCGCCACTGGCGGCGCTTCACCGATTTTCCCACCGGCGGCGGTGCATCGCCGGAGTTTTTAGAGGGCAAGGAGCTGCCCGGCGCTGCTTACCTGCTGGATAAATAATATGGCTGCTATTGCAGCCCAAATTGTAGTCAGAGTCGTGGTCAAACCGGTAGCATAAAATGTCCTGTTGACAGGGGAAAATGTAGATTAAAAATGGGAGTTAAGTGAGAAAATTATGAATCGCAGATATCGCAAAACCATCATCGCCGGTAACTGGAAGATGAATAAAACCGCCTCCGAGACCAAGAAGTTTGCCGAGGAGCTGAAGCGTCTGCTGCCCCGCACCAAGTGGTGCGATGTGGTGGTGTGTGTGCCCGCCGTGAATATCCCCGCCGCCATGAAGGCCTTCAAGGACCTGCGGGTCTCCGTGGGCGCGCAGAACGTTTTTTATGAAAAAAGCGGCGCCTATACCGGGGAGGTTTCGGCGGATATGCTGAAGGATCTGGGCGTAAAATATGTGATCATCGGCCATTCCGAGCGCCGGGAGTATTTCGGCGAAACAGACTTCACCGTGAATAAAAAAGTCGTTGCCGCTCTGGAGGCGGGGCTGCACCCCATCATTTGCGTGGGAGAGACCCTGACCCAGCGGGAGCTGGGGGTGACCATGGAGCTCATCGCCCTGCAGCTGAAGTCCGCACTGGCCGGCGTTCCGGCGGAAAAGGCCCGCAAGTGCGTCATCGCCTATGAGCCTGTGTGGGCCATCGGTACCGGCAAGACCGCCACCGCCCAGCAGGCGGCGGAGGTGTGCACTTTCATCCGCTCCACCATCCGTCATCTGTATGGCGCACGCATCGCCCGCTCCGTCACGGTGCAGTACGGCGGCTCTATGAAGCCCGCCAACGCTGCGGAGCTGCTGGCTCAGCCGGATATCGACGGCGGCCTCATCGGCGGTGCCGCGCTGGATGCAGAACAGTTTGTTGAGATCATCAACGCCGCCAATCAGGAATGATCGGCCGGGAATAAGGGGGAGAAGCTATGAATAAAACACCCACTGTACTGATTATTATGGACGGCTTCGGCATGGGCGAGCCCGGCCCGGGCAACGCCGTTGCGCTGGCCAATACTCCGGTGCTGGACCGGCTGTTTGCCGATAACGCCCACACGACCCTCTCCGCCTCGGGGCTGGATGTGGGTCTGCCTGCCGGGCAGATGGGCAACAGCGAGGTGGGCCACACCAACATCGGCGGGGGCCGGGTGGTGTTCCAGGATCTGCCGCGGATCAGCCGCGCCATCGAAACCGGTGAGTTTTTTAAAAATCCCGCCTACAACAAGGCCATGGACGCCTGCCTGGAAAAGGGCAGCAGCCTGCACCTGTATGGCCTGCTCTCCAGCGGCGGCGTACACTCCACGGTGGAGCACCTGTGGGCGCTGCTGAAAATGGCCAAGGACAAGGGACTGGAAAAGGTCTATATCCACGCCTTTCTGGATGGGCGGGATGTGTCGCCCACCAGCGGCAAGGACTTTGTGGCCCAGTGCGTGGAAAAGTGCAGCGAGATCGGCGTGGGCAAAATCGCCACGCTTATGGGCCGCTACTACGCCATGGACCGGGACAAGCGCTGGGAGCGCCTGCAGATGGCCTATGATGCCATGGTGTACGGCGAGGGCGTGCAGAATCCGGATCCTGTAGATGCCGTGGCCAAGAGCTATGAAAACGGCGTGACGGACGAATTCGTGGAGCCGGTGGTCTGCGACAGTGAGGGCACCATCTCCGATAACGACAGCATCATCTTCTTCAACTACCGGCCCGACCGGGCCCGGGAGATCACCCGTGCCATGGTGGACCCGGAGTTTGACGGATTCCGGCGGGAGTATTTCCCCACCACCTATGTCTGCAACACGGAGTACGACGCTTCCATGCCCAATGTACTGGTGGCCTGGCCCCGGATCGCCGTGAAAAACGGTCTGGGCGAATACCTCAGCTCCATGGGGATGACGCAGCTGCGCATTGCCGAGACGGAGAAATACGCACATGTGACCTTCTTTTTCAACGGGGGCGTTGAGACGCAGTATCCCGGTGAGGATCGGGTGCTGGTGGCCTCGCCCAAGGTGGCGACCTATGACCTGCAGCCGGAGATGAGCGCCTATGAGGTGTGCGACAAGTGCGTGGAGCGCATCAAGAGCGGCAATTATGACGTGGTGATCCTGAACTTTGCCAACTGCGACATGGTGGGCCACACCGGCGTGCTGCCCGCGGCGATCAAAGCGGTGGAGACGGTGGACCAGTGCGTGGGCCGTGTGGTGGACGCGACCCTGGAGATGGGCGGCATTGCCATGATCACCGCCGACCACGGCAACGCCGAGGTCATGCTCCAGCCCGACGGCAGCCCCATGACCGCCCACACCACCAATCCCGTTCCCTTCATCCTCTGCGGGGCGGGCAGCTAGCTGCGTCCGGGCCGGCTGGCTGACATCGCGCCCACCATCCTGGACGTGATGGGGCTGGCATGTCCGCCGGAAATGGACGGAAAAACCCTGATCGTTCAGTAAAAATCAGATCCGATCCGGCGACAATAATGTTTAAAAAACTCACTGCCTGCGCATACTGCAGGCAGTGAGTTTTTTCTCTGCTGAATTCGGCGGCCGCAGGCCGGACAATCTGCGGGATGCGGCCTGCGGCCGCAGGAAAGGATCGATATGAGTCGGATGAATCGGGATAAATCCAGAAGCTTTTTCGGCGGCCGGGGCTTTTACATAGCCCTGGTGCTATGCCTGGCGGCCATCGGTGTGGCCGGTTACTTCGTCCTGGTGCAGCAGGCCCGGGTGGCGGAGGGGGGGAAGAACCAGCCGGTGGTGCGGCAGGAGCCGGTGGAGAACATCCAGCAGGCCCAGACACCCCAGCCGGAGCCGGAACCGGTGCAGGAGACCCTGGAGCCGGAGGAGCTGCTGCCCCAGGTCTGCTCCCCACTGGACGGCACCACCGTTACCGTGTTCAGCATGACGGAGCTGATGTATGACGAGACTATGGCCGACTGGCGCACCCACGACGGCGTGGATATCAAGGCCGATGAGGGGGACGCCGTGAAAACCGCCGCAGCCGGACGGGTGAAGGAGGTGCGCTATGACGACCTCATGGGTGTGACGGTGGTCATCGCCCACGCTGACGGCTACGAGACACAGTACAGCAGCCTGCAGCAGGAGCCGCCGGTGGAGCAGGGCAAGACCGTCAAGGCCGGGGACATCATCGGCAAGGTGGGCTCCACCGCCGCAGCGGAGGGGGATGTAGGCCCGCACCTGCATTTCTCGGTGAGCAAGGACGGGAAGGTCGTGAACCCGTCGGAGTATGTGAAGTGAAAATCAAAACCTCCGGCTTAGCCGGAGGTTTTGATTTAAGACTGTCGATAAAGTGGTGTATTTTCGATAACGGTAAGGAAGGGTGTGAGAGAAACCCAAGAAGGGTGTCCCCTGCCATTGAAATCAATCGTTTTTGAAACTATTTCAGAGTTTCAAAAGCTTAGGCAGCGTGTCGAAAAGACTTTTTCGGCACGCTGTTTTAAGGAAACGGCGCTCAGTACTGGAAGCAGCTGCCGCCCACGAACTCCCGGACAATGGAATTCAGGGGTACAAAGGGGGTGTGCAGAGGAGGAACGCTCTCCACGGCCTTCATCAGATCCGTCAGCCCGTACTGGCTGATGAACTCCGGGGTCAGTTCCTCCCGGAACTGGGGGATCTCCTCCAGATATTTCGCCAGGATGCAGGGCTCGTAATCGTGGAAGGTGTCGATATGGATGGCAGCGTTATACTTGTGAGGCTGGATATAGTTTATCTCGCCCCGATCCACGCTCTGAGCCTTGCGGACGGTGTCCTGCAGGGAATGCCCCCGGGTCTTGTAGTCCCGGATCATACGGCGCACCACCCGCAGCTGCTCGGGGCGGACGATCTTGTCGTCGTTGGTGATGATGCGAGTGCGGGGGGCCACATAGATGCCGTTGGCCTCGCTGCGCAGCCGGTCAAAGATCAGGGGATTGAGCATGTGGATGCCCTCGGCGATGATGATGGCATCCTTGTCGCCCTGCATCTTTCGCCAACCGCCGGTTTTGCCGGTGACGAAATCGTACCAAGGCACTTCCACCTCCTGACCGTCGGCCAGACGGTGGATGCAGTCCACCAGCAGGTCCCGGTTCACGCAGTAGGGGCTTTCCCAGTCCGTGGCCTCCGGGGGACGCTGGTCCAGAGGCAGGAAGAAGTTGTCCATGCTCAGCATACACACCTTCACGCCCAAGTTCTCCAGGTATTGCTGCAGACGCATGGCCGTGGTGGTCTTGCCGGAGCCGGAGGGGCCGGTGAGGGCTACAATGGGCTTTTTATCCTTGCTGGCCAGAATGGTGGCGGCGGCGGAGCTGATCTTGTCGTGAAAAACCTCCTCACAGCGGAGGACGAACTGCTCCTCATTGCGCATGGCTAAGTTGATGTTTTCCAGATCGATAACGCGCATGAAACAGGAACTCCCTTCTGAGTTGAAATCAAAAACTATGTTGCTATTATAGCAGAAAGGGGACGTGGGTGCAACCTCGGGGTTGTGGGGTGGAATTATGGGCAAAAACGATGGATAGGGGAATTCTATGCAGTAAATCTATTTTACATTCCGGGGATTTGTGATATTCTTATAGGAGAATGAAGGGGGGACCATCCCATGGGAGATGAAAAGTTATTCTGCAAGGGGGGCGGCTGTACCGCCAAGCTGGGCGCCGGGGTACTGAGCCGGGTGCTGGAGCGTTTGCCGAAGTTTCCGGCGGACGAGAATCTGCTCATCGGCTACGACAGCAAGGACGACGCTGCCGTGTATAAGCTGACGGAGGATGTGGCGGTGGTGCAGACACTGGACTTTTTCCCACCTATGGTGGACGATCCCTACACCTTCGGGAAAATCGCCGCCACCAACGCACTCAGCGATGTATGGGCCATGGGCGGCCAGGTGAAAACGGCGCTGAACATCGTGTGCTTCCCGGAGAAGTCGGATCTGAACATTCTGGGGGAGATCATGCGCGGCGGCGCGGAAAAGGTGGCCGAGGCCGGGGGCGTGCTGGCTGGGGGCCACTCCATCGCGGACGCGGATGTGAAGTACGGCCTGTCGGTCATGGGAGTTGTCCACCCGAACCACATTTACGCCAACAATACGCCCCAAAAGGGCGATAAGCTGGTGCTGACCAAGCGGCTGGGTGTGGGCATTCTGTGCACGGCCAATCGGGTGGGGGAGGCCAGCCGGGAGGCCATGGAAGATGCCATGGAGTCCATGACTACCCTGAATAAGTATGCCGCCGATTGCTGCCGAAAATACGACGTACACGCCTGTACGGATGTGACGGGATTCAGCTTCCTGGGCCACCTGCATGAGATGCTGGACAGGAGGCATAGCTGCCGCATTGACGCGGGGGCGGTGCCGGTTTTCCCCGAGGCACTGCGCCACGCGGATGAATTCCTGCTGACGGCGGCGGGACAGCGCAACCGCAACCACACGGGGCCCTTTGTGCGCTTTGAGAACGTGCCCTTTGCCATGGAGGAGGTGCTGTTTGACCCCCAGACATCCGGTGGATTGCTGGTGGCCCTTCCGGACGGGCAGGCGGCGGCCCTGGTGGAGGATATGCGGCGCATCGGCGCGCCGGCGGCCGTGGTGGGCGAAGTGACGGACAGCGAGGATATCGAAATCCGCGTGGTTGGATAACAATAATTACAATGGGAGGATATGATTATGCTGAAAGTGAACGCTATGGGCGACACCTGCCCCATCCCTGTGGTAAAGACCAAGGATGCCATCCGCCAGCTGGGCGCGGACGGCGGCGTGGTGGAGACTCTGGTGGACAACGAGATCGCCGTGCAGAATCTGACCAAGATGGCGAATCAGAAGGGCTACGGCGTGGAGAGCGAGAAGCTGGGCGAAAATGAGTACCGGGTGGTCATGACTGTGGGCGCCGGGGCCGACTTGCCTGCCGAGGGCGAGGAGACCGTGTGCGTTGTCCCTGCCGGGCAGAAGAACACCGTGGTGGTGGTCGGCGCCGACCATATGGGTGAGGGCGAAGGGGAGTTGGGCAAGAACCTGCTGAAGGCGTTCCTCTACGCCCTGAGCCAACAGGAGACCCTGCCGAGGACCATCCTGTTTTATAACGGCGGCGCGTTCCTCACCTGCCAGGGTTCCCTGTCTCTGGAGGATCTGAAGAGCATGGCGGAGCGGGGCGTGGAGATCCTCACCTGCGGCACCTGCCTGAATTTCTACGGCCTCACCGAGAAGCTGGCCGTGGGCGGCGTGACCAATATGTACGACATCGTGGAAAAGCAGATGGCTGCCGACCTCATTGTGAAGCCCTGATATGCTGCAGAAGAAACTGTGCCTGGTGGTGACCTTTGAGGCCACTGCGGCGGCCATGGCGGCGGAAAAATACTGTCTGGAAAAGGGCGTTCCCGGGCGGCTGATCCCGGTACCCCGGGAGATTACCGCCGGATGCGGCCTTGCCTGGAAGGCAGAAGTGGGGCAGGAGGAGGCCGTCACTGCCGCCCTCAAAGAGGCGGGCATCGCGTACAGCGGGGTGCACCGGGTCATAATTTGAGGAAAAGTCCCGGATCAGCGGCGGTCCGGGACTTTTTGCGGCAAAAAGGTGTGAATTGATGCTTTACAGCGGAGACGGATTCGGATATAATAGAAAGGCTAAGGAAAATTATCAAAGGAGAAATTGACCATGGCTGTCATTGAATACGATGCTTACAAGCAAAAGCTGCTGGCTCTGGAGCCTACACTGAAGGAGCTGGAGCAGGCGCTGAATATTGAGTCCGCCCGGAAGGAGCTGGCCGAGCTGCAGATTGAGACGGAGCAGGAGGGCTTTTGGAACGATGTGGAGCGCAGCCAGCGCATCGCTCAGAAGATCAAGCGCCTGGAAAATAAAATCAAGAAGTACGACCACCTGGTCTCCGACTGGGAGGACACCCTGACCCTGTGCGAGATGGCCCAAGAGGAGGACGACGCCAGCCAACTGGACGAGGTGGCCTCCGGCTATGAGACACTGGAAAAGGAGGTAAGCGAGCGCCGTCTGGCAGCCCTGCTCACCGGAGAATATGACGCCAACAACGCCATCCTCACCTTCCACGCCGGGGCCGGCGGCACCGAAGCTCAGGACTGGACAGAGATGCTCTACCGTATGTACACCCGCTGGGCCGAGCGCCACGGCTTCACCTACCAGCTGCTGGACTATGAGGACGGCGACGAGGCGGGTATCAAATCCGCCTCCATCCTCATTGAGGGGGACAACGCCTATGGCTATCTCAAGAGTGAGAACGGCGTACACCGCCTGGTGCGGGTGAGCCCCTTCGATGCCAATGCCCGGCGGCAGACCAGCTTTTCCGCCCTGGAGGTCATGCCGGAAATCGAGGACGACAGCGAAATTGAGATCCGTCCCGAGGAGATCGAGATGCAGGTGTTCCGTTCCAGCGGCGCCGGCGGCCAGCACATCAATAAAACCTCCTCGGCGGTGCGGCTGATCCACATCCCCACCGGGGTGGTGGTCTCCTGCCAGACTGAGCGCAGCCAGTTCCAGAACCGGGATAACTGCATGAAGATGCTCCGGGCCAAGCTGGCGGAGATGAAGGCCCAGCAGCACGCGGAGAAGATTTCCGACATCAAGGGCGTGCAGATGAAGATCGAGTGGGGCAGCCAGATCCGCTCCTATGTGTTCATGCCCTACACATTGGTGAAGGACACCCGCACGGGCTTTGAGACCGGCAACATCCAGAATGTAATGGACGGCGACATTGATGGGTTCATCAATGCCTACCTCACCGCTTCCGCCAACGGAACACTGAAAAAGTAAAAAAGCTAACGCAAAAAAACACATTCCCTATGACCGTAGGGGATGTGTTTTTTTGTATGTATTCCGGGGCTAAGGTCTGTAACCGCAGGGAGGGCATAGAAAAACCTGCGCGTCTGTAGAGGGGATAGGGTCGATTTATAGACTTAGCTGAAAAAAGAATGTAAAAACTGTGCGAACATACAAAATTTCTGTCAGCCACACAAAAAATTTGTAAACAGATTGTGAAGATGCTATAATAAGTACGTCTGTAAGCGGCGGAGCTGCGGCCGCAGAGAAACGCAGCGACACAATAGAAAAAGGAGAGTACCAATGGAGAAACTATTCCACCTGAGGGAGAACGGCACCTCCGTAAAAACGGAGATCATTGCCGGCCTGACCACCTTCATGACCATGGCGTACATCGTCGCCCTGAACCCCAACCTGCTGACGAATTTTGACACCGGCTCCGCCCTGTGGAAGGCCGTATTCGTGGCTACCTGCCTGGCCTCGGCCGTGGGCACCGCCTGCATGGCCTTCCTGGCCAACAAGCCCTTCGTCATGGCACCGGGCATGGGCCTGAACAGCTTTTTCGCCGTGATTTGCGGCAACATCGCCGCCATGCTGAAAACCGACTACACCAGCGCCTTCCAGGCGACCCTGTGCATCATCCTGGTGGAGGGCATTGTGTTCCTGCTGCTGAGTGTGTTCAACATCCGGGACAAGATCGTCACCGCCATCCCTCTGGGCGTGCGTCTGGGCATCGGCCCGGCCATCGGCCTGATGCTGATGAACATCGGCTTCGGCTCCAACGCCGGCGTCTATGCCGAGGGCAATGACTACACCTCCCCCTTCTACGTCATGAGGGATTTCTTCGGCGCTATGACTCCCAGCACCATTCAGGGCCACATGGGCAAGGAGTACAGCCAGATGGTGCTGTCCGTTATCACCATGTTTGTGGGCCTGTTCGTCATTGTGCTGCTGTCCAAGAAAGGCAAGAAATCTGCCGTTCTGGTGGGTATGCTGGCCGGGTCCATCATCTATTGGGCGGGCGACGCCATCTTCCTGCACAACAATCCCTTCGCCTCTCTGAAGGGGGCCAGCTTCCTGCCCAACTTCAAGGACATGGCAGAGGTCACCCTCTTTAAGTTCGATTTCCACGACTTCTTTGAGATTGGCTGGTTCACCGCCATCACCTTGATCATCACCTTCTGCATGATCGATATGTTCGACACTATCGGCACCCTGGTGGGCACCGCATCCCGGGCCGGCATGACCGACAAGGACGGCAACATGCCTAAGATGAAGGAAGCCCTCACCGCCGACGCCGTGGGCACCGTCTGCGGCGCCTGCTGCGGCACCTCCACCGTGACCACCTTCGTGGAGTCTGCCTCCGGCGTAGAGGCCGGCGGCCGCACGGGCCTCACCTCCCTCACTGCCGCGTTCATGTTCCTGGTGTGCCTGTTCATCTCCCCGGTGGTGGCCATCATCCCCGCCGCCGCTACCTCCAGCGCCCTGATCTATGTGGGTGTCCTGATGCTTCAGGGTCTGAAGAACATCAACTTCGACGACATCGACCAGATCGTGCCGGTGTTCATCATGCTGCTGGCCATCCCCATCTCCGGCTCCATCGGCCACGGCATCGGCCTGGCCATGATCTCCCACATGGTCATCAAGGTTTTCTCCGGCCATGCCAAGGAGGTCTCCGTGCTGACCTATGTCATTGCAGCCCTGTTCCTGGTGAAGTTCTTCGTGGTGGTGTAAAAACCAGCGAGGACACAAGGGATTCAAGCAAGTATGTAAAAAGCGAAGGACAGCGTAAAACGCTGTCCTTCGTTTTTTTGAAATAGGGGAGAGCTGTTAGACATTTTCGGTCTGGGTCAGCATCCGCACGGCGTATTTCAGGAAGATTTTCACTGCCGGGGAGATATCCGTCCGGGAGTGGAGGGCCACGCCCATGGTGATCTGGGCCGGGGGATCCAGAGGCAGCTTGACTACATTGCAGATGTGACCGTCGGTGATGAGCTGGTTCATGACGCTGATGCCCAGTCCCTGCTCCACCATGGACATGGCGGAAAAGCTCTCCATGGTGGTGAAGCGAATATTCGGGACAATGCCGTTGCGCTGAAACAGGGCCTCCACGTCATCGTCACAGCCCAGGGCGGGCATGATGAAGGGATCCTCCTGACAGCTGCTCAGGGGGTAGGCCGCCTCCCCGGCCAGCGGGTGATCCGGCGGCAGCAGCGCCACCATGGGATCCTCCGCCAGGGGGATCCACTCGTAGGGCATCCCCTCCTGGTAGCTGAAAAAGCCGATGTCCGCTGTGCGGTCGTCCAGCCAGCCGGATACCTCCTGCCAGATACCCTCCATGAGGCGGATGGACACATGGGGGTAATCCTGCTGGAAGGCCCGGATCACCGCCGGTAGCCAGTGGGTGGCGATGCTGGAATAGGAGGCGATGGTGACGCTGCCGATGAGCAGGCCGTTGATCTCCGTGGCCAGCTCAAAAAGGCGGTCCTCCTGCCGCAGGAATTCCCGGATGGTGGGCAGCAGGAGCTGGCCGTTCTCCGTCAGGGCTACGCCCTTGGTGCTACGGCGAAACACGGTGAAGCCCAATTCGCTTTCAAAGGCGCTGACCAGCTGGTTTACGCCGGAGGGGGTGTAGCGCAGCACCTCCGCCGCCTTGGAGAAGCTGCCGGTTTCTGCCGCGGCCAGCACGGCTCTGCATCGTGCAGTTTCCATGAAAGACCTCCTTTTTCGGCTATTAGTAAAACTGATATAGGATATAATGCTTTATAGCTTTACTTTTCTTGTTATTTATTCTACTATATGACCATAGAAAACGCAAGACCCCAAAAACAAAATCTTTAAGGAGGAATCTACCATGAAAAACATTTATACTTACATGTCTGTTGCAGTCGTGAACCTTGTGATGATGGTGGCATCCGCCTTTCTGCTGACTGCCGCCGACGCACCGATCCGTGAAGCGGGCGGATATATCACCCTGATTTTCGGAGCGATCACCGCCTGGGCCGTCGCCAAGGCAATGCTGGTGGAGCGGGACAGGGAAATGTATCACGAGCCCCGGCACAGTCACAATAACGCGTGATCTCATACAGCTAACACAGAGCGGCAACTGCCAGACTCTTTCTTCCTCTCTCCAAAAAGGAAAAGACGCACGAAAGTGCGTCTTTTCCTTTTTGACTGTGGGAGAAAACTCCGGGTTCAGCAGGTGAAAGCAGTTTTTTCTACAGCCTAAGGTGCCCTGAAACGCATGTGTTTCAGGGCACCTGTTTTGTTTATGTTCAGCCGATGAGGCCGATGATGAAAATAGCCAGGATCATAATGGGCAGCACGATCATGAACACCCACCGCATCCAGCCGGCCACCTTCATGCCCTTGCCGGCATTGGCCTCCGCCTGGTAGTTCTTAAAGCCCCAGCCCCAACGAGTCACGCAGAAGAGCAGGTAGATCAGCGAGCCCAGGGGCAGCAGGATGCTGCTGACCAGGAAGTCTTCGCTGTCCAGCACGTCCCGCCCGCCGATGGGGTGGAAGCCGCTGAGCACGTTGTAGCCCAGCACGCAGGGGACGCTGGCGATGAGGATGAGCACGCCGTTGATGAGTGCGGCCTTCTTCCGGCTCCAGCTGAACAGATCCATGCACGAGGACATGATGTTCTCGATGACGGCGATGACCGTGGAGAAGGAGGCGAAGGTCATAAACAGGAAGAACAGCGTACCCCATATGCGGCCGCCGGCCATGTTGGTGAATACGTTGGGCAGGGTGACAAAGATCAGGCTGGGGCCGGAGGTCACCTCTACGCCGTAGCTGAAGCAGGCGGGGAAGATGATGAGACCCGCCATGATGGCCACGAAGGTGTCCAGTCCGCAGATGCGGGCGCCCTCGCTGAGGAGGGTGTGCTCCTTGCTCATGTAGCTGCCGAAGATTTCCATGGCGGCGATGCCCAGGCTCAGGGTGAAGAAGGACTGGTTCATGGCCGCGGCGATGACATTGCCCAGGCCCACGGCCCTCACATTCTCCCAATTGGGCACCAGGTAGAAGGAAATACCCTCCTTGGCGCCGGACAGGGTGAAGCTGTGAATGGCCAGCACCAGAATCAGCACCAGCAGGGCGCACATCATCACCTTGCTGACCCGCTCCAGACCCTTCTGCACACCGACGCTGCAGATTACCACGCCGGCGATCACCGTCACCGCCATCCACAGGCCCATTTCGGTGGGATTGGCCAGCATATCGAAAAACACCTGGGCGCTGGCTTCCGCCTCCATGCCGTGGGTGAAGACACCGGTGGCGAATTTCACGAAATAGTTCAGCATCCAGCCCGACACGGTGGTGTAGTACATCATCAGCAGATAGCAGCCGATGATGGCGAACCAGCCGTGAATGTGCCATTTGCTGCCGGGCTTTTCCAGGGTTTTATAGGCCAGCACAGCGCTCTGGCGGCTGGCGCGGCCCACGGCCAGCTCCATGGTCAGCACCGGCAGACCCAGCACCACCAGCATAATCAGGTAGATCAGCACGAAAAATCCGCCGCCGTTCTGCCCCACCACAAAGGGGAAGCGCCACACATTGCCGATGCCAATGGCGCAGCCGGCGCTCACCAACAGGAAGCCCAGCCGGGACTTAAACGATTCTCTCTCCATAATTTTCCTCCACACAGGGCAGTTACCTGCCAAAATTTGCGTAAACAAACACATTATAATATATAACAATAAACCATTTCTTGTCAAGCGCCAAACGCCGCGCATCCTGCGGGGCACTCAAAATGACTGCATTTTCTCCGACGACATGCCGGCTTTTTCTTTAACAACGGGACTACGTTTTATGCGGCAGCAGGGCTACATTTTACGCGGCATACCTGACAGAAACGGCGGCACTGAAGCGAAACTGCGTTTTCCTGTGGACGAAAGGCGGGGGAAGTGGTATAATGCCTGTGCCGGAGAGATGCTCCGGGTGAAAGGAACGGGACAGCCATGAACTATAAAATGGTTATATACACCATAGGACGGGTGGTGCTGCTGGAGGCGGCGCTGCTGGTGCTGCCGATGGTAGTGTCGCTGCTGTACGGGGAGAACTGCGCTCTGAGCTTTGCCCTGACCATTGTGGTGGCCCTGGCCACCGGGGCGCTCCTGACACTGCTGTGCCGGGGAGAGCACGGCAGCAGCTCCATCAAGGACGGGTTTATGATCGTGGCACTGACATGGATCGTGCTGTCGGCCATCGGGGCGCTGCCGTTTGTGTTTTCCGGGGAGATCCCCCGATATGTGGACGCTTTTTTCGAAACCGTCAGCGGCTTTACCACCACGGGCGCCACCATCCTGCCGGATGTGGAGGCCCTGAGTAAGGGAATGCTCTTCTGGCGGAGCTTTACCCACTGGATCGGCGGCATGGGGATTCTGGTGTTCGTGGTGATGCTGCTGAAAACGCCGGACCGCTCCATCAACATTCTCAAGGCGGAGATGCCCGGCCCCACGGTGGACAAGCTGGCCCCAAAATCAAAGGATACGGCCAGAATTCTGTATCTGCTGTACATCGTACTGACGGTGGCGGAGATCGTGTTCCTCCTGCTGGGCGGCATGAGTTTGTTTGACAGCGTGGTCCACGCACTCAGTACCGCCGGCACCGGCGGCTTCGGCACCTACAACGCCAGCGCCGCCAATTTCAGTCCCTACATCCAGTGGGTATTGACTATATTCATGTTCCTGTTCGGCGTGAACTTCAACCTTTATTACCTGCTCCTGCTGGGACGGGTGAGGGATTTCCTGCACAACACGGAGCTGAAGGTATATATGGGCATTGTGCTCGTATCGGTGGCGGTGATCACGGTGGATATTCTGCCGCTGTATCAGTCGGTTTCCGTGTCGCTGCGGCAGGCGGCCTTTCAGGTGGCGGCGATTATGACTACCACGGGGTTTGTGTCCGCAGACTTTACGGTGTGGACACCCCTGAGCAAGGCACTGCTGCTGATGCTGATGTTCGTGGGCGGCTGCGCAGGCAGTACCGCCGGCGGATTGAAAGTGTCCAGAGTGGCCATCCTGTGCAAAATGATCCGCAGGGATTTGCGCCACACCCTGCGGCCCCGGATGGTGGACGTGATCAAAATGGACGGCCGCCGACTGGAGGAGCAGACCGCCCACAGCGTGGCGGTGTATTTCGCCCTGTATATGCTGTGCGTGGGGGGGCTGCTGCTGTGTCTGTCCTTCTCTCCCTTTGACCTGGAGACGAATCTGTTTGCCACGGTGTCCTGCTTCAACAACGTGGGGCCGGGCTTCGGCATGGCGGGGCCTGTGGGGAATTACTCCCCCTACTCGCCGGTGATGAAGCTGTTCCTGTGCGCGGGTATGCTGCTGGGGCGGCTGGAGATTTACCCGATGCTGCTGCTGTTTGTGCCGGCGGCCTGGCGGAAAAAGTGAGGCTGGGGGAAGAAAAACTGCCTTCAAAATTTATTTACAAATTTTTAGGGTAATTTTAAGGTAAATCGGGCATACTGTTCTTGCGGCAGGGGAATGGGAACAAAACCTGACCGGCCGTATTCATCTTTTTCATTTCTCTTTCTCTTTTTTTCAGAGCGGAAGAACGGGGCCAAGGCTCCGTTCTTCCGCTGCTTTTTTCATATTGGCGCATTTTGGGGCATAGAATGAAGCGTATCATTCAGTCTTGGGAGTGTTGCCGATGAAGGGAAACATGGAGCAGCGGGCCTGTGACGAGGCCGTTTACATCATAGAGAGCCGGGGAACCGTGCGGGATGCTGCACGGAAATTCGGCATCAGCAAGTCCACAGTGCATAAGGATATCTCCCAGCGGCTGCCCTTATTCAACCGATCCCTCTACCTGCAGGTGAAGGCGATCCTGGAGGAGAACAAGGCGCAGCGGCATATCCGGGGCGGTATGGCCACCCGAAGAAAATATAAGGGAAGCTGAAAACAGGTCGACC
>URSX01000019.1 GCA_900550615.1 uncultured Eubacteriales bacterium
ACAGGGGCTGCTCACCCTTCATCTCCTCAAAGGGTACCATGGTCAGCGCGCCCTTCTCCTTGGCGGGGCAGACGTTCACGCAGCTGCCGCAGCCGGTGCAGTCATAGGGCGAGACCTGCATGCGGTACTGGTCCTGGGCCAGGCCGTTGGCCTTCTTGGTCTCGAAGCCCTGGGGGGCGTTCTTCGCCTCATTCTCGTCCAGCAGCACGGGACGGATGGCGGCGTGGGGGCACACCAGGGAGCACTGGTTGCACTGGATGCACTTGGTCATATCCCACTGGGGCACGTCCACGGCAGCGCCGCGCTTTTCATACTTGGTGGAGCCTGCGTGCCAGGTGCCGTCCTCCAGACCGTACTTCTTCATGATGGACACCGGCAGGCTGTCGCCCTCCTGGCGGTTCATCACGTCCAACACCTTGCGGATGAAGTCTGGAGCCTTGCGCTCCACGGGCGCATCCTTAGCGTCAGCCCACGCGGCGGGGATAGCCACCTCTGCCAGCTCGTTGATGCCGTGCTCGATGGAGGCATTGTTCATGTCCACCGCTCTGGCCAATGCCTTCCACGTTCCCCCCATCGCCTGCGGCATCGTGGTTGCCATTGCTCTGGCTGCCATCGTGTTCGGCGGCGTGAAGGTCATCGGCCGCGTGGCTGAGATCGTTGTTCCCATCATGTCCGGTATCTACATCCTGGTGGCTCTGATCCTCCTGGTTGTCAACTATCAGGCCATCCCCGCTGCTTTCTCCCTGATCTTCAAGAGCGCCTTCGGCGCCGATCAGATCATCGGTGCCGCCATGGGCAGTGCTATGATCTGGGGCACCAAGCGCGCCATATTCTCCTCCGAGACCGGCATGGCCACCTCAACCCCCTCTGCCGCCTCTGCCGAGGTGTCTCACCCCGCCAAGCAGGGTCTGGTGCAGTCCTTCTCCGTATACATTGATACTCTGTTCGTCTGCACCGCTACCGGCCTGATGCTCATCATCACTGGCTGCCACAGCGTCCAGGGTGCCGACGGCGGCTGCCTCTTCACCGGTATGGGTGAGGCCGGCGCTGACGCCACATGGGTCCAGGCCGCTGTGAGCACACTGATGCCCACCTTCGGCTCCAAGTTCGTGGCCATCGCACTGTTCTTCTTCGCATTCACCACCATCCTCAACCAGTGCTACAGCACCGCGTGCTCCGTGTCCTACTTCTTCGTGGACAAGGGTCATGAGCCCCAGTGGGTCACCAAGGCCTGCTACGCTGTGTTCTGCCTGGCCGCTGTGTATGGCTCCGTCATCGCTGCCAACCGCGCTTGGGACCTGGGCGATACCGGTCTGGGCCTGATCGTGTGGATCAACTACCTGTTCCTGCTGCTCAGCTGCCCCGTGGCCATATCCGCATCGGCACCTTTTCCAGCATCTCCTGCCATGTGCTTGCGCCGGTGCTGAAGGAGTTCAAGGCTCTCTATCCCAATATCAGCATCGGGATCCACGAGGGGGACGATGCCGGCGTCACAGCCATGCTGACCCGGGATGAGGTGGATATCGGCTTTTTGGACGCACCTGTCCCCGCCGGTTTTGACTCCTTTCTGGTGCGCCGGGATCCCTTCCTGGCGGTGGTGTCGGAAAGCAGCCCTCTTGCCGCCATGGATACCATTCCCCTGTCCGTCTACGCCTCCGAACCCACCATTCTCTATGACGAGGGCAGCCAAAAGGAGGCCATGGGCATATTCCGCAAAAATAAGATCACGCCCCGGGTGGAATACACCAGTCAGGACGAAAACCTGATCCTCTCCCTGATTGAAAACGGCCTGTGCATCGGCTGCATGGGGCAGCTGATCCTCTCCCGCAACTCCTACCGTTTGGTCAGCCGCCCTACAGAGCCTCAGTACTACCGGGAGATCATGTTTGTGGTGCACAGCATTGAGCATGCCTCCCCTGCCGCCGCCCACTTCATCACGTTTTTCAAGGACTGGCTCTCCCGCAATCCGCAGCCCCAGGCCTAACCGGAATATTCAGACAGAGACAGGCATCCTCCCCGCAGCAAAGAGGGCAGATGCCTGTCTCTGTTCGCATTCCGGCGGCCGGAGTGGGTGCAGGCCCGGCATAGCCCCGGCCCCCGGCGCATAGGGTAGCAAAAAAAGAAAGGTGGAATCCCAATGCTGCATAAACCCGTCCGCGTGTTCCTCATCCGAAAGAAGGTCGCTCTGGCCATCGGCGCCCTTCTGGCAGCGACTGCCATTTTCTGCGCCGTGAACGTTCCCGCCGCCATTACCGCTGTCGCCGCCGCCCGCCAGCTCCCCATCTACAGTGTGGACCGCTCCTCTGAAGATGGGAAAAAATACTGCGCCATATCCTTCGACGCCGCGTGGGGTGATGGAAAAGTGCGGCAGTAGTCCCGCCGCCTGACACATAGCGTCATTCCTGTCATTCTCAGGAGCGAAGCGATGTGGATATCCGCAGCTGAGCGGCATTGTATCTATGAATCAGCTACTATTCCGGAATTAGTGCACCGCAGCCAGCCTGTGAGCCGGGATAGCCGCGATGTCTTCCCCCTGCAATATGGCAAAAAGGAACCGGCGCGGCAATAGCCGCGCCGTTTCCTTTTTGCCAGGGGTGAGGGGGGGTATCAATCACAAAGGGGATAAGGATTTGGAAAACACAGGTATCATCAGCCCAGGGTCATGCCGCCGTCTACCAGCCAGTTGGAACCGTTGACATAGGATGCCTCATCGGAGGCCAGGAACGCCACCACATTGGCCATTTCCTCGGGCTTGCCAGGACGCTTCATGGGCCCCAGGGTCACGTTGTCAGAGCTGTTCTCGATCCCCACATCCTTGTAGCTGGCAAGGATACTCTTCATCATGCCGGTGTCCACCCAGCCGGGGGAAATGCTGTTGATGCGGACACCGTTGCCGCCGTTTTCGTTGGCCGCGTTCTTGGTCATGAAGATCACAGCGGCCTTGCTGGCGCCGTAGGAGATCTCATAGGGATAGCCGAACATACCGGACACAGAGCCGAAGTTCACAATGGCTCCGCTCTTCTGAGCCTGCATCACCGGCAGAACATTCTGCATCATCAGGAACGTGCCGAACACGTTCACCTCAAAAACCTTTTTGGTCGCCTCGAAGGAATAGTCCTCCGCGCGGGCGCTGGGGCCGGAAATACCGGCCAGATTGACCAGTACATCGATGCGGCCATAGTGGTCGACGATCTTCTTCACGGTCTCCTTGACGCTCTCCTCGTTGGATACATCCGCCGCCATGCAGCAGCCGTGCTCCGCATCCAGCTGCAGCTTCTCAGCAGTCTTGCGGGCAAGATCCTCGCGGATATCCAGAATGACAGCCTTTGCCCCCAGGTCGGTAAATTTTTTGACAATGGCTGTGCCCATGTCACCGCCGGCGCCGGTCACTACAACCACTTTGTTGGTGAAATCCATATTTGTCTCCTTTCTGTATTCGGGCGGAAATTGCCGATGCGTTTTTCTGATTTCATTATACAGGTTCCCGCCATAAAAACAAGATAATTCGCCGGAAAAGCAAGATTATCAGCAAATGACCGCGCCCCGCCCTGCTGCGCGGCGCAAAAAACTGCGGTATACTGTGAAAAAAGGAGGAGTGCCGATGGAGCTTTACTACTATACGGATTTTGCCTGTCCCTTTTGCTATGTGGCGTATCGCCGGGCGGCGGCCTTCGCGGAGAAGACCTCCGCGGCCATGACTCCGGTCTTCATTGAGATCCACCCGGAGGTCCCGCCTCAGGGCTGTGACCGCAGGCTGCTGCTCTCGGACGAGCAGAACCGCGAGATGACGGAATTTCTCTCCCGTCTGGGCGCGCCCTACGGCATACGGCCCTCCCTGGGGGACCGGCTGGTGAACTCGGAAAAGGCGCTGATCCTTCGGGCATGGATCACACTGCATCGGCCGGAGCTGACGGCGGCATACGACGCCATACTGTACGATGCCCACTCCGTGCGCCACCTGGATATTGGCCGCGACAGCATTCTGCAGGAGCTGCTGGGTACATTGGAGCTGACTGACCCCATACAGAACATGCTGCGGGATAGCCAGGCCCGGCGCATCCATGAGTGCAACCGTTTTCAGGCTCGCCAGGAGCATATCCGGGCCGTTCCGTCCTTCCGGATCGGCAGTCAGCTGCTGCCGGGCCTCCAGTCGGAGGAGAAATTGCTTGCCGCTTACGAGGCGGAAAAGGCCGCCGATGAGACCAGCGGAAGCCCGCAGATTTAATAATAGAGCAAGGCCCCGATTCTGCCGTCATGGCAGGATCGGGGCTTTTCACGGAAGTGACCGGCGGTATTCTGCGCACACAACGGAAAACGCCGGTGCCGCTGAGACGACGCTTTATGCCGCCACGCTGAATAACATGGCCGGAACCTACCGGCAGATGCAGGATTATGACCGGGCCATCGACCTGTACCTGAAGGCCCGCAAGCTCTATCACAACATCTGCGGCCGAACTATCGCTCCGTATATCGGCTCGCTGAACAATCTCTCCCTGGCCTACCGGGAGGCGGGCCAGCCGGAGCTGGCGCTGTCGTGTCTGGAGGAGGCCGTGGAGACCCATACCAAGATCCTCGGCCCGGATCATGAGCGCACCCGCGCCGCCGGGGAGGATCTGTTCCACCTGCGGCAGAAGGTGGCGCAGATGCGGGCCAAGCCTCTCACAGAAAGGAGCGATGACCTACGCAGGACCACGGAATGATCGAGATCACCGGTGCGGCGGAAAACAACCTGAAAAAGCTCTCCCTGCGTATTCCTAAGGAGCAGCTGGTGGTGCTGACGGGTGTCTCGGGCTCCGGCAAAAGCTCCCTGGCTTTTGACACCATCGCCCAGGAGAGCATCCGCCAGTGGCAGGAGACTCTCCCCCTTTACCTGCGCAGCCGGATGCCCCGCCATAGGCGGACGGATGTGGAGGCCATTCAGGGCCTCACCCCCTGCGTGGTGGTGGATCAGAAGCCCATCGGTGCCAACGCCCGCTCCACCGTAGGCACCGCCTCGGGCATCGCGCCGCTGCTGCGGATGCTGTTTTCCCGGGTGGGCAAGCCCAGCGCAGGCGGACTGGATCATCGACATCGGCCCTGGCGCAGGAGACCGGGGCGGTCAGGTGCTCTTTACGGGAACGCCCGATCAGCTGATAGCGTTCCCCGGCTCCGAAACCGCCCGTTTTCTCCGGAAAGCCGCAGGCGTACCGCCCCTGGACTGAGCCGTCTCCCCAACCCCGCGTACCCCCGCATAGGTGCGCACCGATATCGATGTAACCTGCAAAAAAGCTCTGCCGCATCCTCTCCTTTTCGCGCAAAAGCAGGGGCTTTCTCCCAGAAAAATACCCTGCATGCCGATGGCATGCAAAGTATTCGAGACCATCGATAAAGTGGTATATTTGCGATAACGGTAAGGAAGGGTGTGTGAGGGAAACCCAAGAAGGGTGTCCATCACCATTGAAATCAATCGTTTTTGAAACTTTTCAGAGTTTCAAAAACTTAGTCAGCGGGGTGAAAAGGCCTTTTCGGCACGCTGAAATACCCTGCATGCCGATGGCATGCAGGGTATTCAGGTACTCTATTATTTTTGTCTTACTGGTCCAGCTCCTGGGTCTTGCGCAGGAACTGGATCGTCCGCTCATGCTTGGGATGGGTGAAGAATTCCTCGGAGGGTGCCTCCTCCACAATCACACCATCGGCCATAAACACGACCCAGTCGGCGACCTTCCGGGCAAATTCCATTTCGTGAGTGACCACGACCATGGTTGCACCGTCCATAGCAAGCTTACGCATAACTTCCAGCACCTCGCCGGTCAGCTCCGGGTCGAGGGCGGAGGTGGGCTCATCGAAGAGGATGACTTCCGGATTGATGGCCAGCGCCCGGGCAATAGCCACGCGCTGCTGCTGGCCGCCGGACAGCAGATCGGGGTAGTGATAGGCACGCTCGGTCATGCCGACCTTTTCCAGCATCTCAAAGGCGATCTTCTCCGCCTGATCGGCAGGAACCTTCCGGGCCCGGATCAGCCCCTCCTCCACATTCTCCAGCGCAGTCATATTGCGGAAGAGGTTAAAGTTCTGGAACACGAAGCCCATCTTCATGCGCAGCTGACGGATCTCCTTTTTGGTGACCTGGGTGATATCCTTGTGGAAATCGTCAAAGGTGATCTCGCCCTTGTCAGCCGGCTCCAGAAAACTGATGCACTTGAGCAGCGTGGTCTTACCGGAGCCGCTGCTGCCCAAAACAGCGATCACATCGCCCTTTTCCACGGAAAAGTTGACACCCTTCAGAACCTGATTTTCCCCAAAGGACTTGTAAATATTTTTTACTTCTAACATAGCAGCAATTCTCCCATCAATGCTTAGCCTTCTTCACAGCTTTCGGCTTGTCCCAAACCATCTTCTTTTCCATGCGGTTCTGCACCCATGTCAGCACTGTGCAGATGAGCAGGTAGAACAGAGCAGCCTCGCAGTACAGAGCAAACGGCTCAAACACCCGGGCGGAGATCTGCTGTGCCTTGGTGAACAGCTCCACAATGGTGATACAGGAGGCCAGTGAGGTGTCCTTCGTCAGACCGATCAGGGAGTTGAACAGGGGCGGGAACGCAATGCGGAATGCCTGCGGCATAACCACGCGGAACATGGTCTGAGTATAGGTCAGGCCGATCATGGAGGCGGCTTCCCACTGTCCCTTGGACACGGCCATAATGGCGGAGCGGAAAATCTCCGAGGTATAGGCGCCCAGGTTCATGGAAAATGCGATGATCGCCGAAGGGAACGCCGGAATCACGATGCCAATGGAGGGCAGGCCGAAGAAGATAATGAACAGCTGAACGATCAGAGGTGTGCCTCGGAAGATCCAGATGTAGAATCTTGCGAACTGCTTGAGGCCTTTGACATTCGCCACCTGCACCAGGGCCAGAAACAGAGCAATGATGCAGCCGAAGATAAAGGACAGGATCGTCAGGGGGATCGTCAGTTTAATTGTGGCCAGGCCGATCTGCGGGATTGCAGAAACGAGTATGTCTATTATTCTTGAGCTCATGGTGAGTCATCCTTTTCATCAATTGGCAGCCGCCGTTAGCAGCGGTGCATAGGTCGTAAGGTACGTCTGTTACTGAACAGGGTTGGTGTAATCGCCGCGCAGGTACTTCTCGGACAGCTCCTTCAGCACGCCATCGTCTCTCAGCTCCTGCAGGGCCTTGTTGATCGCATCGTGCAGCTCCGTCTGGCCCTTGGTGATGGGGATCGCATAAGCCTCGGACAGGCCGGGCACCATAAAGGCAACCTTCAGCTCAGCGCCGGGATGCTCATCCATGTAGTCGTTCAGCGTGGGGGGATCGAAGTTGCAGAAGTCGGCGCGTCCGGAAAGGACGGTCTGGGCTGCCTGATCGGTGCCCTCGATCAGAACGATCTCAGCGCCGGCCTCGGCATAGATCTGACCGGTGGTGGAGGCCTTGCTGGTGGCCACCTTGGCGCCCTTCAGGTCATCCCAGGACTTCAGGGTCTCATTGTCGGATCTCACCACCACCTGTCTGGGGATGTAGAGGTAGGCATCGGTGAAGTCGTATTTCTCTTTGCGTTCATCAGTGACGCTGACGGCATTGATGACGGTGTCCAGTCGTCCGGAGTCCACACCGGCCAGCAAGGAATCCCATGCAGCCTCGGTGAACTCAACCTTAACACCCAGCTTCTCAGCAATGGCACGGGCCAGGTCCACATCGTAGCCTGTAAAGTCGCCGTTTTCAGCGTGGAAGGTGTAGGGCTTGTAGGTGCCCTCAATGCCGACCTTCAGGACGCCGGCCTTCTTGATGGCTTCCAACTGGTTTGTGGTAGTGCTCCCGTTACCACCAGTGTCTTTCTGGCCGCAGCCGACCAGAGCAACAATGAGGACGAGGCAAATAATGGCGGAAATAAATCTTTTCATGTTTTTCACTCTCTTTCGTCATTTTTTGATTTTTTCGTCGCTGTTGTTTACTTGCTTTGGACACTTGGGTTATCTGGTTCGTATTATACTGTCCTAACGCCCGGAAAGCAAGTCAATTTCTGCCGATAGCAAACTAATCAGCAATTGAGGGACAAGAAAAACCCAAAAAAGACACGGCATTTTGCACAAAAACCCCTGATAGACGCATATTGGAATTGTACAAATCAGGCCATCTGGGGACATTTTTTCTCCATTTTGGGGGTTTTGGAACATATAGATCGTTAAAAAATACGCAAAAACAGCCTGTTATCTATCATTAATTTGCGCATCGTTATTTTTTTCACCCAGCGCAAATTTCATATGAGTAAACCCCGCTGAAATGCAAAAAAAGGAATACCTTCCCAGGAAGGCCCAGAATCAGAAAAAACCGGTCAGCATGCCCACTGACCGGTTTTTTTGATTCATTTTTATGCCTGTGCGGAGCAAAAGCTCTTACTGGCCCTCTTCGCAGCTCACTTCCAGAACGTTGTCCTCGAAGGTAACGGCACGGACCTCACGGCCGCCGGTGGTGGCGGGCTCATAGAAGATCTTATAGTTGGCGGCGTGGAACTTCTCGATGACCTCGTTCAGCTTCTCGCGGCTGTCAACGCGGATGGACAGATGGGCAAAGCCGGTGCGGTTGGGATCCTTCTTCTCGTCCACGATCTCGGGCTTGGTCATCAGCTCCAGGCGAGCGCCGTTGCCCACATCCATGATGTAGGAGTAGTACTGGTTCTCTTCCTCGTTGTAGCTGAAAGCCACCTTGGCGCCGAAGTAGTCCTCAAAAAACTTTCTGGCACCCTCCAGATCCTTGACAAACAGTCCAGTGTTCGCAATGTACATTTTCGTCCTCCTTAATTTTTGATACCTTGTGTTGACTCTATCGTTTCCGGGCTCAGTTGACTTTGCCCAGAATCTCGACCTCCATACCGGCGAATGTCTGGAAAAACCGTTGGATTTCCTCGACCCGCTGATCAGACGGAGGATCAAAGACCTCTTGTGTGCCGCCGATGTTGCGCATTTTCGATACGCCCAGGTTGTGATACGGGAGCAACGTGACATGCCGCAGGCCCAGCTCCCGATACAGCCGACCGGTAGCCTCGATGACCTTGGGCGTGTCATTGACGCCCCGGATCAATGGCATGCGCATCTGCAGCTTTTCCCGCGTGCCCTCATCTGCCGCCAGCCGGCGGAGATTTTCCAGGATCCTGACGTTGCTTCTGGAAGTATACTGCCGATGGATGGCATCGTCAATACACTTCATGTCATACAGGATATTGGTGACATTTTCGCACCGTGCCATGGCGTACAGGCTCTCCCCGCTGCCAAATCCCGAGGTGTCCAGGCAGACTTTTATCTCCTGCTCTTGGGCCAGCCGGATCAGCTCCATAGAAAATTCCGCGTGGGTCAGCATCTCGCCGCCGCTGATAGTCATGCCGCCGCCGGTATTGTCATAAAATCCCTTGTCCTGGGCCACCTCATAGATGACCTCTTCCGCCGTCATGTCCCTGGCCACGGCCTGCAGACTCTTGGCGAAGCAAAAATTGGTGCACTCATAGCACAGATTGCATTTTTCCCGATCGATGCAGATCCTGGCCTCATCATCCAGATAGATCGCCTTCTGCGGGCAGTGGGTCAGGCAGTATCCGCATTTGATGCAGCTGTTCGGCATCTGGATCAGCTGCTGCTGATAGCCGATCAGCTCGGGATTGTGACACCACCGGCAGTTCAGCGGACAGCCCTTGAGAAATACCGTTGTGCGGATACCGGGGCCGTCTTCCGTTGAATATTTCTGAATACCGCCGATCAGCGCACGAAGCTGTTTGTTTTCCATAGACCGTCCCCTGCTTTCTGCCATCACACCTCTTTGAAGTGTGCGGTACGGTAGATGATCGTATCCTGAGCGTCCTTGTCCAGCTCGGTGAAGTAGGCCATGTATCCGGCCACGCGCACCATCAGTCCCTTGTACTTTTCCGGTGTGCGCTGCGCTGCGCGCAGGGTCTCATCGTCCACAACGTTGATCTGGATATGCTCGCCGCCGTTCTGGAAATAGGTCTTGATAACGCCCTCAATGCTGGCCAGGCCCTTCTCTCCCTGCACGCCCTTGGGGTCAAAGCGCAGGTTGAAGAGCGCTCCGTCGTGGAAGGAGGCCTGTCCCATGGAGGCGACGGACTTCACCGTGGCGGTGGGGCCCTTCATGTCGCGGCCCATCATGGGCGAGGCGTTGTCGCAGAATGCCTCCCCAGCCCGGCGTCCGTCAGGCGTAGCGCCGCATACGGCGCCGTGGGATACGTTGACCGTCTGGGAGTGGACGTTGAAGGAATAGGTGCCGCCTCTGGCGTCCGGCCATGTCTGCACATTCTTGGCGATGAACTGCATCATCTCGCGGTAGATGCCGTCCACATAGGGGTCGTCATTACCGAACTTGGCCGGCTTGTTGAGCAGCAGCTGGCGCAGGCGCTCCTCGCCCTCGAAATTCTTGTCCAGCGCGTCGATCAGCTGGGCCATGGTGATATCCTTGTCCCGGAACACGCAGGTGTCAATGGCCGCAATGGAGTCTGCCATGTTGGCCGCGCCGGTGATGTACAGGCCCGCCGTGCTGTATTTGGCGCCGCCCTCCTGGACAGACTTTCCGGTCTCCACGCAGCCCCGTGTCACCATGGAGGCAAAAATCACCGGGTAGCGGGTCATATGCATGCTCTGCATGATGTTATAGCCGGTGGTGACCATCTTGTAGTGGTGCAGGATCTGCTTTTTCAGCGCGTCCTTGAATTCCTCGATATTTCTGAACTCTCTGGGATCGCCGGTCTGCAGGCCCATCAGCTTGCCCGTCTCCGGATCCACGCCGTTGTGCAGGACGAACTCCAGCATCTTGCCCATGTTGACATATCCGGCATCGGGGGAGCCGTCGGCGGTGCCGCCGCCGGGGCCGGGCTGGATGCAGCCCACGATGGTCCAGTCCCGGGCCTCCTCCATGGAGCAGCCCTTGCCCAGTGCCATCTGCATGGCTACGTTGTCGTTGAAGAAGCCGGGATTTGCCTGGCCGTCCTGAATCATCAGGCAGCCCTTGCGGATCAGCTCCTCCGGCGTGCCGTCCCATACGCGCACGGCCATCACGGGCTGGGTGGTTTTCAGCTCCGAGGCGGCATCCAGACAGACATAGGACAGCTCGTTGGTGGCGTCCTTCCCCTCGGGGGTCTGGCCGCCCACCACCAGCAGCTCCCACATGGGATAGCCGGCGAAGGACGTGGCGTACCACTTGTCGCGCACCTCGAACACCTCGCAGGCCTTCAGGTAGAAGCATTCCAGCATCTCCAGCGCCTCGTCCTTGGTGATATTCTTCTCCAGCAGAACGTCCTTCTCATAGAAGGGCCACATGTACTGGTCAAAACGTCCGAAGCCGTTGGCCGTGGTGCAGACCTCAATGTGGAAGTACACGTGGACGAACCATACCAGCTGCAGTGCCTGCTGGAAGGTCTGGGGGGGATTTTCGGGCACCACCCGGCAGTTGGCGGCAACGGTCAGCAGCTCCTGCTTGCGCTTGGGGTCGGTGCAGGCAGCAGCCTGGCGCTCAGCCTCCGCAGCCATTCTGTGGGCATACTCGATCAGGCCCTCGCACTGGATGATGCAGGCGTTCCAGTAATCCACCCGCTGCTGATCCTCCTTGCTGCTGCACAGGGTGCTTCTGATGTTCTCGCGGCACTCGTCTATGTAGCCCTTCAGGCCCACGGCCAGCAGCTTCTCATGGTCGCAGGTGGTCTCGCCGGACACGCCGTTGGTCAGGCCCACGGTGATGATATCGTCGTGGATGCGCTCCAGAATATCGGCGGGCAGCGCCTTTTTGGACATATCCTGCATGGACTTGCCCTCCCAATAGGGCAGGGTCTTCAAAATCAGCTCCCTGTCCTCCGGGGAGATGTCATAGGGATCGGTCTTCCGCAGGGGGAAGGCATCCAGCTCCGGCAGATAGAACTCCGTGCTGGACTGGAACTCCGGGTGCAGGTTCGCGCCGCGATACTTGTTGGTAGGCGTGCCGACGATCAGCTCGTCGTCCATAATCAGGGTGGTCATATGCTCCATGATGTATTTGACCACTTTGGCCCGGAAAATGGGGGTAGCCTCTCCGGCGAACTTCTGGTATGCCTCCGTCTCCAGCACCAGACGCTCTGCGGTGATGCAGGGGCGGGAGTCAAACAATTTGTTTCTCATGCGGGTAAGCCGTTCATTCAGCATAATACACTCATCCTCCTTCTTTATCCATAAAAAAGCTTCCCGTTCAAAGGAAGCCAAACTCACTTGTCCATGCGCAATAATTACGGTGTTTCCTGTAAGATATCTTTAAGCCTATTCTATCCATGGCCTGTTTTTCGTTCAATATTTATCTTGCTCCAAAAAATTAATTTTTTTGCGGAGTCTTGCGACCTTATTGCTTTTATGTTATACTGCAAAAAACGTCATGGGCCTATGCAGGCAGGAGGTACGCTATGCTTCTGGAAAAACTGACCTTCGCGGATGATTTCCCCATCAACATAACCGTGGGCAACATCGTGGAGGATCCGCTGCACTATCATCTGGACATTGAGTTCGTCTATGTACTCAAGGGCGAGGTGCAGCTGAAAAATGGCTACTGTATTTACCATCTGCGGGAGGGGGACATCTTCACCAATTCCGGCAACGAGGTGCACAGCATGCGGGCCCTGACGGAGGACAACGTCATCGCTCAGATCCAGATCAGCATCCGCGATCTGTCCCAGTATTTCCCCAATCTCAGCAAGGCCTGCTACCGCACCTACTCCAAAAAAACCACAGACAAGAAGCATGACCGCCTGCGGGATCTGCTCCTGCAAATTCTGATGAAGTATGAGCTCAAGGGCTTCAACTACAAAAGTGAGTGCGTCTATCTGATGGCGGATGTGATCAAGCATCTGGACAAGTATTTCAACCTCTTCGTCTTCGACAAGAACATCGTGGTGGGCTTTGACCGGGGCAACCAGCTCACAGTGGACCGTATCAGCCGCATCTGCCAGTACATTTACCAGAACTATGCCAACAACATCACGCTGCAGGATCTCAGCGAGATGGAATATCTGAACTCCTTCTACCTGTCCCACCTGATCAAGGACTTTACCGGCATGAATTTCCGGGACTTTCTGTGCTTTGCCCGGGTGGAGATGTCTGAGATCAAACTCCTCGGCAGTGACAAGAAGATCAGCCAGGTGGCCCGGGAGGTAGGCTTTTCCACCACCGCCTACTACAAGAAATATTTCACCAAATGGTTCGGCCACAGTCCTCAGGAGCACCGCAGCATCTATCTCTCCCAGGTCAAGAGCGACCTGCACCCGGCGGTTTTCAACGTTCTGCCCCCCAACCGCGCCATTGCGGCGGTAAAGCGGGCCCACTCCAACTATAACTCTCAAAAAGAGATAGCCAATGTCATCACCGGTGTGAATCTCGACATCGATGTGGATGTCTACGCCAAATCCCTGCGGAAGTTTGACCGCCAGATCACGGTTCTTGTCACGCTGAATGACTACCGCAGTCTGGGCCCCGGCATTTTTGAAGCGCTGGGAAGTCTGGCCCCCGGCAAGGTGGTGCTTCTGCGTGATGAGGAGGAGCGCGCCGACGAGCTGCGTGCTTTCCGCAGCCTGCTGTCCGGCTGCGGACTGCCCGTGGAGGTTCGCAAGGGTCCGGTGCCGGAGCCCGCCTCAGGCAGTGCCGCGCTGGATTCCATCGCCTACCCTCTTTACCTGCTGCGTAAGTACAGCGAAAAGGACGCTCCGGCGCAGTCGGAGGTATTCCTGCGGGACACCTCCGATTCAATGGGCCGGATCCTGCGGGGGCAGCAGGCCCTCCTGACGGGCGCAGGCATCAAAAAACCGTCCTACTTTGCCTACGCGGCCCTGTCCCGGATCAAGGGCGATGTCATCGTCCAGGGCAACCAGTACTGCGTGGTGCGCAGCACCCGGGGCGAGACTCCCACCTATGTGGTCCTTGCTTTCAACTACAACGATTCCGTTCACGACATATGCCGCCACGCCTCGGAGCCTGCGGACGTGCGCAACGCCATCAATAATTTCCGGGATGAGCTGAACCTCAGCGTCAGCTTCAACCTCAAGCCCGGCGCCTACTCCGTTATGAAGTACAGCATGTCCCGGGAGAACAACATCTTTGCCTACCTGTCGGCGCTGGATTTCCAGAGCGAGACAATAGACCGCTTTTGCGCGCCGGGCAACTTCCTCTCCGGCTGGCCCATGCTGGAGACGTACCAGGAGGATGTGCGCACGGTGCTGAATGTCAATTTCTCCATAAAAGGCCCCGGCTTCCAGATCGCCGTCATTCAGTCCCAGAGCGCCGCTCCTTATGTCCCGAGGGAAATGTCCGACTCCGCCAGATAATTTGCCTGTTCTCTATACATATCAGGGCCCGGTGCGCACAGTGCACCGGGCCCTGATATCAAAGGAGGGGGTACTCACTCGAAATTGTAATCCGTTACAATAGGCTCGCGGCCTGCGGTCTTGTCGTTGAAGAATTCATACAGCGAGATTCCCAGGAAGGAGCCGCTGATGTTCACCACATTGTCAAACCCATTGCCCACCAGGCAGCGGTAGGCGTAGTAGGAGCGCTGGCTGCTGCGGCAGTGCAGATACACCGGCACATCCCGGGGGATCTCCTCCAGGTGCTGGCGCAGTACCGAGGTGGGGAGGTTGTGTGCGCCCTTGACGTGGGACTGCGCAAACTCGTCCTCCTCCCGGACGTCCAGGATATAGGCGCCGTCCTCCACCAGCTTTCTCACCTGGGACACATGAACCTGCTTCAGCCGTCCGCTGAGCACGTTCTCGGCCACCAGGCCCGCCATGTGCACAACGTCCTTCGCCGTGGAGTACAGCGGCGCGTAGCAGTGCTCATAGGCAAACAGATCCTGAATATCGGACTTTGCGGAGATCAGCGCCGCAATGGCGTCCACCCGCTTGGTCACGTCACCCGTGCCGATGGCCTGTGCGCCCAGCAGCTTGCCGGACGGGGTCTCAAACAGCAGCTTGAAGCACATGTAGTTGCTCCCCGGCATCAGGCCCACCTTGTCCGAGGGGAATACCATCACGGAGTCAAAGGCGATCCCCGCGTTCCCGGCGGAGCGCTCATTCAGACCCGTGGAGGCCGCGTTCAGCCCGAATACCCGGATGCAGGAGGAGCCGATAAAGCCCCGGTACGGCGCGCCCACGCCATACATATGGTTGGCGGCAATGCGTGCCTGCTTCTGGGCAGGGCCTGCCAGGGCCAGGCGTCCGGGCTGCCCGGTCTGGGCATTGAAGGTCTCCACCGCGTCGCCCACCGCGTAAATATCCGGATCCGAGGTCTGCATCCACTCGTTGACCTTGATGCCGCGGGTCTGGCCGATCTCCAGCCCCGCATCCTTGGCAAGGCCCGTCTCCGGTGCCACGCCGATGGCCATGATCACTGCGTCGGCCGGCAGAGTGAACTCCTTGCCGTCCTTGACGGCGGTGATGTGTCCGTCCTCAATGGCCGTCAGGGTGCTGTCCACGCACAGGCGGATGCCATGGTCATACAGCTCCTTCTGCAGGGTCTGCACCATGTCGTAGTCAAAGGGTGCCAGGATCTGGCCCATGCCCTCCACCACGGCCACGTTCTTGCCGGCCAGACACAGGTTCTCCGCCGTTTCGATGCCGATGAACCCGCCGCCTACGACCACCACGTTCTGCACATTTTCCCGATCCAGGCATGCCTTGATCCGCACCACGTCGCTGACATTCCGCACGGAGAACACGTTGTCCCTCTCGATGCCCCGGATGCTCCTGGGCATAATGGGGGACGCGCCGGGGGCCAGCACCAGCTTGTCATAGGTCTCCGTAAAGGTTTCCCCGGTCTGTGTATTCCTCACCGTCACGCATTTGGCCACCCGGTCAATGGCAGTGACCTCGCTGTTGACGGTTACGTCAATATTGTGTTTCCCCTTGAAGCTCTCGGGGGTCATCATGATCAGATCCTCAGCGGATCCCACCACGCCGCCTAAATAATACGGGAGAGAGCAGTTGGAGAAAGAAACGTCCTGTCCTCTCTCGAACAACTTGATTTCAGCCTTTTCGTCCAGTCTCCGTACACGCGCTGCGGCGGAAGCGCCGCCGGCAACGCCGCCAACTACGACCAATTTCATATGCATGAACACCTCTCTTTATTTTGGTGTTACCATAGTATCATCATTGCCGCCCGGATTGCAATTTAACTATTTGCTGATTATATTGCTGTTGCATAGTATTTACTTGTTTTTTTGTGTTTTCATCGTTACAATTGCACATAAGGTATCCTTTGGCAAAGTCTGTCGATAAAACAGTGCTTTTTCGACAATTGATATCACACTAAGGGAGGAAAATATGAGAGATTACACAAAGCTTTCCCACGAGGAAAAGGAGGCCTTGGTCAAAAAGGCCATGGATGTAGGCTTCCAGACGGAAACGGACTACGGCAACTGCATCCAGAGCGCCCTCAACGGGCTGTATAACGCCTTCCCCGACATGGGCCTTACGGAGGATATGCTGCGGGGCTGCTTCGGCATCGCCGGCGGCTGCGGCCTGTCCCTGATGGGCACCTGCGGGGCTCTGAATGCGGCAGCCTGGGCCATCAGCCTGTTCTATGGCCGTCCCATCGACGATCTGGCCGGGGACTATGATGCCTGCCAGACCATGATCCGCACGGTGGTGGACCGCTTCAAGGAGCGCTATGACGGCATCCTCTGCCACGAAGTGCTGACCCACAACATGGGTGCCCCCTACGACTGGAAGACCCCCGAGGGCGACGCGGAGTATACCGCCCACAACGGCACCTTCCACTGCGCCACAGCCGTGGCGTTCTGCAACGAGATCATCGCCCGCATGATCGTAAACGGTGAGCTGAAGTATCCCGAGAAGGACGCGTAAAAAAGGAGGTTGCGATGCACTATAACTTTGACCAGCTGAAGGACAGGCGGCACTCCGAATGCACCAAGTGGCATGTAGGGGAAAACGAGCTGCCCATGTCCATGGCCGATATGGATTTTGAGACGGCGCCGGAGATCAAGAAGGTGTTTGCCGACCGCATTGCCCAGGGCGTTTTCGGCTATGCCGACCTGCCCGATGACTGGGCCGACGCCTATGTGAGCTGGTGGGGCAGCCGCCATCACTTCCAGGTGGATCCCCAGTGGCTGGTGTACAGTTCCGGGGTGATTCCCACCATTTCCAGCACCGTCCGTAAGCTAACCAGCCCCGCCGAAAAAGTTGTGGTCCTCACACCGTCGTACAATATCTTTTTCAACTCCATTGTCAACAATGGCCGCTATGTGCTGGAGTGCCCCCTGCGCTATCGTGATTCGGTTTACGACATCGACTTTGAGGCGCTGGAGGCAGCCCTGTCCGATCCCCAGGCCACGCTGCTGATCCTGTGCAACCCCCACAATCCCGTGGGCAAGATCTGGGACCGGGAAACTCTGCTGCGCATCACGGAGCTGTGTATCAAGCACAGCGTCCTGGTGCTGTCGGACGAGATCCACTGCGACCTGACGGACCCCGGCAAGGAGTACATCCCCTATGCCAGTGTTTCCCCGGAGGCGGCGCAGATCAGCATCACCTGTGTCGCGCCTACCAAGGCCTTCAATCTGGCAGGGATCCAGTCCTCCGCCGTGATCGTACCCAATCCCGCGCTGCGCCATCGGGTGTGGCGCGCCCTGAATACCGATGAGGTGGGCGAGGCCAGCATTCTGGGCGCTCTTGCCCCGGCGGCTGCCTTCAAGCAGGGCGGTGCCTGGCTGGATGCCATGCGCGCCTATGTGTATGAGAACAAGCAGTATGTCCGCCGCTTCATCGTCGAGAATCTCCCCCAGATCACGGTCATCCCCTCGGAGGCCACCTATCTGCTGTGGATGGATTGCCGCCGCATCAGCGGGGATTCCACCCGCCTGGCCTCCTTCCTGCGTCAGCATACGGGACTGATCCTTGTCAACGGTGCGGGCTACGGCGCCGGCGGTAACGGATTCCTGCGTATCGCCCTGGCCTGTCCCCGGAGCACCGCGGAGGACGGCATGGCCCGTCTCGCCCGGGGCGTTCAGGAGTTCCTGGCCCAGGAAAAATGATCCGCAACCCATAATTTAAACTCCCGGTCCCCGTTTGGGGATCGGGAGTTTTCTTGTGTCCCCTCGCCCGGCGCCCGTCCGCATAGTTCCTCCTCTCCGCTCATACACTGCAATATTCCCTTTGAAAGGAGGCCCCTTTTATGGATACCGCCGCGCCGTCATATTTGCCCACCACCGTGGTGCGCAGCTTCGTGGGCCAGCAGTCTGCGGAGGATCTGGTGCTGGAGCTGATAAAAGCCCATGCCCGCCCGACCTGACCGGGAAGGCTGCCGGGCCGCCCCCTGCGAAACGCTGCCCACGGCCCTGTACTGCCGCCTGTCCCGGGAGGACGGCGACCGGGAGGAGAGTGACTCCATCGCCAACCAGCGGAAGCTGCTGGAGGGCTACCTCGCAGACCACCCGGAGCTGACCGCCGCAGAATACTACACCGACGACGGCTGCACCGGCACCAATTTTAACCGCCCCGGCTTTCAGCGGATGCTGGAGGACATCCGATCCGGCCGCATCTGCTGCGTGCTGGTAAAGGATCTGTCCCGCTTTGGCCGGGACTATATCGAGACCGGCCGCTATCTGGAGCGCTGGTTCCCGGACCACGGCATCCGCTTCATCGCCGTCACGGATAACATCGACAGTGCCCGGGGCGCCTACGACATGATGATGCCCCTGAAGAATCTCTTCAACACCCAGTACGCCCGGGACATTTCCCAGAAGGTGCGCAGCTCCCTCCGGGCCAAGCAGCAGCAGGGGGAGTTCATCGGTGCCTTCGCCAGCTACGGGTATTGCAAGGACCCCAAAAACCATGCTCATCTGCTCATCGATCCCCCCGCGGCAGCGGTAGTTCGGCGCATATTCTCCCTGTTTGAAAGCGGTGTGGGCAAGGTGCGCATCGCCCGGCTTCTCAACAGTGAGGGCATCCCCTGCCCCAGTGAGTATAAGCGCCTCACCGGGGAAAACTACCGCAACAGCCGCCGTCTGCCCGCCACCACCTATTGGACCTATGCCACCATCCACCGCATCCTGCAAAACGCCATGTATATCGGCCACATGGAGCAGGGCCGGGACGACCGCCTGCAGCTGCATGGCCCCGCCCGGCGAAAGCCCCGGCAGGACTGGATCGTGGTGGAGGATACCCACGTCCCCATCATCGACAAAGCCCAGTGGGACCGGGTGCAGATGTTGCTCCGCAGCAACGCCCGTGCGCCGGATTTCACCCGCAGTGTCAGCCCCTTTGCCGGGCTTCTCAAGTGCGGCGACTGCGGCCGGGCCATGGTGAAGACCACCTGGGGCGGCCGGGTCTTCTACACCTGCGGCTCCTACAAGCGCTACGGCGCCGCCGCCTGTACCAGGCATTACATCTCCCAATCCGCCCTCACTCAGGTGATCCTGACAGACCTGAACCGCCTCATCGCCTCCGTGGCGGATCTGCCGTCCCTTGCCCGCCGGGGAATACAGCCGCCCGCCTCCCCCGGTGCCGACCAGAGCCGGAAGCTCACTGCCGCCCTGCAGCGCATACACCGCCGCCGCCAGATCGCCTACGAGGATTACCAGGACGCTCTGCTCTCCCGGGAGGACTATCTGCGCTACCGGGCCGACTACGATGCCCAGGCCGATGCCCTGCAGGCCCAGCTGGACAAGCTGCGCAGCGAGGTTCACTCTCCCCCTCTGCCGCAGCCCTGGGTCAGATCCCTGCTGACGGAAAAACACCTCACCCAGCTGGATCGCATCACCGCAGCCGCCGCCATCCGTCAGATCCGCGTCTATGAAGGCGGCCGGGTGGAGATCGATTACCTGCTGGCGGAGGAATGCCGCCCCCTGCTGGAGGATGCCGCCCCCTGAATTTTCTTTGTTTTCGCTGGGCAGCTGTGCTATACTATAGACAGCACCAAAGAGAGGATGACTCCCATGCCGTTTCAATACCACATCCGCCAGATGACAGCGGATACGACCACAGCCGAATTTGTGGAAAGCTTCGTCCACGTGGAGAAGTTTCTCCTTTTCTGCCAGCGGTGTGACAGCTATGGCACCCGCTGGTCATGCCCGCCCTTCGATTTTGACCCGCTGACCATCTGGCGCTCCTACACGAAGCTGCGCCTGTACGCCCGCATTCTGCAAGCCGATGCGCCCCAGCAGTCGCTGGAGGAAGCTCTGGAAGCTCTGAAGCGGGAAAAGCGGCTGTACCGGGAGCATCTGCAGCAATGGGAACAGGAGATCCCCGGCAGCCAGATGCTCCTGGCAGGAACCTGTCACGAATGTCCGGTATGCGAAAAGTCTCAGGGCCGTCCGTGCAAAAATCCGGAGCTTCTGCGCTATTCCGTGGAAGCCCTGGGCGGTGATGTGGGCGGCTGCCTGCGCCATTATTTCCACCTGCCCATCCAGTGGGGCCGGAACGGCAAGGCCCCGGATTATTTCGTGCTGGTAGGCGGACTGCTGCTGCCTTGACGCAGGATGACTCTTTGTCCCCTTCCTTACCGCTTCATAGCTCACCTGATTCTCTCACAGACTCAGTGCCCGGCCGCCTTCCGGCAGCCGGGCACTTTTGTGCTCTTATCCCTTATCGGTCTGACCTGATGTTAGCTTCTCCGCCGCTCTGCATCAGCCCACATCGCTCATGCCCATCCGGTCGCGGTACTCCTTGGGTGTCATGCCCACAATGCTGTGGAACGCCCGGGTGAAGGTGGAGTTACTGCTGTAGCCCACCATCACAGCAATGTCCATAACGGTATAGCTGGTGTCCTCCAGCAGCTCCTTGGCGCGGCTGATGCGGATGCTGCGCAGATACATGCTGGGTGAGACTCCCGTCTGCTGCTTGAACCAGTCGCTGTAATAGGTGGCGTTGTAGTTCGAAATCTCCGCCAGCTGGTTCACGGTGATGGGCAGGTCATAGTGCTCAGCGAAGATGACGCGGGCGTCCATTTTATCCTTTTATACAGTCGGCGGCAGTAATGCTCCGCAGAGCAGCTCCATCCAACCGAATGACATGGCCGCGGTTCATTTTACAAGTCTCTTTTATTCCGTTTCAAACGACATACACTCTACATAATTGTCCATAAAAACCGGGTTAGAGCTCAGGTCCACCGTCTCGGCCATTTTTGCCAGGGCCGTGCCCTGAGCTTGGAATTCGCCCCGCAGCAGCATCATGGATGCGCCCACAAGAGCTGCGTTGCCGATGGCGCAGGCCCGGCTCTCCAGCTCCGCCGGGTACAGACCCATACACGCGGCGCTGTGGAGATTCAGGAAACTGCCGAAGCCCCCGGCGATGACCAGCCGTCCGGGGCCCTCCTCATCGATGCCCTCCGTTTCCAGCAGGGTCAGCATGCCCGCGCAGATGGCGCTCTTGGCCAGCTGCAGCATGCGGATATCCTTCTGGGTCAAGGCCACCTCCGGCGTCAGGGGATATTCGTCCTCCTCATCGGTGAAGGCACCGGTCTCGTCAATAATCTCTTCCCGGCAGAACACCGCCGTCGCGTCGATAATGCCGCTGCCGCAGATGCCCACCGCCGGGGCGTCGGCAATGGTGTGGCAGCAGATTTTTCCCTCCTCCCAGGTCACCCGGTCGATGGCGCCGGGGCTGGCCTGCATACCCTGGGAGATAGTGGCACCCTCAAAAACCGGCCCGGCAGCGGTGGAGCAGCACAGCAGGCGGCCGCTATTCCACAGGGCCAGTTCGCCGTTGGTGCCGATGTCGGCCAGCAGGGCGCTGTCGGGCTTGGAGCAGATCTCGCTGGCCACCAGGGCAGAGGTGATGTCCGCCCCCACAAAGGCCGACATGCAGCGGGGCAGATAGAGCCTGGCGGCGGGTGCTGCCGTCAGATGCAGCTCCGCCGGCTCCGCGTACCGGCCAAACAGCTCGTCGGCGATAAACGGGGCGTGAGACAGGCAGTCCACATCCCGGCCGGTGAGCAGATAGAGCATAGTGGTATTGCCGATCAAAACCACAGTGTCCACCCCATTGGCATCCACCCCTGCCGCCGTCTCCATCCGGCGCAGCAGGGCGTCTACCCCGTCCCGGATGCACCGGGCCAGGGCTTCCCGGTCACCGGCCAGGGACTTCTCGATGCGGGAAATGACATCCGCGCCGTACACCCGCTGGGGGTTTGGGGCGGCGGCCTGAGCCAGCAGGGTCCCATCCGGGGCATAGAGCCGGGCCGCCAGAGTGGTGGTGCCGATGTCTACGGCGGCACCGTATTTTTCAAAAATGGGGTCGGGGTCAAACGCCGGCATATGGCCTTCGCTGCTGATGGCCTGCACCGCTTTGTCGGCGGACAGGTGCACCACGCAGTCCCCCTCCACCACGGCAAGGCACGCCAGCCGGACGCCCTCCTGCAGCGCCGCTTCCTCCAGCAGCGCCCGCTCCTGTTCGCCGGGGGCGGAGATCTGCCCCCGTACCGTCACCCGGCACTTGCCGCAGCGTCCGTTGCCGCCGCAGGGCGTTTCCAGGGCACTGCCGTCCAGAGCGCGGAGCAGGAGCATCCCGGCAGGTACCTCCCGCACACTCTCTTTTCCGCCGGCCTCGTAAATCGTAACCTTGGGCATATCGTTCCTCCCTATTGCAAACGGGCAAAAACCCCCGAATATTCAGGGGGTTTTGCCCGCATATATTTTTCATGATCCTACTTGAGCCCATTTCACCGGCGCAGCCGCAGGCGATCAGCCGCGCATGCCGGGAAAAATGAGCTTTCTCAGCTGGCCAGCAGCTGCATGGCAACCTCGGCGCAGGTAGTTGCGTCGGGGGTGTAAGCGTCTGCATTGATGGACTGACCAAAGGCCTCCGTAACGGGGGCGCCGCCGATCATGATCTTCACCTTGTCACGCACACCGGCCTCCACGGCCTTCTCCACCACTTCACCCATGACAGGCATGGTGGTGGTCAGCAGAGCGCTGCAGCAGATGATGGGGCAGTCGTTCTCGATAGCTGCCTCAATGAACTTCTCAGGGGGAACATCCACGCCAAGGTCAATGACGGTCAGGCCCTTGCCCTCCGGCATAGCCTCGGAAATCTCGTTTAATGTACTCATAATCTGCTCCTCCTTTTTTCTTACTGAGCGGTGGTGTCGCGCTCTTTGCTGCTGTCCAACCGCCCGCATGCTTTTCTGAATTTTCCTGGTGTTACTCCGGTAAAACGAGTGAACACTTTAATAAAATAGCTTTGCTCTTCATAGCCAACCGCGTCGCTTATCTCCCGGATGGAGAGTTTACTGACCAGTAGTAATGCCTTGCTGCGGTCAATGCGCAGCTTGCTGAGATAGTAGCTGGTAGTTGATGGCGTCATATAGAATGTCTTTGCGCTTTACATCCGCCTGCTCGAAGACCAGGCCCGCATAGCGGGTGATGAGTCGGGTCAGCCAGCCCACCAGATCATCGGTGGAATGGAGTCGGTCGCTCTCTGACATGTGATAGGTTTTCGCGCCCATAGACGCATCATAGGGCGCCCGGCGGACGGCCTGCAGATTGACCTGCATGATGCGGCTTTTGAACCGCTCCGTGCCGATGACGGTCTCGCCCCCCTCCTGATGCACCGGAACCAGGCAGAACACCGCCTTGGGCTGGGCCACAACGATACACTTTTCATAAATATCGCGGAATTCATCTTCCAATTCGGAGTCGATCTTCAGCGCCTTCACCGTGTCGGCAAACGCGGACCGGAATGGGAATGAAACAAATTTCATGTCCATCAGATACACCCCTTTTGCAGCAAATCCGGGCCTCCGCCCCTCGCTCGTAACGCAAAATGAGAAAATATTATCCTCGGATAGTGTTATTATACTGTATTATACTATACACGGTCAACGCTCGACTTTGCCGCAGCACCTGTATCTTTGACTTTTTCTCATTTTTTTGGTTTCGGCGGCTGTGAGAAAAGGGGTGCGGAGAGGAGTCCTCACCGCACCCTTTTGTGATCGTAATTACAGCGCCTCGATGGCATCCAGCTGCTGGGCGGAAATGCCGGTCTCCTTCATCAGCACTTCCCGCACCCGGGCCTTCAGGTCA
>URSX01000020.1 GCA_900550615.1 uncultured Eubacteriales bacterium
CTCGTACTTAGCGGCGCCGCTGACGGTGCTCCACTTGACAGTGGGCTTGCCGGTGGAGGCCACATAGCCGGAGCTGACCACGGGCTTGGCGCAGTGGCAGGTAGCACTGACAACGGCGCTGAAGTTGGAGTCAGCGGCAGATCTTACCTTGCTGACGGCCTTGACCTTGTAGAAGTAGATGTATCCGGCGTTCGCGCTCTCGTCGGTGTAGCTGGTACCGGTGACGGTGCCCATCAGCTTATAGGTGCCGTTTCTGGTAGCCGCACGGTACACCTCGTACTTAGCGGCGCCGCTGACGGTGCTCCACTTGACAGTGGGCTTGCCGGTGCTGGCCACGAAGCCGGTAGAGATGGTGGGAGCGGCGGGCTTATAGTTGGGATCCTTAGCGCCGCAGCGGGTGCAGACGCCATTCTTGTAGCTGTGGCCCAGTGCAGGAGTGCTGGTCTGAGCCTTCAGCACAGTGTTGCAGCGGGAGCAGTGTACGCCCTCGGTGAGGCCCTTTTCGGTGCAGGTGGCTGCCTTGGCAGCGTCCTTCACCTCCACATGGCCCAGAGCGGGAGTCTCGGTCTGGGCCTTCAGCACGGCGTTGCAGCGGGAGCAGTGTACGCCCTCGGTGAGGCCGGTTTCCGTGCAGGTGGCAGCCTTAGCAGCGTCCTTCACTTCCACATGACCCAGGACGGGAGTCTCGGTCTGTGCTTTCAGCACGGTGTTGCAGCGGGAGCAGTGTACGCCCTCGGTGAGACCCGTTTCCGTGCAGGTGGCTGCCTTAGCAGCGTCCTTCACCTCCACATGGCCCAGAGCGGGAGTCTCGGTCTGTGCCTTCAGCACGGTGTTGCAGCGGGAGCAGTGGCTACCCTCGGTGAGGCCGGTTTCCGTGCAGGTAGCGGCCTTGGCAGCATCCTTCACTTCCACATGCCCCAGAGCCTTGATAATCCAGCTGTCCTTGGCAATCTCATTCTCGCCCTTGGCATCGCTGAAGAATTTGCCGCAGCCGGAGCAGGTGTAATACTCGCTGTTACCCGCCTCGGTGCAGGTGGCGGCCTTGGCCTCGGTCTTGGTCAGCTTGTGGCCGGTAGCCTCGATGACCCAGCTGTCCTTCTCGATTGCATTCTTGCCCTCGGCATCGCTGAAGTACTTGCCGCAGGCAGAGCAGGTGTAATACTCGCTATTACCAGCCTCGGTGCAGGTGGCAGCCTTGGCGGCAGTCTTGGTCATGTTGTGGCCGAGAGCCGCGATCGCATGGCCCTCGCTGATCTTAGCGCCGCAGAGTTTGCAATAGGTGTCGCCGGTGTAGCCATCGGTGGTGCAGGTGGCAGACTGAGCGTTCTTTACCTCAGTCACCGTATGCCGGCACACCTCACCGGGCTGCCAGGTCAGGACAGGATAGCCGTTGTTGATCTTGGCGGTGTCGGCCTTGAAGCTGGCGCCCAGAGTCAGGGCCAGAGCCTTCAGATCGGCAGCCGACTTAGCTTCCACAGAGGTGAGCGTAACACGGAGAGTGCCATTGCCCACAGCCTTCTCGGCGGTGCCCTCCAGGAAGTAGCAGTTGATGCCCTTCAGATAGGAGGATTTGCCGGTGATGCTGCCGGCTGCGGCATTGGCAACGCCGGAGCCATTGGGATCGAAGCTGACAGAACCCGTATTGTAGCAGTTCTTCACGCAGCTGTAGATCTTCTTGGAGGTTGCGCCGCTGGTGCTACCGGCGATGCCGCCCACACCGTTGGTGTACTTGCCAATGGACTGGCTATACACGGAGCCGGTGTTGTAGCAGTTCTGGATCGTGCACTCCACGCTGTCGGGGTTCGTGTAGGCAGTTTCTATGGAGCCTGCAATACCGCCCACGTCGGAAGTGCCCTTGATATTGCCGGTGTTCACGCAGCCGTCGATCAGACCGCCTTCGTTATTGCCAGCGATGCCGCCCGCGTTGCCGCTGGTGGTGCCGGAGGCGGTGATGTTGCCGGTGTTCATGCAGTTACGGATCGTGACGTACAGGTCCGCACTGCAGACGATGCCGGCTGCCTCCGCACCGGCGGAGATGGTGCCGTTATTGACGCAGTCTTCAATGAGAGTGCTCGTCTTCGTATCCTTGCCGGATGCGCCGGCGGAGCCGACGATGCCGCCCATATAACCTGTCATATAGCTGTTTTCATCGTTTATGACGTTGATATTCACGTTGGAGGTAACGCCGCTGATGGTGCAGCCCTTGGCATTGGCGATCAGGCCAAAGTAGATGCCGCGAGTTGTTGCCGTGCACGCAGCAAAGTCGGCCGTGAGTGTGCCCTCCAGAGTGAAGTTCTTGATGGTTGCCTTATCGGCGAAGCCAATAAAGCCCCAGGTTCCGCTTCCGGAGCTGCCCTTGACGCTCTTGGTCAGGGAGAAGCCGCGGATGGTATGGCCCGCGCCGTCAAAGGTACCACTGTAGCCGGTACCGTAAACGCTGGTGGCACCGATCATGCAGGAGGTCCAATCGTGGCCGCCCAGATCGATGTTGTTGGTCAGCACGCCGGAAATGCCGTTCTTGCCGGTCTTGCGGGTCTGTGCGCCGAACCAGGCCAACTCCTCGGCGTTGCTGATCTGGTAAACGCCGTTCACCTTCTTAGGCTCGATCTTGGTGGTGCCGTCCCAGGCTTCAACGCCGTCAAAGGGCATCCACGGGAAGACAGGGTGCTTTGCGCCCTTGATGAAGATCGGATCCGACAGATCCTTGTTGATATCGGTGACGAAGTCGGCAGAAGCCAGCTTCTCAGCCGTCACAGCGGCAGAGGTCTGGGTCTCGGCGTTCTTCACAGCGCCGATGCCGCCCTTATCGCAGGTTCCCTCCAGATAGTAGAGGTTCCGGATGGTGGCATCCGCATGGGTGACGGTTCCGATCAGGGAGCCGTAGGTGAAGGAGGGATTGCAGGTGACCGTGCCGGTGTTGAAGCAATTGCTGACCTCAGCATTGCCCACATAGCCGGCAATACCTGCCGCGTAGTTACCGCCCGCCTGCACGGCGCCGGTGTTGTAGCAGCCGATGACCTTGCAGCCGGTGTTCACGTTGGCGACGATGCCGGATGCGCAGGTGCTGGGGTTCTTGATATTACCGGTGTTGACGCAGCCGATGATGGAGCTGGAGCTGGTAATATTGCCCGCAATGCCGCCTGCATAGCGCCAGCCGGTCACGTTGCCGCTGTTGGAGCAGTTGGTGATGGTGGTGCTCTGGGCATAACCCACCAGGCCGCCCAGGTTGTCCCAGTTGCCGTCGGTGCGGTTGACCGTCACGTTGATGGCGGAATGGAGGTTCGTCAGCTGTGCGTAATCCGCCCGGCCAACCATGCCGCCGGAGTACGCCGCAATGACGTTCTTGCTGGAGGACATGGTGACATCGCCCACGGCCGTCAGGTTCTTGATCACGGCCGGTTCCGCAGTGGAATCGCCGCTCACAAAGCCGAACAGGCCCAGATAGGGAGGGATCGGAGTCGTGCCGGCATAGTTGATCTTCAGGTTGGTGATGGTGTGGCCCTGGCCGTCAAAGGTGCCGGCGAACTTCTTGTTAGAGCTGTTCTGACCAATGGGGGTCCAGTTGTAGCCCGCCAGGTCGATATCCGCGGTCATGACCGCAGAGAGCTTGCCGCCGTTGGTACCTCTGTTGACCGCCTGAGCAAACCAGGCCAGCTCAGCGCCGCTGCTGATCTGATAAACGCCGTCCACCTGGGCGGGTTCGGCCTTGGTGGTTCCGTCCCAGGCGCCTTCCGATGCCTTGACGATGGTGACATTCTTCGTCAGAACGCCGTCCACCACATCTGCCGCGTCCGCAGAGCCCAGCTTGAAGGAGCCGTTCTTGCAGACATAGCCGGCGGAAACAATGCTGTAGCTGTATTCACCATAGCCCAGCTTATAGGTGCCGTCGGCCTCGGCGGCGATCACCGTGCCGCTCTTGTCCTTCAGGACAACGGGCACACCCGCCACGGGGCCGTTTTCATCGGAGATGTTCATCTTCACCGTATAGGTGACCTTCTTAGCCACTTCCACGGTGAGATCCGCCATGCGGTTCATGGCGAAGGAAGCGTTCACGGCGGAGAAGTTGGTGCCGACGCCGGTATCCGTCATCTGATAGAGCGTATCGAACGGGCTGGATGCCGAATACATGGAGCCGTAGGTATAACCGTTGGTGAAGGTGTAGGTGGTCTTGGTCTCGCCCTCGGGGAAGGTGATGTCCTCGGGGAGGGTCACCTGGACGGACACGCGGTCCATCTTCTGGTACTGACCCAGAGAGCCGCTGAACTCCTTCTCACCGGCGGTGTAGCGCTGGTAGAGAGTCAGGGGGTTGAAGATGCCGGAGACCTTGTCGAAGCCGCGATACAGGCCGCTGAAGGTGACATTCAGCTTATCGCCGGGCATAAAGGCCTCGCCGGGGCTAGAGGCGTTGGTCACGGTGACGGACATCTCCGCCACGCGCACCAGACGGTAGGAGGTGCCGGTGGAATCGGTCATCCTGATGATCACTGTGCCGCCCTTGGTGCCGGCATTGCGGAACTTCAGCAGATCCGCGTGGTAATAGCCGCTCTTATCCGCGCTGACGCTGGTCCAGTCGGACAGCGTGCTCTGGAGGGAGGCATTGGTGGTGACCACAGCGTAGCTGACATCGGCCTTGCCGGTAACGGTGAAGTCCAGCGTAGGCGCGGTATCGGTGTTCATATAGAACCAGGTGTCGTAGTTATAGTCCCACTCGCTGCCGCGGTTGGTCTCCTTGCTGCCGCTGAAGGCGATGTTGGCGTCCGCAGAACCGGCCGCCTCATTGGTGATGACGAAGACGCCCGTGCGCTCCGGCGCGGTGGCCGGGAACAGACCGCCGTGGCTCCGGTAGGTGCCGTTGGAGGCGTACATGTCGATGGCGTTGTAGTTCACCGCCACGATGTCCGTGCCGGTGGGCTTGACATCGATCCAGTTGCCGGTGGCGTTGCCGCCGTTGACCTGGTTGACGTCGTCCTTATTGCCCTGGAGCACCTGGACATTGAACTCCGGCTCCACCATGATGTTGCCGGCATCGGAGTCGATGATCTCCCACATGCGGAAAGCGCGGACGCGATATTTATCGCTGGTGCTCATGAAGCCGCTGTGGGTCAGGAAGACCTGGATATCCGCCTCGTCCCGGGTAGACACGGTGCTCCCCAGGCCGGAGGTGTCGTGGATCTTCTTGTCCGCTGCGGAGTTCTCGTCGAAGGTGAAGGTCTTCTCCACATTCCCCTCGGAGCTTGCCAGCCAGCCGGCCTTGGTGACATACTGGCCGGTGGTATCCGTCATGCGCCAGGTATAGTTACCGTTCTTCTGAGAGATACGATAGGTCAGGGTCTTGGTCTGGTCAGCATTGACCACAGCCTCCGTCAGAGGCGCAACGCTCTTGGTGTTGAAGTTGTTGTACTGGAAGTACAGCTGGAAGTCCGCCGTCTGAGGCACTGTGGCCTTCAGCTCAATGGCGTTGGCAATGCTGATGTTCTTGGTCGTAACGTAATACGTTGCGCTGGTCGTCTGGTTGATGCTCTGGTTGAACATGTAATGTTCCGTATCCTTGGGGTAGGCATAGATGTTATACAGGGAGCCATTGCCCGCCTCGAAGGACAGGAAGGGATACGCGGTGTAATCGGAGCTGTAGCGCGTGTAGGTATAGGGCGTACCTGCATGGATCATGCTGCCTGTGATGGGCATGATCATCTCTGCGTAGTAGTCGTCCGTATTGAAGTATTTGCCGTCGGATCTCTTGGTGGTGGCATAAACGCTGACGACACCCAGATGGATATCGTTGCCGCCGCCGCCATAGATGTCCTTCTCCATGGGCAGAGGCATGCTCTGGCCGCCCAGGTAGACGGTGTATGCTTTCTTCTCTGCATCCCAGCCATAGCCGCGGGTGGAGTAACGGCCGGTGCTCAGAGTGGCATAGAACATGTTGTATTTGTTTACAACGGTGTTGCTGGCCGTGGCAGAGGTGTCCGCACTGTCGAAGGCGCTGTTGGTGAAGGCGATCTTCTCGTAGTCGTGCAGCTCATAGTCCTTGCCATCGATGGTGACATAGTCCGTCTCGCCGTCCTTGATGGTGTAGGCGTGGGGATCGTACACATACTCGGTCTTCCCCTCGGCGTTGGTGAACCAGCCCACATAGTCGAACTGGTTTTCATCAATACCGGCGGTCTTGTACAGTTCCAGAACCGGGTACTTGTTGGTGGTCCCGTAGTTCTGGTCCTGGCCGACATAGAAGTTGACATTCTCGGTCACCACATCCCGGAAGTTCAGCGTCAGCGTCCAGTATGCCGTGGAGTAACCGGCAGCGTTCTTGGCGCAGAACCGATAGATATAGGTGCCCGCTTTGCTCTGAGACAAGTTCTTGTCGACGCCGCCGAACTCCATCATTTTGAAGCCGGTCAGCTCGCCCCAGTTCTTGCCGCCGTCGGTAGAGAGCTGATAGAAATAGTTCTGGTAGGTCAGAGACTTACCACTGGGATCCTTAAAGATCTTGCCGTCCATCAGGTCATCCAGCTGATAGCTCTTACCCGTCTGGACTGTCGCGGTCTGATCCTTTACGCCGTCCACCAGGACCGGGACTTGTGCCTCGGTGTCCGCCTGGGTCTGCGCAAGCTGATCAGACAGGCCGTTTTCGCTGACAGCAGCCATGGCGCTGACCGGGAACATTCCCAGCAGCATGACAAGAGCCAGCAGAACGGCAAGCAGTTTTTTCCCTCCGCCGGAGGGCTTCGTCTGCATCATTCTTTTTTCTCCTTTTCTTTCGTTTTGTGCCGCCGCAGCCATGGCTGGCTCAGGCGGGCCGTTGAATCTGGTTTCGCGGACTTCCCGGTCATCCCTCCTTTTTTCTCTCCTGTCCCGGGCGAAAAAAATGCACAGTCTCACCGACTGCGCACATGCAAAAATCCTCCGAAGAGGTCACACAGGCAGTCCCGGTATAGGCAGGTGCCCTGACAGACCGCCGATGTATCTGACTTATCCCGCCGCCTGTCCATCGGACAGGCCCGGGCATCACAGTGACCCACTCGCGGGGCATCTCACCCCATTCCATCTGCTCCCGGGCAGCCGGGAGCTTAGCTGTCTGCCGGTATTTGATTGTGTTGATAGCTTTTCGCTTACAATGTATTATATCGTCTCCTGTCGAATTTGGCAATAGCTTTCTGAAGATAATTTTCCCCCTGTGCGTGGTCATGAAAAATGCAGGCCCGGCGTGGGCCGGGCCTGCGAGGGATGCGGTGTTTACTTGGCCCGGATGCTCTTCACGGCACTGAATGCGGAGTTGGCGGAGGTCTTCACCTTGCTGACGGCTTTCACCTTATAGTAGTAGGTTTTGCCGGATACTGCCGTCTTGTCGGTATAGGTTTTTGCCGTGGTGGTGGCTATTTTTGTATAGGTCCCACCGCTGGACGTAGCCCGGTACACCTGATACTTGGACGCGCCGGTGACAGCGCTCCAGGTCAGCTTAGGATCGCCGCTGCTGGTGGTAATCTTCACCACGGGCTTGGCGCAGTGACAAACCGCTGAAACAATGGTGCTGTAAGCGGAGTTGGCAGAGGTCTTCACCTTGCTCACTGCTTTCACCTTGTAGTAGTAGGTGTAGCCGGCGGACGCGGTACTGTCCGTGTAATTGGTCTTCGTGGTCGTCCCCAGCAGCTTATAGGTGCCGGTCTTGGTACCGGCCCGGTACACCTGATACTTCACCGCGCCATTCACGGCCTTCCACTTGATATAGGGTTTGCCCGTGGAGGTCAGATAATCCGGGGTCACCGTGGGCTTCGCGCAGTGGCTGATGGCCGCGACGGCGGCGCTGTAGTCGCTCTGCACGCCCCCTGCGTTCACGACCTTCACCTTATAGAAGTAGGTGTAGCCGGTGGAGGCGGTGGTGTCGGTGTAGTTCAGCTTTGTCGTCGTGCCCAGCAGCTTGTAGGTGCCGGTCTTGGTACCGGCCCGGTACACCTGATACTTCACCGCGCCGTTCACGGCCTTCCACTTGATATAGGGCTTGCCGGTGGTGGCCAGGAAGTCCGGGGTCACCGTGGGAGCGCCGGGCTTGTAGCCCGGATCCTTGGCATCGCAGCGGGTGCAGATGCCGTTCTTATAATCGTGGCCCAGGGCCTTCACCGTTACGCTGTCCTTGGTGATCTCATTCTTGCCGCCGGCATCGCTGAAGAGCTTGCCGCAGGTGCTGCAGGCATAGTATTCCTTGCTGCCCTGGGCCGTGCAGGTGGCAGCCTTGGCGGCATGCCGCGTGATGGTGTGGCCGCCGCCGGGGATGGTCTCGGTTTTGGTATCGGTGTATTTCACGCCGTCGAAAACCACCGTAGCCGTATAGGTACGCAGACCGTCCTTGCAGCCGGAGGCCGGCGTTGTGACGGCGCTGGTCACCTTTGCCGCCACGGTCTCCCGGTGCCCGGATTCGTCCAGACAAGTGAAGACGGCGGTGGCGGCGGAGGTGCCTGTCCAGGTCCACTGGGGCTTGCCGAAGTTGTGCCCCACCTCAATATCCACCGTGGCAGTGGGCAGGTCACACGCCACGCCGGTCTGGCCCTCATAGTCCCGGTAAAGGGTCCATTTGCCCGTCTGCTCCTTCTTCTGGGCCTTTGCCAGGGCCTCCTTGACCAGGGTGCTCAGATCCATGGACACGGTGATCTCCGTGTCGTCAAAGGTCAGCGGCGCAGAGGTATACTTCACATACTGCGTGACATCCTTCTGCGTTCCGTTGGCGTACACAGCCGTCACCTGCATGCCGGCGGCGTCAAAGGTCTCGCCCTTTTTGTAGGTGGTGCGCTGGGGCTGGCGGGTGATCTTCAGCTCTGTCATCCGGCTGCTCAGACGCATCATCTGGGCGGAGTCGTTTTTGAAGTAGATGTTGCCCTCGCCGTCGACAATGGGGCTGCAGATGGCGTACTGAGCCTGAGAGCCGCTGGGGGTAAAGAGCACATAGGCCGTTTCGATGGTCGTCTCCTTGCCGTCGTGGCGATAGGTCTCCATGGTGGTGTAGGTGTGATCCACCTCGGTCATGCCGGGCTTGTCCCGGAGCACGCGGAGCTTACCGGGGGTATAGTTATCAAAGAAATAGATGTAGGCATATCCGTCCGTGCTCTCATAGGCCGTGGTCAGCAGGCCGCTGGTCTGGGGATAGCCCTGAGTGGGCACGGAGTAGGCGATGGAGAAGGATGCCAGATCCACCACGGTGATGTTATGGCCGGAATACTCCCCAAACTGGGAGGTGCCCGACACGCCGATGTAGGCGCGGCCATTATGGATCACGGGGGTGGAGGTGCTCATGGGCGGGGTGGCGTCATTCCCGGCGCCGTTATCCAGGTGCAGGCGGCGCAGGGTGTTCTTGGCGATGGTACCGTTGGCGTTCATCTTGACCTGATAGAGGTCGCCGCCCTTGCTGGTGAAATAGTAGGCGTTGGTCTTTTCATCATAGCAAACGCTGCTGCGCAGGTCGCCCACGCCCGTGGCCGTCAGGCTGTCCAGCAGTTTGCCGGTCTTTGGATCCAGGGACAGCAGGGAGCCGTGGCCCGTTGTGTAGCCGCCATCACCGTCGTCCGTAGTCACAAGAATGAATTTCTCGCCTGCGTAGGCCCCGGCCCAGTAAAAGCCGTTGTGGGTATAGGTCCATGTGGGGAGCTTGGCCTCATCGGTCCTGGCGGGATCCTCATCGGTGACGGAGAGGCAGACGAAGTTGGCCTGCTTCGTCTCCGAATTCCAGAAGCCCGTGTAGATGTAGCCATCCCTGTAGGCGATAGGGCAGTTGGGCTGGCCGCCCCGGGCGTCCTCATAGAGCCACAGGGACTTCAGCGTTACCGCGTCGAAGGCCTGCACCCGGCCGTTGCTGAGGCCCACAAAGATCATGCCCTGGGCATAGGTGGGGGAATTGATGGCAAAGGAGGAGTTGCCCGCCATCTCCCCGGAGCCCAGCTCCAGGCCGGTCTCCTTGTCGATCTTGATGATGCGCTTGCCGGCGTAGGTGTACAGGCAGCCGCCCACCAGGATGGGGCAGCCTGTGGCCCCCTCGCTGTAGCCGTCGCCCAGCTTGTTGGCCCAGACCAGCACGGCATCCTCCGCCGCAATGGGGGTGGGCTGGGACACCACGCCGTTGTTGTTGTCATCGGCCCGGAACTGCGTCCAGTCGTCGGGCGCTGCGATGTCCTTCAGCGCCGCGCCGGAGGCCTTCTCCAGGGTGACGCGGATGGTCTGGCTGTCCGCCCCGGCGGAAAATACCTGCTGCCGACCCACATAGCCGCTGCGGGTGACCACCAGGGTATAGGCCCCGCCGGTATCCAGGACATAGGTGCCGTCCGCGTCAGGCAGGACGCGCACGCCGTCGGTATTGCTGGTGAGGAACACCGTGGCGTCGGCGGGCTGGGTGGAAATGCTTGTTTTGATAGAGGGCAGCTTACTGACCTCTATGGTATAGGTCTGGGCCACACTGCCCGGGTCCTTATGAGAAACGGTGACGGTGATCTTTTCCGCCGCAAGGGACTGAGTATTCAGGGGAACGGTGAGGGTATTGGTCACATTGGGCTTATTTTCGGCGCTGTAGGTGAGGGTCTGCGTCCAGTCGCCGCAGGCAGCCGTCACCATCATGTCCGCGTCGTTCTTATACCCGGACAGGGGCCGCAGATCCAGCTTCAGCTCCGGCACCCGCTGGCCCACGGAGGCCGTGTAGTCGTACACCAGCTTGGTGAAGCCCGTCGTCGAGGTGCCCTTGCGGTACAGCGGCACGGCGACATCGTTGTGATCCCGGGCCGTCAGCGCATTGAGGGTCATGGTCCGGACGGCGGTGATGATGTACTCCTGGTAGTAGGTAGCCCCGTTCACTGCCTTGGCCTGGGCCACTTGCAGGTGCATGGTGTTGCCCACGCCGCCGGCTGCCATAAAGTTGGGGGTGGAGTTGCCGTAGGAGCCGTCCGCCGTGGCGACTCTTTTCTCAAACTGCGTATCGGCGTAGTTGGTGTTGGAGTGGCCGCTGTAGACCGCCGTGGTCACATAGCTGCTGTTCGCCCGGCTGCGCCGGAGCATGAAGGCGGCGGAGTTGGACTCCACCTGGAAGGTATACTCGTGCACGTCGGCCCGGAAGGACGGCGACATGACATATTCCTTCGCCGCGCTGCTGGTGCTGGGCTTGGCCCCCAGATCCGTCAGCCAGTCCTTGGTGATGGGTGTGGGCACGGATATCTTGGCCCCGGAGGCGGCGGTGAAGTCCGCCCGGACGTGGTAATAGCTGTTCTTGGTGGCCACATAGCTGTAGCTGCCCCCCGGCAGCAGCGCATAGGTGTCGCTGCCCGAGGCGGAGCTCTTGGGGGCCACCTGACTGCCGGCGTCGTTATACACCTGCACCGTGACATCGGTGCTGTGAGTGAGGGTGGTGGTAACACTGCTCTTCTTGGTAATTCGCAGCGTATAGGTGGTGGAGCGGCCATTGGCCGTCAGCTTCACCGGCACCTGATACGCGCCGCCGGTCAGGGTGCAGTCCGCCAGATTCACGGACACAGCCTTGCCGCTCTGGGCCGTCTTCCCGGCCACGGTCACCGTGGTACCATCGCAGAGGGTAGTGGGGGTGACGCGCACGGTGCTCTCCGTGGTGGAGAGAGCGTAGGTCGTGGTGCGGCAGTCATAGTCCAGCTTCAGGCTCACCGCAGCATCCGATACCGCCAGATCCCGGAGGCTGGGGGTACGGACGATATGCAGCGTATAGGTCTGGTACTGCTCATACGCGCCGTCGGCGCGGCGGGCCTCGCAGACCACGTCCGAACCCTTCAGACTGTCCGCCGTGACGCAGCCCACCAGGGCCGAGGCCTTACTCTCCCAGGTTTTGGCGTACTGGCTTTTCGTCTCCGCCCCGGCGGGATAGACCCGCACGGCCGTAACGTCCACATCATCCGCCGGGACAATATAGGGGTACAGGCTGTTGGAGGCATAGTCCGGCACCCGATAGGTAGCGCCGGAGGCTGTCACGCCGGACTTGGACATCTGGCCGTAATTGGTCCAGTAGCTGTCGATGCCCACGTCCACAGACTTGATCCACTGGCCTGCTGGCAGCTGGGTGGTGAGGGTGGTCTGGCCCGTGACCTCCAGCGTGCCGCGCACATGGCGGAATTCCCCATCCGACAGGTCGAAGGTATAGGTAGCGGGAACCAGCGCCGCCGTGTTGGTATTTTTCACCGTGGTGACGGTGCCGAACTCGCTGGTAAAGGTCGCCACAGCGGGGGTAACGGATTTCCCGCCCATGGTGGCCCGGATGGTCACATTCACCGTCTTCCCCGTCAGGAAGGTGGCGTATTTGTCCATCGCGCCGGACAGGGCCTTATACATAGTGCCCGCAGAGGAAGCGGAGGCATCGTAAAAGCCCTTTTCCGCCGCAGTATAGGCCTTCTGGGCGGCAGCGTAATCGTGTACGCCGTTGGTGGCGGCCCGGTAGGAGGCCATGGCCTTCGCCAGATCAAGCAGCTGGTCACTGTAGCTTTGGTTGGCGTTGGTGGTGAACCAGATGGCGCTCACACCGGAGGCCGATTCATCCAGCTTATACCCGCCGCCGTCGTAATAGACGCTGTAGTTGTCGGTCTTATCGTCAATGGCGGAGATATAGCCGCCGTCTATGCCGGTGAAGGTGTGGCCGCTGGCCTTCAGCACGTCCTTCACCGTATCGCCGGAGCGGCAGCTGATGTATTCCGGCTGGATCAGCATCCCCTCCTGGGTCACAGCCAGCAGTGCGATCTTGCTGTCCTCTGCCGCCCATGCCACAGACGGCAGCATCGAGACCAGCAGCACACAGGCCAGCAGAACGGACAGCAGTCTTCTGCCCAGGTGCATGGTTTCTTTCATCGTCATACTCTCCCTTCTATCGCATATAGCTCAGATCATCCGGCAGGTGAGAAATCTCTGCTTCCAGCGCCGGGCCGGGGACGTGGTGCGGCGCCACAGTACCTCCGCATCCGTCAGCAGCTGCCGGGCCTTTTCCCGCTGCGCCGGCCCCAGCTCATGGGCGCTGAACCAGATCTCCTGCTCCAGCGCCGTCAGATCCCGGGCCGTCTCCCGGCCCAGCAGGGTCTCCAGCGCCGCCGCGCGCTGCGCCGTGGGCAGTGTCCAGGCCACCTGGGACTGCATAGCCCGGAGGGTCTCATACAGCGCGCCCAGCATCGCCCGGCAGGCGATCCGGCCGTCGGCATCCTCAAACCGGAGCCGTCCGCGCCGCAGTTTGCGCCGCAGCAGCAGCGTCCGCGCCGCCAGGGCGGCCACGGCCAGCACCAGCAGGCACAGGAGCACCCAGAGCAGGTTCTGGATCAGCACCCGCCCGCTCAGGTTGGTATCGGGATCCTCGATCACCGGATCCTCCGGCGTATCGGGATCCTCCCGGGGCGGCGTGGAATCGTCATTGATATATCCCGGCTCGCTGCCGTCCTCCGAGGGCGGGCCGCCCGAGGGCAGCTCATAGGTGACCGTATCCTCAAAGCCGGGGGTGGCATCAAAGGGCAGCCATCCCACCCCGTCCAGATAGTACTCCGCCCAGGCATGGGCCGACCGCTGGGTCAGGGTCAGGGTTGCCCCGTCCGTCAGGGCCTCCGCCTGCTGGCGGGAGACCACATACCCCTCCACATACCGGGCCGGGATCCCACAGCTGCGCAGAAGCAGCACGGACAATGTAGCGTAGTGTGTGCTGTTTCCCTGGCGGTCTCCCGTGAGCAGGGCAGATGCTATATCTCCGCTGCCGGACACGGCAACGTCCTCTTTGTAGGTCATGTTCTCCCGGAGGAAGCGAAGGACCTTTGCCTTGGCTTGGGTGGTATTGAGGTCCTGGCCGGGGGCAAATTTCTCCGTCAGTGCCGCATAGGTCTCCTGCGGCACATCCAGATACCGGTCATAGACCCACTGGCGGTAGAACGCCTCACCCTGGCGATAAGTTTCGTCGGAAATGCCGCTCTCCAGCTGCTGCCGCTGGAGCAGATAGCTCTTTTCCACCGGGGACACCGACGCGGAATACGTCCTGGCCGCCGGGGCCGTCATCCCCTCTCCGGGGAGGTCCCCCGCGTCCAGCACGGTCTCTGTGCCGCTGCCCGCACCGTAGGGGAGGTAGGCCGTGGCCCGGCACGCCCCCAGGACCTGCACGCTCACCCGGTTTTCCTCCTCCGTGCCGCCGAAGGCGGCAGAGAGCTGCCGGGCCGGGAAAAAGTGCCCGCTTTGCAGGCTGTACAGCAGCGATGCCTCCTCCGACAGGGACTGGGCCGTCAGCTGCTGCCATCCGGCGCCGGTATAGCTGCCGGCCACATAGCCTCGCAGATACATGGGCGTCCAGTGTTCCGCCGTCACCTGCAGGGCCGGTTCATTCCCCGCTGACGGCAATTTAGCACCGGCCAGCTGCCCCTCCGGCAGCGGATTGGCCGCGTCCTCATACCGCAGGCGATGCCACGCCCGGTCTAAAGAAACGCCCAAGGCTGACGGCTGGACCGTGCCGGCAGCAAGGCCCTCCAATACAATTCCGGCCAGCAGCACCAGGGCCAGCAGTCCCGTTACGGCACGCCCGGTCTTTCTCCCGGCCGCAGCGGGCCGGGCAAAGCCCACCAGTGCGCCCGCTATGGCGCAGGCGAAGAACCAGCCGCCGGGCACGAACCCGGCCAGCCGCAGCGTCAGGATGCCCGCCGCCAGGGCTGCCATCCACCACACGCGCTGCCGCAGGCGCAGGAGCAGCCCCATTAAAAATCCGATGGCCACTCCCGCCGGCAGCAGCAGCCACCAGACGTCTCCTGCGTCCAGATAGGGGGGCATATAGCTACCGGAGGTCAAAAAGCGCCAGTCCGCCGCCAGGTTCCCCAGGCCCGCCAGAGCGCCGGTCACCCGGCTCCGCAGCGCAAGCCCCAAGGCCAGCAGCACCAACAGCCCCGCCCAGACCCCATATCGGTGCAGGGCTTTATCCCAGCGCAGCAGCAGTCCCGCGCCCAGCCCGGCCGCCGTCAGCACCCCCGCAGGCAGCGCCATGAGCAGCGGCTCCGGGTGCAGGCACTGCCACGCCAGGCCCCACAGGCCTGTCAGCAGCAGCACCCCCGCCAGCACGTCCGCCAGGGACGGCGGCCGCTTTTGCTGTGGCGTTTGATTCAGTTGGAATGAAACGTCCTGTCTTTTCACCAAAATCTCCTAATTCCAGATCCACTTTCCAAGGGTATCCCGCATGGTCTCGGGCGTGAAGCAGATAATCTCCCCGTCATCGCAAGGCGCATCGGCACACAGAAGAATTTTTGTATTCTCCGGCCGGAGCTGCTCCGCCGGGAGCTGCGTACAGCAGTACAGCAGCTTCCCCTCCGCCACCTCCGGCAGAGAGGGCGGCTCCTGAGAAACCGGGCTCTTCAGCAGCGCCGCCACGGCCTCCGGAAGCTGATCCTCCGTCATGACCTCCCACCGGCCCTCTGCTTCCCCGCTCCACATGAGGCGGAACGGCTGCCCCTGCCCAGCAAATGCCTGGGCCAGCGACACCGCCGCCTCCAGCAGCGCGTCGGTCAGGCGCGGCGCCGCGGCGCTGCGCTCCACATATATGGTCAGCCGGTGATCCACGGGCTTGGAGCCCTCCCGGACCATGTAGCGTCCCGTCTTGCCGGAGAGCTTCCAGTGAATCTGCCGCAGGCTGTCCCCGGGGGCGTATTCCCGGAGCTGGAATATCTCCGTGGGGTCATTGCCCTTTACATCCGGGGCGTACTCGTCGCAATCGGTCCGGCTGCTCAGCGCCAGCACCGGGTCTGTCTCCACCGGGAACGTATCGGGCATCACGCAGATCAGCGCGTGCACATGGCAGGGCACCGCCAGCGGCAGCACCCCGAAAATATCCCACACCACGAGCTTTGTCCCCCGCAGCTGCATGCAGCCGCAGAGCCCGCTGGTCATTGCCCACTCTCCGCGGCCGCGCTCCATAGTCAGGCGCTGCCGCCGCTTTTCTCCGGTGGCTAAGTTTTCCACATCCGTCACCAGGCAGGCCCGGCCCATGGGCACGGCGCTGTCCACCGACGCCGCCACGGAGAAGGGCTTTCCCTTTTCCGCCGTGCCGGGGCCGGTCAGCTCCGTCCGGATACGCCGCCTGGTGATTGCCAGCGCCAGCCAGCTCACCAGCGGCGCCGCCAGCCAGCACAGGGCGATCCACGGCACCGCCGCCCAGGGCGCTGCCAGCCAGGTCACCAGCAGCAGACCGCCCAGCAGCAGCCACAGCACTGTCCTCATGCCTGCTGCTCCGTCATCTCCGGCGGGCAGGTCTGCTCCAACACCTGGGCCACAACGGCCTGGGGTGTGTATTCATTCAGCCGGGCCTTGGACGAGAGCATCAGCCGGTGGGCAAACACGCACTCGGTCATACCCGTCACATCCTCGGGGATCACATAATCCCGCCCCTTGGCAAAGGCTCTGGCCTTTGCCGCCCGGGTCAGGGCCAGAGCGCCGCGGGGGCTGATGCCCAGCTTCACCAGGGGATCCACCCGGGTAGCCTCCGCCAGACGGACGATATAGTCATAGATCCGGTCGTCCACATGGACCTGCCGCACATGGGCAATGCTCCCCAGCAGCTCCTCCCGGGTCATCACCGGCTGCACCTGATCCAGCGGGTCGCTGCCGCTGCGCTCCTTCAGGATGCGGAACTGGCTCCGGGCATCGGGATAGCCCAGGCTCAGCTTCATCAGAAAGCGGTCCAGCTGGGAGTTGGGCAGGTTCTGGGTGCCCGCCGAGCCGGCGGGGTTCTGGGTGGCCAGCACCACAAAGGGCTTGGGCAGCTCATGGGTCACGCCGTCCACGGTGACGTGCAGCTCCTCCATGGCCTCCAGCAGCGCCGACTGCGTTTTGCTGGAGGTGCGGTTGATCTCATCGGCCAGCAGCAGATTGGTCATCACAGCGCCGGGCTGGTACACCATCTCCCCCTGCCGGGGCAGGGAGAAGCCCACAATATCGGAGGGCATGGTATCCGGCGTGAACTGGATGCGCTTGGTTTCCAGCCCCAGGGCCTTGGAAAAGGCCAGAGCCATGGTGGTCTTGCCCACACCGGGCACGTCCTCCAGCAGAATGTGCCCCTGGGCCAAAATGGAGATCCATACGTTCTCCACCACATCGTCCTTGCCGACGATGACCTTCTGTATCTCCTGCAGGATCCTGTTTGTTACTTCGTACATGCTTTCCTCCGTTTGATCCAAATGAATATACCTGCCGCCGCGGCTACAGCCGCGCCGGAAACGATCCATATCACCGCACTGCCGGACGAGGCCGTCTGGGCCGCCGCCGTCCGAAGATCATAGGCTCCGGCCGGATCCTCCGCTGCGGTCTCTATCCCCAGAGGTTCCAGCTGCGCCAGCAGCGTCCCCGCCGCGTATACATAGCTGCGCTCCTCTGCGGGAACGGCCCGGTACCGGTCATACAGCTCCTGAGCCTGCTGCTGCGTCCACCGGGTCACCCCCGCTATGGCCTCGTTCAGCTGCGCGATCTGGCTGCGCGTATCCTCCGCCAGGGGTGCCCGGAAATCGTACAGGCTTCGCTCCTCCTTTTTCAGGCGCTCCATAGCCTCCTGAGCCAGGATGGCCTGCTCCGTGGCCATTACATCCGACTCCAGTCCCAGCGCGTGGCAGAAGGTGCCGTCCGCCAGCCGGTAGCGCAGCAGACCGTCGGCAACGCTGGCCGCGCCCTTCACGAACCGCTCGTCGGAGGACGGGTCGATCCCCAGGCTGCACAGCGCAATGGCCACCTGGGCGGTGCTCTCCAGATTGGGCGTGTCCCAGCTGATGAAATCCCCCTCCGCCGTCTGCTGGCGGCTGAGCCAATCAAGCCCCGCGTCGATGATCTCCCGGACGGTGACTTTTTTCTCCCCGGCTCCGGTATAGGTCACGGTGCTGTTCTGATAGGGGGCCAGGGCCTGGAGGGCCATAGCCGTTATATCCACATCGGTGGAACCGGCCGACAGGCCGAAGCCGCCGTCCGTCCCCTGGGCCTCGGCCAGGGCCTGCAAAATAGACTGCCGGGTGTATTTCGCCCCCTCCGGCACGGCGAACCGCCCGCTGTCCAGGGTGATGAGGGCGAATATCCAGCCGTTGAGTCCCTGAGCCCCCAGGGAGCCCGCGGCGGAGAAGTTATAGGTGCCGTCGGCAATGAGGTCGATGGGCTTGCCGCCGGCATCCTTCCCGAAGGCGGTGGGGTCGCCGCCCAGAGCCAGCACCGCCAGGGAAATGCGGTGCCACTCCGTGGCCTTGATGCGGTGCAGGCCGTTCTCCTCCTTGTACGCCTTGGTCACATAGCTCTCCAGAGCCTTCAGATAGTTGGCAGCGCCGCCGCTCTCCCCGGCCCGGCCGGCGGCAATGGCCACCCAGTCCGACACGGAGTCTCCTGCGGCCAGCATGCCGCTGCTCAGCAGGGTATCTGCGGTGTAACCCTTGCCGGCGGCCAGCGCGTCCAGCGTCTCCTGGCCGTAGACCGGCACCGCCATGACGGTCATGAGCGCCGCCAGCAGCAGGGCCAGCAGCCTGTGTCTGATCTTCTTCATAATTGACTCTCCTGTCTCTCTGTCAGAGGGATTCCCGCTTTTTATCCCCGCAGCGGGAGCAGGTATACTCGATATAGCCCGCCGTCCCGTCGCCCGACGGCTCCACGCGGTCTGTCTGGGCATAGTCGTGGCCCAGGGCGGGCTCTTCCTGTATCTTTTCGTCGCCGCAGACGGAGCAAACCACGCGGGACTCCCCGGGATGGGTGCAGTCCGGCGGGGTGATGACCTCCGGCTGGCCCCACTGGTGCTCGTCGATGTATTTTCCGCCGATCCACTTGCCGCAGTAGGTGGGCAGAAGACCGTAGCTGCCGCCGGTGGCAGAATAGCCGCCGATGTCCTTGCCATAGGCCAGGGTGAAGCGCAGATACAGTGTGTCGCCGTTGGTCAGATAATAGTTGGACAGGCCCTTGCCGGCATAGGTCTCTCCGCCCACGGAGTACATCCAGCCGGAGCCCTGGGTGAAGTCGAACTCACCCAGGCTGTCCGGGTCATACTGCTCCGTCAGGGTCAGGCCGTCCTTCTGGATCTTGCTCCAGAGATTTTCCGGAATATCCGGATAATCCATCATTCCGGCCCGGCTGATCCGACGCAGGTAGAAGCCCACGTCCAGCGTTCCTCCGCTGATAAACTCATAGCCGTACTCCTCCAGCATCTCCTTCACCGCGTAGGAGGCCGGGACGTTCTGGCGAATCTTATAGACATAGGGCTCTTCAAATATCCCCAGTCCCACGGTGGTGGCGTCCAGCACGATGTAGGCCGTGCCGATGACATCCCCGGTGTCCACAAACTGGTAGGTGACCTCGTGTGACAGGAAGGTGGAGTTGCCCCACTCGTCCCATACCTGCACGGTGATGGTGTGAGTCTCGCTGTCCCCCCGCACGGGGTCGGAGAAATAGAGCTGGTACTCATACACAGGCCCGCCGGTGGGCGCAGAGACCCGCTGGCCGTCCATGCGCACCTCGATCTGGCTGGCGTACAGCGCCGCACCCAGATAGTTCGTGGCCCGGACGGTAAAGGTAAAGTTTCTGTTGCTGGTCTCTGTCACATCCTGCAAATTCGTGACGATGGTGGGCGGGTTTTCCCCGACAGTCGGGTGATCCGCATCCGCCTTCTGGGGCACATAGCGGATGGCCAGCGTCACCTCCTGCACGGTGGTATTGCCGTTTTTCCGGTAGAGGGTGAAGTAATTGGTCTCGTTCCGGGCCAGGGTCGCAGTGAAATTCTTCCCGTCCGGCGTGAGATACATACCGTTATCGGGGGTCGCGCTGTTGCGGAGCTTTACCCGCAGCGTTTCGCCGTTGGGATTGATGAGATAGGCATAAAACGAGAGCACATCGTTTTCCAGCTGGTCATATGTGATCTGGCGGTTGCTCAGATCCGTTACGATGCGCGTACTGGTGTCGTCGGAAGGGCCGGGAGTTGGGTCATCGCCGGGCTTGTCCGGGTCAACGGGTTGATTGGGATCATCCGGGTTCACCGGGTCGTCCGGGTTGACGGGATCATCCGGTTTATCGGGGTTGTCGGGGTTGTCCGGCGTATCCGGGGTGTCCGGTGTATCCGGTGTATCCGGGGTGTCCGGCGTATCCGGGGTGTCCGGCGTATCCGGGGTGTTCGGGGTGTCCGGCGTATCGGGTGTATCCGGGGTATCTGGTGTGTCTGGTGTGTCCGGCGTATCGGGTGTATCCGGGGTGTCCGGCGCATCCGGTGTATCCGGGGTATCCGGTTCATTGATCAGATCATCTTTGCTTTCATGGGAGGTCCCGCCCTGCCCCTCCAGTCGCACCGGCTGCGCTGAGGTCTGGGGCAGCTGATCCGGTTGGCTCCGAGATAGTCCCTGCCCGGACAGCACCAGCAGCATCAGCACCACCACCGCCAGCAGCAGGGCCGCGCCGCGCTGCCAATAGGGTTTCAGTTTCTTCATGTGTTCCTCGCTTTTTTCAGAGATTCCTGTATGATGCAAAAAAGGTGTTATTCTTCTGAAAAGAATAACACCTTAACCGTTTCTGGGAATTATTCCGGCGGCTCCAGTAGTTCTCCCGGCTCGCATCTCAAGCGGTGATCTGCCCCTGCCTTCTCAGAAACACAGTTCCAATGACTGGCTTTCGCCAACGGGATAGATTCCTTGATGCACACGGTGTTGGTCAACGCGGGGCTCGCATCCCCATTCCCTTGTTCAGCTCTACGCCTGACACAATGCCTTTGCAGCGCATCGCCACTGTCCGCGACTACAAAAATTATAATCTGTCAGGCGCAAAAAAGCAAGAAGATTTTTCCTATACCCCCGGTGAATCTCCCCCCTGCAAAGGACTGCCGATAAAGCGGCTGGATTTCCGATATCGGTAAGAAAGGGTGTGTGTGGGAAACCCGAGAAGGGTGTCCCTCACCATTCAAATCAGCAGTTTTTGAAATTTTTTCAAAGTTTCAAAAACTCAGGCATCGTGTCGAAAGGTCTTTTCGACACGATGCCGCAGGCCCGGCGTTGGCCGGGCCTGCAGGGGGTGCGGTGTTTACTTGGCCTTGATGCTCTTGATGGCACTGAAGGCGGAGTTGGCAGAAGGTCTCACCTTGCTGACGGCCTTGACCTTGTAATAGTAGGTCGTGCCGGCCTTGGCAGTCTTATCGGTGTATCTCTTCGCCGTGGTGGTAGCCACCTTGGTGTAGGTGCCCGTCTTGCTGGTCGCGCGGTACACTTCGTACTTGCTGGCGTTGGTCACAGCGTTCCAGGTCAGCTTGGGGTCGCCGCTGCTGGTGGTGATCTTCACCACAGGCTTGGCGCAGTGGCAGGTAGCGCTGACAGCGGCGCTGAAGTTGGAGTCAGCGGCAGATCTTACCTT
>URSX01000021.1 GCA_900550615.1 uncultured Eubacteriales bacterium
AATCTGAAAAGGCAGCCGGGCTATCCGGCTGCCTTTTGCTTTTTACAGAACGGTATAAAACTCCTCCAGAGGCTTGCGCGCAGCGTGCAGTCTGCTGGGATGAGCACCCTCCGCCGGGTAGCCCACCGGCAGCAGGGCGATGGGTGTGCGGCCCGCCAGCTCCGGCAGCTCCTGGCGGAGCCTCTCCGGGTCGAACACGCCCACATAGGTGGTGCCCAGGCCCAGGTCGGCGGCTTGCAGCATAATTTGCGTGGTGGCGATGGCGGCGTCGATCTCGCCGTGGTTTTTCTCGTCGACGCCCGTGCGCACCCAGGCGGCGGACTCGTCATAGCACACCACCAGCACCACCGGCGCGCCGAAGTGCATACTGGTGCAGCGGTTCACCCGCTCCAGGGCCTCCGGACTTCTGCACACCAGCACATGCTGGGGCTGGTTATTATGGGCAGTGGGGGCGGACTGGGCCGCCTGCAGCAGCAGGCGCAGCTTCTCCTCCTCGATGGGCCGAGGGTCAAACTTCCGCAGGGAATAGCGCGCCTGAGTCAGTTCTTTAAAGTCTATTTTTTCGTCTCCTCTCAGCAAAGCTTGGCGCCGGCGGGGATGGAGTCATCCAGAAGCAGCAGGTGCAGCTTTTCCTCGCCCTTTTCCTTGTGTACGGCGGAAATGAGCATGCCGCAGGAGGGAATACCCATCATCTTCCGGGCGGGGAGATTCAAAATGGCCACGGCGGTCTTGCCCACCAGCTCCTCCGGCTCATAGTAGTGGTGGATGCCGGAGACGATGGTACGGTCGGTGCCGGAGCCGTCGTCCAGGGTAAATTTCAGGAGCTTATCGCTCTTTTTCACCGCTTCACAGGCCTTGATCTTCACGGCCCGGAAGTCGGAGCGGCAGAAGGTGTCAAAGTCTACCTCCTCCTGCTCGAAGGGCTCCACCTCCAGGGCGGGCAGGTGAGCCTTTTTCTGGGCCTCCTGCATGGCGTCCAGCTCCGCCAGAGCCTTGGCGGTGTCGATGCGGGGGAAGAGGGCCTCGCCCTTGCGGACGGTGACGGTAGGATTCAGATGGCCCCAGGTCTCGGCGCTCTCCCAGGTGCGGCAGCCCTGGCAGGCACCGATCTGGTCGAAGATCTTGCCGCAGCTGTCGGGCATGAAGGGGGTCAGCAGGACGGTGCAGATGCGCACGGTCTCCAGCAGGTTATAGAGGACGGTAGCAAGGCGGGCCTCTTTGCCCTCCTCCTTGGCCAGCTTCCAGGGGGCGTTCTCGTCGATATACTTATTGGCCCGGTCAATGACCTTGAAGATCTCCTCCAGGCCGTTTTGCAGCTGGAGCTTGTCCATCTCGGCCTCGTAGCGATCCCGCAGGCCGCAGGCCAGCTTCTTCAGCTCACAGTCGGCAGGGTTATCCTCGCGATTTTCAGGCAGGGTGCCGCCAAAATACTTCTCCACCATGGCGCAGGTACGGCTGACCAGATTGCCCAGGTCGTTGGCCAGGTCCACATTGATGGTGTTGATGAGCAGCTCGTTGGAGAAGTTGCCATCGGTGCCGAAGGGGAAGGTGCGCAGCAGGAAGAAGCGCAGAGCATCCACGCCGAACATCTCCGCCAGGACATAGGGATCCACCACATTGCCCTTGGACTTGGACATCTTGCCGCCGTCAATGACCAGCCAGCCGTGGCCGTACACATGCTTGGGCAGAGGCATTTCCATGCTCATGAGCATGGCGGGCCAGATGATGGAGTGGAAACGGACGATCTCCTTGCCCACAATGTGATAATCCGCGGGCCAATACTTATCGTAATCGTCGTACTGCTCGTTGCAGAAGCCCAGGGCGGTGCAGTAGTTGAACAGGGCGTCCACCCACACATAGACCACATGGCCCGGGTCAAAGTCCACGGGAATGCCCCAGGTGAAGCTGGTGCGGCTGACACACAGGTCCTCAAGGCCGGGCTTAATGAAGTTATTCACCATCTCATTGACACGGCTGCGGGGCTGGAGGAAGTCGGTATCCTCCAGGAGATGCTGCACCCGGTCTGCGTACTTGCTCAGGCGGAAGAAGTAGGCCTCCTCCTGGGCATCGTGAACCTCCCGGCCGCAGTCAGGGCACTTGCCGTCCACCAGCTGGCTCTCGGTCCAGAAGCTCTCGCAGGGGGTGCAGTACTTGCCCTTGTAGGCGCCCTTGTAGATGTCGCCCTTTTCGTACATCTTCTTGAAGATCTTCTGCACGGCCCGGCAGTGATAGTCATCGGTGGTGCGGATGAAGCGGTCATTGGAAATATTCATCAGCTTCCAAAGGTCCCGCACACCCTTTTCGCCGTTTACGATCTTATCCACAAAGGCCTGGGGGGTCATGCCGGCTTCTTCGGCCTTGGTCTCGATCTTCTGGCCGTGCTCGTCAGTGCCGGTGAGGAACATGACATCATAGCCCTGAAGCCGTTTATACCGGGCGATGGCATCCGTGGCCACGGTGCAGTAGCTATGGCCGATATGGAGCTTGTCGGACGGGTAGTAGATAGGGGTGGTGATGTAGAATTTTTTCTTTTCCATGGGTTTATATCTCCTTTTCCGCCGCTCCGAATGGAAGAGCGGCTTAAAATTGTGGATGGGGTTTTGCAAGGGGGCGGTGGAGGCGGGCCGATGTGGGGAGCGAGCTGAGCGCTGCCAGTGGCAGAGGGAGCGAAGTGAGCGAGTGGCCGCGGTCAAAATTTCCAGCGTCCGCCGTAAGGCAGCGCAGAAATTTTGGGCACCGCAACAGGGACATCCGTTCCCCCGTCTTATCTCTCCAGTCCCAGCACCGCCATAATGGCCTCCTCTCGTGCCCGCATCTGCTTTTTCATGGCCCCCTCGTCCAGGTGGTCATACCCCAGCAGATGCAGCACCGAGTGGGTCACCAGATATGCCAGCTCCCGCCGCCTCGAGTGTCCGTACTCCTTGGCCTGGGCCGCTACCCGCTCCATGGACAGCACCATGTCCCCCAGGGGGATCAGTCCCGTCCCCGGGTCTGCGTCCTCCTCTGTGGGCAGATCCCCCGGCGTCAGGTCAAACTCCGGGAAGCTCAGCACATCCGTGGGCCTGTCCACATTGCGCATGTCCCGGTTGATCCGGTGGATGCCCTCGTCGTTTGTCAGCAGCACGTCCACCTCGCAGGGAAGTTCCATCCCCTCCGCCGCCAAAGCCATGCGGATGGTCCGGCGGATGAGGGCGCAGTTGCCGTCCGATGCCGCCCCGGGCACGTCGGCGGTAACGGGGATGTAGTGAGTCTTTCTCATTTCTTTTTCTTCTCCTCAAACTTGGCGTAGGCCTCGATGATCCGCTGCACCATGACGTGCCGCACCACGTCGTTCTGGGTCAGGCGGCAGATGCCCACGCCCTCCACGCCGTCCAGCACCCGCATGGCCTCCTTCAGGCCGCTGGGCTTGTCGCTGGGCAGGTCGATCTGTGTCACGTCGCCGGTGATGACTACCCGGGAGCCAAAGCCCATTCTCGTCAGGAACATTTTCATCTGCTCCCGGCTGGTGTTCTGCGCCTCGTCCAGAATGATGAAGCTGTCGTCCAGAGTGCGCCCCCGCATGTAGGCCAGGGGTGCCACCTCAATGTTCCCCTTTTCCAGATATTTCTGATAGGTCTCCGGCCCCAGCATATCAAACAGGGCGTCGTACAGGGGCCGCAGGTAGGGGTCAACTTTACTCTGCAAGTCCCCGGGCAGAAAGCCCAGCCGCTCTCCGGCCTCCACTGCCGGCCGGGTGAGGATGATGCGGCTGACCTCCTTTTCCCGGAAGGCGGCCACAGCCGCCGCCACGGCCAGATAAGTCTTGCCCGTGCCCGCCGGCCCCACGCCGATGGTCACCGGGCAGGTCTGAATGGTCTTTATGTAGTCCTTTTGCCCGATGGTCTTGGGCTTGATGGGCCTGCCCTTGGCGCTGATGCACACCACGTCCCTTGTCAGCTCGTCGATGCGGTCCAATTGCCCGCTGCGGCACAGACCGATGACGTAGCGCACGTGCTGTTCGCCCACATTCTCCCCCCGGGAGATGAGCCGCAGCAGGGCCTCAATAGCCTTTTCCGCCAGCATGGTGTCCTCCGGCTCGCCGCTGATGATGAGCTGCTCCTCCCGGTTCACCACCGATACATGAAATTCGTTCTCCAGCAGTCTGATGTTCTCGTCAAAAGAGCCGAACAGGCTCACTGCTTCCTCCATGCGCTCCAGACTGATGCGCTGCTCCATGGGTATCCTCCTCAGTTCGTTTCCTCTGCCTGCTGCACCTGCACGGGCCTGCCGATCTGCTCCAGGCACTCTGCCCGCAGCTCCACCACCAGATAGTCTCCCGCCTCCACGGCGGAAAATTTCGTCTCCGTCACGGCGGCGTCCTTATCCAGTTGGCTCTTCAGCTGCTGCAGGAGGAGGGCCTCCCCCTCCTTCTGCGCCTGCTCCCGGCTGCGCTTGGCCGTCTGCGCGTCATAGGTCGTCACCGTCTCCTTGACCACGGTGATGGGCAGCCGCAGACCACCCGGCAGTGACAGCGGATGATAATATGTTATTTTATCACAGTTTGCACCGCATATGCTACCCCTGCCCCACAATTTTATTCTTTTTTTGCCCAGATCCACGGAGAGGGCGGACTTTTCCCGTTTTTCTCCGCTCTTTTCGCGTATTTCGAGCGGCACGGATACGGACATCGTGTACCACGTCCGGGCCGTCACCGTTCCCAAGCTGTGGGTCATGTAGGTGCGGCCCTCCTTTGGCTCGTAGATGCCGGAGATGAGCAGCTGCCCCTCCACTACGGTGCTGCCGGGGGCCGCCATGGCCCTGCCGTTCAGGGCCTGCACCTGGGTCACCAGGCCGTCCCGCTTGGCCACGATGTTCCACACGCCCGTTTTCTCCGCGATCTCCGGCGGCCTTTGCCGCTCCACCACCTGCACGTGGGCTACGCAGCCCTTCACGTTCACCGTCAGCCAGGATATGTCGTGCAGCTCCAGCAGCACGTGGTTGCGCATATCCTCCTGGTCGATCTCCAACCCCGGGGAGCCGATGGTGATGCCATAGTTCTCCAGGGCCCGGAGCACCGTCTCCGTGGGCACGGTCTCGTTGCCGCTGACCCGGAACTCCCAGATGAAGAGGTTTCCGCCGAACAGCAGCAGCCAGAACAGGGCGAACCCGGCCAGCAGCACATACCGCTTCCGCATCCGCTTCCATACCGCCGGCGCGCCCCGCCGCCGCAGCACGGTGATCTCCGCCCCGGTCTGCTGGGCCACCTGCCGCAGCAGGGCGTCCTGCCGCACCGGCAGGCGCATTCGCATGCAGATCTCTGATTCCCATGTCAGATCCCAGAACAGGATGTTTCTCGTCCCCAGCAGATTCAGCACCCGTTCCGGGCAGGCGCACTGGATCTCCACCCACTCGCTGCCCTGGAGAAAGTGGATCACTTTCTTATACATATTACTCCATCAGCTCCACCTGCGTAATATATCCCGTCAGCCGCAGCTCCCCCTCGGTCATGGCCGCCAGCTGTAAATTTTTTCCTGTTATGCGCACCGTCAGCCGCCCTCCGGCCACGGCCACCTCCTCCGTACCGTAGGAGATCACGCCCCTGTGGCCGGAGAGGTAGAGCTGCCTGTTGCCGTACAGCTCCATCTGGGGCAGCCCCGCCGCCTCCTCCAGCGGCAGATCCATCCGCTCCACCGCCTCCAGACCCACCTGTGATAGCTTCCGTTTCTGCATCCCTGCTTCCTCCTACCCGCTCAAGACCGAATATTCCCTTTCCGCGCCCCTATAGGGTGGGGTACCCGCCGTACCCCATGCCAAAAAACCTGTCATTGCGGGGGCGCACCGCGGCCGTGGCAATCCGTATTCTCCTTGCCAACCTTTACTTTCCGCTTGCAAATCCTATGCCCCGGCGGGGAAAAACTTGCCTGTCCGGGAAAATGCCCCCGGAAAACAGGCAAGCCCCGCTCCCCCGGCGCATACAGTGGTGGCGTAAGGGGGCGAGGCGTTGAACCGGCGAAAATGGCAGGCACTGCTTCTTGCGGGTGTTCTGGTGCTGCTGCTTGTGAGCAGCGCGGCGGCGGCCGAGGCGGTGCGCCGGGGCCTTGCCCTGTGCGTCCGATCAGTGATCCCGGCGCTGTTTCCCTATTTTGTGGTGTCGGGGCTGTTCACCTCTCTGGGCTTTGCCGGCGGCATAGGCCGCCGTCTGGCGCCGGTGACGGAGCGGCTGTTCGGCGTGGGCGGCGCCGGAGCATCGGCCCTGTTTCTGGGCTTTCTGGGCGGTTATCCGGTGGGCGGGCGCACCGTGGGGCAGCTGTTCCGGTCTGGGGCGCTGTCCCAGCCGGAGGCGGAGCGCCTGTTGGCCTTCTGCAACAATGCCGGCCCCTCCTTCATCCTGGGTGTGGTGGGTCTGGGCTGCTTCGGGAGCCTTCGGGCAGGGGTGATTTTGTATCTGCTCCATATTCTCTCTGCCCTTCTGGTGGGGGTGCTCCTGAAGAAAAGAGACCGTCCCCGGGTGAATTTCCGCCTCCCGCTGTCGCCGCCGGAGAAATTCCTCCCCGCCTTCCTCCGTTCCGTGCAGGAGTCCGCCGATGCCATGCTCCGCCTGTGCGCCTTCGTAGTTTTTGCGCTGGTGGTGCAGACCCTGCTGGCGGGCCTGACGGGCCTGCGCCACCCGGCGGCCCTGGGCTTTATCGAACTCACCGGCGGTGTCGCCCAGCTGGGAAACGGCCCCGGGGACTTTGTGTGGGCGGCGGTGCTTCTGGGCTGGGGCGGTCTGTCGGTTCACGGCCAGACGGCGGCGGTGCTGGACGGGACGGGTCTGAAAATGACCCGCTATTTTTTCGGAAAAGGTCTTCAGGCGGCCATCTCCGCCGTTCTGGCATATCTGGCAGTACAGTATGTGGTGTAAATGCTGGGTTAATTGTCGGGTAAAATGCTGGGTAAAATGCTGGGTAAAATGCTGCCTTTATGGTCGTGCTCAGAGTATGTGGAACAGGGCGCTGAGCAGGCAGCAGAGCAGCACGCCCATGCCCAGCGGCAGCAGCATCCCCACCAGAGTCCACTTCCGGCTGCCCGTTTCCCGCAGGAGGGTCAGGCAGGTGGTACCGCACGGCAGGTGCAAAAGACACAGCACCGTAGCGCAGACCGCCGTCTGCCACGACCAGCCGTGGAGCGTCAGGATCTGGCCCAAGCGATCGGTTTCCAGGGCGGCCATGGTGGAGGTGGAGAGATAGCCCATGGCCAGGATGGGCAGCATGATCTCGTTGGCGGGAAAGGCCAGGAGGAACGCCAGCAAAATCATACCGTCCAGCCCCATGACCCGGCCCAGGGGCTGCAAAAAACCGGCCAGGACTGTCAGAAGCGGCTGCCCGGAAACCGTGAGATTGGCCAGCACCCAGATGACTGCGCCCGCCGGCATCGCCACGGTCACAGCCCGCCCCAGCACGAACAGCGTCCGATCCAGCAGGGAGCGCACCAGCACCTTTCCGATCTGCGGCAGGCGATAGGGGGGCAGCTCCAGAGAAAAGGAGGAGACCTGACCCCGCAGCAGCGTGAGGGACAGGAGCTTGGAGCACAGCATCGTCATGCCCACGGCAAAGAGAATGACGCCCAGAAATATCGCCGCTGCCAGCAGCCGCCGCCCGGGGCCGGCGGTATTTCCCAGGAAAAACAGGGAGATGAACACCGCCAGGGTGGGGAACCGCCCGTTGCAGGGCACCAGAGAATTGGTCAGCTGGGCTGTGAGCCGCTCCCGGGGGGAGTCAATGATGCGGCAGCCGGTGACACCGCAGGCGTTGCAGCCGAAGCCCATACACATGGTCAGACTCTGCCGTCCGTGGCCGCCGCAGCGGCACATGAGCCCGTCTAAGTTGAAGGCCACCCGGGGCAGGTAGCCCGCGTCCTCCAGCAGGGTGAACAGCGGGAAAAAGATGGCCATGGGCGGCAGCATCACCGCCACCACCCAGGCGGTGGTGCGGTACAGCCCGTCGGCTACCAGCCCCTGCAGCCAATCCGGAGCACCCAAAGAGGCCAGGCCATGCCGGATGGGCTCCAGCAGGGAAAAGAGCGCCGACTGCAAAAGCTCCGAGGGGGCGTTGGCGCCCCAAATAGTGAGGTAAAACACCCCGCCCAGCAAAAGCAGCATGGCAGGGATGCCCACCAGCCGCCCCGTCAGCAGCCGGTCCAGCAGCCGATCCCGGCGGTGGGGCGGCTTCCTGCGGCGCAGGCAGACCGCGCCGATCTTTTCTGCCTGACGCACCCGGGCGGCGGTGACTGTGTCCCGGAGGGCACGGCCTGTGAGAGCGCCCAGGGAGGCAAGGGCCTGCTTTAGCGCCGCCTGCTCCCGGGGCTGTGGCGGCAGCTCCCCGCACAGCAGCTCCAGCCCTCTGTGCCGGGGACAGGACGGCAGAAGGGACAGGGCATATTCGATGGGGGCGGGGTAGCGGATGCACCAGTCATCGGCCTTTTCCGGCCGGGCGGCCTCCGCGGCGGCGGCATCTATCAGCTCCGTGAGTCCCCGCCTGCTGCGGGCGGCGGCCCCTACCACCGGGCAGGCAAGCAGCCGGGACAGGGCGGACAGGTCGATCTCCACACCCTCCTTTTCCGCCTCGTCCAGCAGATTCACGCACACCACCAGGCGGCAGGTGATCTGCCGGATCTGCAGCACCAGGTTCAGGTTCCGCTGCAGGCAGGTGGCATCCACCACCGCCAATGTCACATGCGCCCGGCCGGAGAGGAGGTAGTCCCGGGTCACCTCTTCCTCCGGAGAATCGGCGCTGAGGGAATAGGTGCCGGGCAGATCCACCAGGTGCACCAGCATGTCTCCCCGGCGGAAGCTGCCCTCTGCCGAGGCCACCGTCTTCCCCGGCCAGTTCCCCGTGTGCTGGTGCATGCCCGTCAGGGCGTTGAAAACCGTGGACTTGCCCACGTTGGGATTGCCCGCCAGGGCCACCGTGAACTCTCTCATACCGCTTCCTCCTTGTCGCAGATGTTTCCCCATTGTATGCCGCGCTGGGGCCGCCGGTGCCGTCTAAATCCACCGGACGGCGCATATAATACCGGTGTGCTGCGTGGCAGCAGGGAGGAGGAAAAGAATGAGGATCCATGTGGTGAAAAAGGGGGAGACGCTTTTCTCCATTGCAAAGCAGTACGGCGTGTCCGCCCGGCTGCTGCAAAAGCAGAATGAGGTGCCGCCGGACGGAGCCCTGGTGCCGGGGCAGACTCTGGTGGTGCTGCTGCCGGAAACGATTCACACCGTGCGGCCGGGGGACACGGTATACTCCATCGCAAGGGCCCACGGCATCCCGGTCCGGGAGCTGTATCAGAACAATATTTTCCTGCAGGGACAGGGGAACCTGATACCGGGGGAGGAGCTGATCGTCTCCCTGCGGGAGGCGCACCGGGAGAGCAGCCTGGGAGTGAACGGCTACGCCTATCCCTACATAAACGGCGATCTGCTGCGCCAGGTGCTGCCCTATATGACCTATGTGACCCCCTTTACCTATGGCATCGGCCCGGGCGGCGGTCTGGCTCCTCTGAGCGACCAGGGGATCCTGGCGGCGGGCCAGTACGGTGTGCAGCCGTGGATGCACCTGTCCACCCTGACGGAGGAGGGGAATTTCTCCTCCAGCCGGGGGGAGATGCTGCTGCAAAGCCGGGAGCGGCAGGAGGCGCTGCTGGGGGAGATCACGCAGATTCTGGGAGAAAAGGGGTACGGCGGCGTGGATGTGGACTTTGAGTACCTGCGCCCGGAGTTGGGGGCGGCCTTCGGGGCCTTTGTGACGATGCTGCGCACGGCGCTGAACCCACTGGGCTACTCGGTGCTGGTGGCTCTGGCGCCGAAGACCTTTGCCGGCCAGCGGGGCCTGCTGTACGAAGCCCACGACTACGCCGCCCTGGGCAATGCCGCCAACGGCGCCCTGCTGATGACCTATGAGTGGGGCTACACCGCCGGGCCACCCATGGCCGTGGCACCTCTGGACAAGGTGCGCCAGGTGCTGGACTATGCCCTGACGGAGATCCCGGCGAAAAAGCTGTTTCTGGGCGTGCCGGTATACGGCTACGACTGGCCGCTGCCCTTCCGGGAGGGGGCGACCCGGGCCCAGTCCCTGTCGCCCCAGGAGGCTCTGGCCCTGGCCCGGAGGTGCGGCGCGGAGATCCGGTATGACGAAACGGCCCAGGCCCCTTGGTTCCGCTACACCGCCCGGGACGGCCGGGAGCATGAGGTGTGGTTTGAGGACGCCCGGAGCAGCTATGCCAAGTTCCGCCTGGCGGCGGAAAAGGGACTGCAGGGGGTGGGGCTGTGGAACCTGATGCGCCCCGCGCCCCAGACCTATCTGGTTCTGCACGGGGGCTTTTCCATCGAGGAGGTGGGCAGAAAGCGGTAACATTCCCCCGGGTTCTGTATGTGCCTGCAAAAAAACAGCGGAGGGCTTCCCTCCGCTGTTTTTTGCATCAATCGTCCATCTCCACGGTCACATGGTCGGTGCCGTGGCGCTGGAACTCGCCCAGATACTCGTTCATCCGCTCCATCACCTCGTCGTAATTTTCCTCGGTGATAGGTGGGTCGTCCAGATCCCGCAGCGCCAGCTCCTGGGCCAGGATCTCAAAAAACACATTGTCCTCATAGGCCATGATGGCCTCGTGGATGCCGCCCTCGGCAAAGGCCCGGGAGGGGATCAACTCCCCCTCATACAGCTCTGTCAGCTTCTCCATGCCCCGGCCCAGGCAGTGAGAAAACACCAGGCTCTCCACCTGGTCGTAATCCCGTATGCGGTCGTCCCCCCGGGTGGAGTTGAGCACCCAGTTGCCGATATACACCAGATCCAGCAGCCGCCGAAACTGTTTTTGCGTCAGTTTAAGCTCCATTGCAGACACCTCCTTGCCGTTTGCTTCCCTATTGCGTTTCAGTATAGCAGATGAAAAGAGAAAATGCCACTGAAAAAAATGGGCAGCTGCGCCAAATTTTCCTTGAGATACCCGCCGATCCATAGTATAATTGATTGGTTACTATAATCATTCGAGGTGAATCACTATGGATCAGCGGCCTGTGGGCGTATTCGACTCCGGCGTAGGCGGACTGTCCGCCGTCCGAGAGCTGCGAAAACTCCTGCCCTCTGAAAACATTATATACTTCGGCGATACTTCCCGTGTGCCCTACGGGGGCCGCTCCCCGGAAATTCTGCTGAAATATGCCCGGCAGGATGTGCATTTTCTCCGCAGCTTCGACATCAAGGCCATCTTGGTGGCCTGCGGCACCGTATCCACCACCTGCCTGCCCGTCCTGCGGGGAGAAAACGACCTGCCCATTCTGGGTGTGGTGGAGCCTGCCTGCCGACGGGCGGTGCAGATGACCAAAAATGGCCGGGTGGGACTCATCGCCACCGCCGCCTCCGTCCGCAGCGGCGCTTATGAAAAGTGCATCGCAGGGATCGACCCGGCGGTGGAGGTCATCGCCAAGGCCTGCCCGCTGTTCGTCCCCCTGGTGGAAAACGGACGGTATAGGCCCGGAGACGCGGTGATAGAGACCGTGGCACGGGAATATCTGGAGCCGCTGGGCCGGACGGGTATAGACACCCTCATCCTGGGATGTACCCACTATCCCCTGCTGATGGATGTCATCGGCGGCATCATGGGCCCTGCCGTCACACTCATCAACGCCAGCGAGGAGGCCGCCTGGGATCTCAAACGCACCCTCCGGGACGGTGGCCTGCTCTCCGCCGGGCCAGGCGGGGAGGCCACCCTCTACGCCAGCGACCAGCCCTCGGATTTCCGCACGGTGGCCCAGCAGTTTTTGCAGGAGGAGCTGCGAAAGCCTGTCCTGCCGGTGGATATTGACCGATACTAAGGAGGGCGCTATGGAAGGAAACACACAGATCCGCATCGCCAGCCGCAGCGTGTTCGGCGGCGTGGAGGATGTGATCCGCATGGAGGGCTCCGCTACGGTGGAGAAGACTGAATACGGCTGGCACCTGCAATACGAGGCCGTTAATTGTGAGGATGAAAAATCCACCATTCACTCGGATGTGAAGCTGGAAAACGAGACCGGGCGGGCCATTGTGGTTAACGACGGAGAGGGCTACGGTCTGCTCTTAGACCCCGCTGCCGTCACCGCGTCCCAGATCAGGACACCCCAGGGGAACCTGACCCTGAACGTGAAGACCAAGGAGGTCACATGGGATCTCTCCGGGCGCAGGGACGGCTCGGTGGTGCTGGAATATATGCTGCTGGTTGGCATGCAGCCTGTGAGCGCGCTGCGGGTCAGCCTGTTTCTAAAGAAAATTTAAGGAGTAAATTGCTATGAATATGATCCAAAATGCCAAGGACCAAGTGCTGGAGCTGACTCTGTCCGCCTACCGCAAGGCCGCCAGCGCCGGGCTGCTCCCGGCGGACTGCCCTGTGCAGCCCTCGGTGGAGATCCCCAAGGACACCGCCAACGGCGACTACACCACTACATTCTGCCTGGCCGCCGCCAAGGCGCTGAGGAAAAATCCCCGGGAGGTGGCCCAGATCCTGCTGGATAATATGGACCTGGAGGGCAGCTACTTCACCTCCGCCGCCATGGCCGGCCCGGGCTTTCTGAACTTTACCCTGGGTCAGCGCTGGTTCGGCGAGACCATCTGCGCCGTGCAGCGGGAGGGGGCCGACTACGGCAAAAACGACATGCTGGCTGGTAAAAAGTACATGGTGGAGTTCGTCTCCGCCAACCCCACCGGCCCCATGCACATGGGCAACGCCCGGGGCGGCGTTCTGGGTGACACCCTGGCCTCGGTGCTGCAAAAGTCCGGCGCCGATGTCTGGCGGGAGTTCTATGTCAACGACGCCGGCAACCAGATCGAAAAATTCGCCAAGAGTCTGGAGGCCCGGTATTTCCAGATCTTCAAGGGCGAGGACGCGGTGGAGTTCCCCGAGGATGGCTACCACGGAGACGACATCCGGGAGCTGGCGCAGCTCTACGCCGACGCCCGCGGCGACGACCTGCTGCATGCGGACGAAAAGACCCGCCACGACGTTCTGGCGAAGTTCGGCCTGGAGCACAACATCCCCAGGATGCAGGCCGACCTGGCCCGCTACGGTATTCAGTACGACCAGTGGTTCTTCGAGTCCAGCCTCCACGAGAGCGGCTATGTGGCAGACTCCGTGGCGGAGCTGACAAAGCGGGGCTACACCTATGAAAAGGACGGCGCTCTGTGGCTGAAGACCAGCGAAATCCTCGCAGAGCAGCTGAAAGCCGCCGGGAAGAGCGACGAAGCCATCGAAAAGCTGGGCCTGAAGGACGATGTGCTCCGCCGGGCCAACGGGTTTTATACCTATTTCGCCGCCGACATCGCCTACCATCGCAACAAATTCGCCGTCCGGGGCTTTGACAAGGTCATCAACATCTGGGGCGCCGACCACCACGGCCATGTGGCCCGGCTGAAGGGCGCTATGGACGCTCTGGGGCTGGACGGTACCCATCGGCTGGACATCGTGCTCATGCAGCTGGTGAAGCTGGTGCAGGACGGCGAGATCGTCCGCATGTCCAAGCGCACCGGCAAGGCCGTGTCCCTCACCGACCTGCTGGACATGGTTCCCGTGGACGCCTGCCGCTACTTTTTCAACGCCAAGCCCGAGACCCAGATGGAGTTCGACCTGGGCCTGGCCGTCCGGGAGGACAGCGAAAACCCCGTGTACTATGTCCAGTACGCCCATGCCCGGATCTGCACCCTGCTGAAAAACCTGGCCGCCGACGGCCACACCGTCCCGGCCCCGGAGACTGTGGACTTCTCCCTGCTCACCGACCCCACGGAGCTGGCCCTCATCAAGCAGATCGCAAACTACTGCGACATCGTGCGCCTGGCCGCCCGGGACTATGACCCCAGCTTCATCAACCGCTATCTCACGGACCTGGCCGCCGCCTTCCACAAGTTCTATAACGCCTGCCGCATCAAGGGCGAGGCGGAGGACCTGCTGAACGCCCGGCTGCTGCTGGCAGACACCGCCCGCAGCGTTCTGAAAAACGGGATGGAGCTTATCGGCTGCTCTGCGCCGGAAAAAATGTGATCTCACAAGAAAAAGGACACACCCACCAGCCATACCGGTGGGTGTGTCTTTTTTATCTTTCGTCCATGTGATCCAGGGCGAACAGGATGCACTGATTGATAAATTCGTTTCTGCTGATGTCAAATGAGGCGGATTTTTGATCCACCGTAGCAAGCAAATCAGTCGAAATACGAATGGAAATAACTTCCTTTTCCTGCTTTTTCGGCAAAAAATGCTCCATGTTTCGGCTCACCCCTTGACTAATTGTATTTAAAAGCGTATAATCCGTATATATTCGATATTCAATATCTAATATCGAATATTCTTTTGGTAAAAATGACCTGCGGGGCCTGCATCCGCAGACGTGAGCGCAGAGAAATTTTACCGCTTTTACCGTCTGCGGGCGGGGAAATGGGCTCGGTCTGCCAGTGCGTACTTTTACCGTAGGGCGGCAGAATTATGCATGCGGCAGCCGGTTTGCCGGTGCTTTCCGAACATTAAAACAGCCACCGCACCGTCCACGCCGCTGCCAGAAAGCCCGTGACATCCGCCGCCAAGGCGGCGGGGATCGTGTGCCGGGTGCGGCGAATTCCCGCCGCGCCGTAATATACGGCGATGGTATAAAAGGTGGTCTCGGTGCTTCCCAGCATCACCGCCGCCGTGCGGCCGATGGTGCTGTCCGGGCCGTAGGTCTGCATGATCTCGCTGCCTACGGCAAGGGCTCCGCTGCCGCTGACCGGGCGGATCAGCAGCAGGCTCACGGTTTCCGGAGGAATCCCGATCCGGGTGAGTACCGGCGTCAGCGCCTGGGTCAGCAGAGTCAGGGCACCGCTGGCCCGGAGCATATACACCGCCGTCAGCAGGGCCACCAGAGGCGGCAGGATGCGCAGAATGACCGACAGGCCTTCGCCTGCGCCGGTGGTCAGGGCGGAGAACACATCCACCCGGCGGCCCAGGGCGTACAGGGCCGCACCCGCCAGTAGCAGCGGGATCAGATAATCGCTGATACGGGCAAGAGCCATCACCGCACCACCCGTTCCAGGAGCCGGGCTGCCAGGAGCCCCACGGATACCGACAGCACCGAGCTGATCCACACCGCCGGGAGAATGTCAAAGGGCGCTGCCGCCCCGCAGCCGGATCGCACGGCGGCCACGGTGGTGGGCAGCAGCTGCACGGAGGCGGTGTTCAGCACCACCAGGCGGCACAGCTCGTTGCTGGCGCGGCCCTGAGCGCCCAGAGCCATGCGGCGGGCGGCCCGGATGCCCAGAGGCGTGGCGGCGTTGCCAAGCCCCAGGAGGTTGGCCGAGAGATTGCCGCTGACGGCGGCCATGGTCTCGGGATCCCGGCTGGCTCCCGGCAGCAGCCGCCTCAGCAGCGGGCGAAACAGGGCCGCCAGCTTCTTCTCCAGGCCGCACTGCTTCAGCAGCTCCATAAACCCCGACCACAGGCACAGCACCCCCGCCAGGGAAATACACAGCTCCACTGCTGCCTTGGCTCCCTCCAGGGCCGCGGCGGAAACCTCTGCCATATTTCCGCCTGTAATTCCGCATACGACCGACGCTGCGACCATAACCACCCAAACCACTGCCATTGCCATTGCACTTCACCTCATAGGACTATATGCACAAAATCAGCGAATGATAAGCACACATTTGGCCGAGTTTGTCAAATTTAGGTTGACTTTATAGCAACTCTGTGACATAATTAAGAAAAAAGAAAACTGGAGAGAGGTAAATATCTGTGAAATCTACCGGGATCGTAAGAAAGGTCGACGAGCTGGGCCGGATCGTGCTTCCCGCCGAGCTTCGCCGGACATTGAATATCGCGGAAAAGGATCCTTTGGAAATCTATGTGGACGGGTCCTGTGTCATTCTGCAAAAATTTGAGGAGAGGTGCGTTTCCTGTGAGAGCACAGAGTGCGTGCAAGCATTCATGGGAAAGAATATCTGTCCCAAGTGTCTGGCGCAGCTGAAGAAAGCCAGGCTGAAGGAAACATGAGAAAAGCAGAGGAGTGGATCTCCTCTGCTTTTTGCAGATTCATGGGCTATTGCGCCTTTACAGCGGCGGCATAGAGCTCGTTTTTGTTCAGATTTGTTTCCCCGGCCACGGTGCGGACGGCATCCTTCATTTTTACACCCGATTCCCGCAGGTGCAGCACCCGGCGCACCCCTTCCTCCAGCGTCACCGCAGGCTCCTCAAGCGGCTGGGCCCCGGCCACCACCAGCACATATTCGCCCCGGGGCTCCTGCTGTTCATAGAGAGCCACCGCCTGAAAAAGCGTGGTGCGGAGGGTCTGCTCATGGAGCTTGGTCAGCTCCCGGCACAGGGCCACGGGCCGATCCCCCAGAATTTCCGCCATATCCGAGAGGGTGGCGCGGAGCTTGTGGGGCGCCTCATGGAACACCATGGTTCGCTCCTCACTTTTAAGCTTCAGCAGCGCCGCCCGGCGCTCTTTTTTATTGGCGGAAAGGAACCCCTCAAAGGTGAAGCGACCTGTAGGCAGACCCGACACGGCCAGGGCGCAGATGGCCGCACAGCAGCCGGGGATGGCCTCCACGGTGATACCGCTCTCGCCGCACAGGCGCACCAGATCCTCCCCGGGATCGCTGATGGCCGGGGTGCCGGCATCGGTCACCAGGGCGCAGTTTTCCCCCGCCAGCAGACGGCGCAGGATGGCCTGGCCCGCCGAGGCGCGGTTGTGCTCGTGATAGCTCACCAGAGGTTTTTTGATGTCGAAATGGTTCAGCAGCTTTACGGATACCCGGGTGTCCTCGGCGGCGATGAAGTCCGCTTTCTCCAGTGTATCCACGGCCCGGGGCGAAAAATCCCCCAGGTTTCCGATGGGCGTTGCCACCAGGTATAAAATTCCGGCCATTTTTATGACTCCTTATCCCGAAAATAGATCCGCGCCAGCTCCGGCGTTTCTCTGCCGTCCCCGTCCCGCAGCAGCAGCGGCGGCAGCAGGGAGAGACCCGGCTTTCCACCCTTCCGGGCCTCCAGCAGCAGGAGCTTGGGGGCGCTTTGGGCGGTGTTTTGCACCAGGCGCAGCCGCTTGGGCTCCAGAGAACAGCTTTGCAGGCAGGCGAAAAGCTCCGGCATCCGCTCCGTCCGGAACACCAGGCAAAGACTGCCGCCATGGCGCAGCAGCCACCCGGCGGCGGCGCACAGCTGAGGCAGGGTACACGCCGCGTCCGAGCGGGCCATGCTCCGGCTTTCTGCCCGGGCCACGGCACCCCGATGGATGTCGAAATACGGCGGGTTGCTCACCACCAGATCAAAGCTGCCTGCCGGGGGCAGTTGGGCGGGCTCCCGCAAGTCTGCCAGAAGGTTGGTGACCCGGCCGGACAGGCCGTTCAGCGCCGCATTTTCCTCCGCCAGGGCTACCGCCGGGGGCTGGAGCTCCACATTGGTCACATGCAGGTTCGGCTCCCGGGCCAGAAGCAGCAGGCCCAAAAGCCCCGTGCCGGCCCCCAGGTCGCACACCCGCTCTCCCCGCCGCAGCCGTGGAAAGCTCCCCAGGAGGAATGAATCTGTCCCCGGCTGGAACAGGCCGTCGTCAAAGAAAAAGCGGAAACCGTCAGGCCAGAGCTGATCCTGTTTTATCACGGTGGTCACCCCTTTCGCTTGTCTTTTTCATTATAGTATAAAAACCGCCCAAGGGCAATGCCCCGGGGCTGGCCGCAGATCTTTTGACAGAAAAATCGAAGGCTTTTCGATAGTAAAAAAGCACCGCAGGGCAAAGCCCTGCGGTGTCTGTCTTGCTACTATGCAAAAATTAGTCAGCGGGGCTGATAGCGCCGTTGGGGCAAGTATCGCTGCAGGAACCGCAGTCCAGGCAAGCGTTTGCATCGATCACATAGGTAGCATCGCCCTGGGAAATAGCACCCACGGGGCAAGCATCTGCACAAGCGCCGCAGCTGACGCAGGCAGAACCGATCTGATAAGCCATAAGAGCACCTCCATTAAGATTTGTACCCCCATTGTAACACAAGAAATTCAAAAAGCAAGTATAATCTATAGGGAAAAGTTTCATTTTGGCAAAAGAAAACAAATAAACACACCTGTTCACAGATTGTTTTCAGAAAAGTCAAAGAAAGTCAAAGATTGCCTATTGACTTCGTTGGCTTTCGTGGTATACTGTAGTCAAGGTCAAGAAAGGTCAAACAAGAAACGGAGGAGAACAGGAATGGGTATTTCAGATATGATCGCGGGATTCATTCAGGAGGCATTGGACGAGGCCAACGGCGTGCTGGAGCTGCAGCGCAGCGACCTGGCGCAGCGGTTCGGCTGCGTGCCCAGCCAGATCAACTATGTGATGTCCACCCGCTTCTCCCCGGAGCACGGCTACATCGTGGAGAGCCGCCGGGGCGGCGGCGGATACATCCGCATCACGCGGGTGCACATGGACCGGCAGACGCTGCTGATGCATGTGATCAATTCCGTGGGCGATGAGCTGGACGGACACAGCGCCCGGGCTATCCTGGGCAACCTGGCCCAGTCCGAGGCCATCGACCATATGGCCGCCCAGGCGGCCCTGTGGGCCCTGTCCGACAGCGCCCTGCGCACCGTTCCCAAGGAGCGGCGGGACGCCCTGCGGGCGGATATTTTGAAACAAATTCTCATCCATCTGGTTTGAATGGAAGTAAGGAGGAACATATTATGAAGTGTGAACATTGCGGAAAGAACGAGGCCACTTTTTTCTATAGGAGCAGCGTAAACGGTCATGTGACCCAGGTGCATCTGTGCCAGGACTGTGCCCAGGCCATGGGCTACACCAATTCCCTGCGGCGCAGCATGCGGCCCATGAGCCTGTTTGGCGATGACTTCTTCAGCCGTCCGTTTTCCCTGCTGGAGCCGTTTATGGACAGCTTCGGCTCCCGGATGCTGACGGAGTTTCCGGAGCCGGGCCAGCCGGAGGTGCTTGAGCAGCCCGTCCGGCAGGAGAAATCTGCCGGATTGGTAGACAAGGCCCAGCAGGAGGCCCTGCGCTATGAGTGCAAGCGCAATTCCCTGCAGGAGCGGCTGAAGGCCGCCGTAGAAAGCGAAAATTACGAGGAAGCCGCCCGCCTGCGGGACGAGCTTCGCGCCCTGCCCTCGCAGCAGTGAGGGCGGCGGCCACAGAAAAATAACGACAACGAGAGGATGTGTTTTATATGACTCATGAGAATCAATTTACCCCCCGCGCGGAGGAAGCCCTGCGCCTGGCCCAGGAGGCCGCGGAGGAAATGGGCCACGGCTATGTGGGCTGTGAACATATTTTGCTGGGCCTGATGCGGGAAGAGGACGGCATCGCCCACCGGGTCATGCAGGAGTACGGCATGACCGAGGACATGATCTGCACCGTGCTGGAGCGCAGCGTGGGCAGAGGGCTGTCCGGCGCGGCACCCTCCCAGGGCCTTACCCCCCGGGCCAAGAGTGCCGTGGAGCTGGCCGTGTCCGAGGCCGCCCGTATGGGCGCCGGTTACATCGGCACGGAGCACCTGCTCATGGGCCTGCTGCGGGAAGGCAGCAACATGGCCATCCGGGTGCTGGACACCGTGGGCATCGACCCCAAGAAGATGTACAGCTCCGTGGTGCAGAAGATCAACGAGGGCCCCAGGGCCGCCGCCGGAAGCGTTCCCTCCCCCCATCGGGACGACGGCAAGAAGGGCAAGACCCTCTCCGAGTTCACCCGTGACCTGACCGAGGCCGCCCGCCAGGGCAAGCTGGATCCGGTCATCGGCCGTGAAAAGGAAATTCAGCGGGTCATCCAGATCCTCTCCCGCCGCACCAAGAACAACCCCGTTCTGATTGGTGAGCCCGGTGTGGGCAAGACGGCCATCGCCGAGGGCCTGGCCCAGCGCATCGCTGCGGCGGACGTGCCCGAGGAGCTGCTGGACAAGAAGGTTTTGTCCCTGGATCTGTCCGGCATGGTGGCCGGCACCAAGTACCGGGGCGAATTTGAGGAGCGCATCAAGAAGACCATCGACGAGGTGAAGAAGGACGGCAACGTCATCCTCTTCATCGACGAGCTGCACACCATCGTGGGTGCCGGCTCCGCCGAGGGCGCTGTAGATGCCGCCAACATCCTCAAGCCCGCCCTGTCCAGAGGCGAGATCCGCGTGGTGGGCGCCACCACCCTCAACGAGTACCGCAAGTACATTGAGAAGGACGCCGCCCTGGAGCGCCGGTTCCAGCCGGTGACTGTGGGCGAGCCTACCCCCGAGACGGCCATTGAGATCCTGAAGGGTCTGCGGGAGAAGTATGAGGCGCACCACAAGCTGACCATCACCGACGAGGCCATTGAGGCCGCCGTGCGGCTGTCCGTGCGGTATATCAATGACCGGTTCCTGCCCGACAAGGCCATCGACCTGATGGACGAGGCCGCCAGCCGGGTGCGTATGGACGCCGAATCCGCCTCCCCGGAGCTGAAGAGCCTGGAGGAGAAGCTGGCCGCCCTGCGCAAGGAGAAGGCAGAGGTCATCGCCAAGCAGGACTATGAAAAGGCCGCCCAGCTGCGGGACATCGAGCAGAACTATGTCCAGCAGGTGGAGATTGAGCGGGAGCACTGGCGCAAGAACCTGGCCGTGAGCCGGGGCACCGTAGGCGAGGAGGACATCGCCAAGGTGGTGGCCGGCTGGACGGGCATTCCCGTCACCCGCCTTACCGAGGACGAAAGCCAGCGCATGCTGAAGCTGGAGGATACCCTCCATGCCCGCGTGGTAGGACAGGACGAGGCTGTCACCGCCGTGGCGAAGGCCATCCGCCGCAGCCGCGTGGGGCTGAAGGACCCCAAGCGTCCCATTGGCTCCTTCCTGTTCCTTGGGCCCACGGGCGTTGGCAAGACGGAGCTGTGCAAGACGCTGGCAGAGGCCATGTTCGGCGATGAAAACGCCATGATCCGCATCGACATGTCCGAGTATATGGA
>URSX01000022.1 GCA_900550615.1 uncultured Eubacteriales bacterium
CCTCGGCCTTCAGCCGGGGATCGTAGCGATACAGGTGCCAGTAGCCGCACTCCACTGCCTTCTTCATCTCCAGCTGGGAGTTCCCCATACCGGACTTGATGTGCTGCTCCAGGCAGGGGCAGTAGCAGATGACGATGGACGGGCCGGGATAGGCCTCAGCCTCCCGGAGGGCCCGGAGGGTCTGGGCCTGGTCAGCGCCCATGGCCACCTGGGCCACGTACACATAGCCGTACTGCATCAGGATGCCGCCCAGGTCCTTCTTGGCCACCTGCTTGCCTCCGGCGGAGAACTTGGCCGTGGCGCTGATGGGCGTTGCCTTGGAGGACTGGCCGCCGGTATTGGAATAGACCTCGGTGTCCAGCACCAGCAGATTCACGTCCCGGTTCTGGGCCATCACATGGTCGATGCCGCCGAAGCCGATGTCGTAGGCCCAGCCGTCGCCGCCCACGGCCCAAACGGACTTTTTGGCAAGGTATTCCTTATTTTCCAGGATGTACGCGGCATCCTCGCCGGGCACGCCCTGCAAAGCGGCTATCAAGGCATCGGTGACGGCCCGGGACTTTTCGTGGTCGTTCCAGCTATCCAGATACGCGCCGATGGCCTTGGGGGCCACGCCCTCACCCTGCATTTTTTCCAGCCGGAGCAGCAGCTCCTTGCGGATGGAATCCTGGGCGTGGAAGAAGCCGTAGGCGAACTCGGCGTTGTCCTCAAACAGGGAGTGCTCCCAGGCGGGGCCGTGGCCCTGGCAGTCCCTGCAATAGGGCAGGATGGGCGCGCCGCCGCTGATGGCGGAGAACTGGAAATAGGGCTTGGCAAACTGAGCGTTCTTCACGCTCTTGTCGCTGATGGCATCCTTCTTCAGGTACTTTTCGTTCATGGCCACTTGGTCGAACAGGGGCTGCTCACCCTTCATCTCCTCAAAGGGTACCATGGTCAGCGCGCCCTTTTCCTTGGCGGGGCAGGCCGTCAGGCACACGCCGCAGCCCAGGCAGTCATAGGGTGACACCTGCATGCGGAACTGGTAGGCAGGGGCGTCCTTGCCCAAGCCCTTGGCCGGGGCGGTGATGAAATCGGCGGGAACGGGTTCCTTCTCCTCCTCCGTCAGCAGCACCGGGCGGATGGCCGCATGGGGGCAGCTCATGGCGCAGCGGTTGCACTGGATGCACGCCGCCGCGTCCCACTTGGGCACGGAGGTGGCTACGCCGCGCTTGGAGTAGGCGGAGGTGCCGTTTTCCCAGGTGCCGTCCAGCACGCCGTGCTTCTGGAACACGGACACCGGCAGCTTGTCGCCCTGCTGGCGATCCATGGGCATGACGATCTCCTTGACAAAGGGGGTGGCCTCCACCGCCGGGGCGGGGGCATCCTGGGCATCGGCCCAGGCGGCGGGTACATCCACCTGTACGGCGGCGTGCACACCCACATCCACGGCCTTGTCGTTGAGATCCACGATCTTCTGCCCGGCCTTCTTGAAATAGGTGGCGTAGTTGTTTTTCTTCATGTCCTCCACAGCCACATCCATGGGGATGACCTTGGTCAATGCGAAGAACGCCCCCTGGAGGATGTTGTTGGTGTGCTTGCCCAGGCCGATCTCGGCGGCCAACTTGGCGGCGTTGATGATGTAGAACTTGGCGTGCTTCCGGGCCAGATCCCGCTTCATCTTGGCGGGCAGGTGATTCTCCAGCTCCTCTGCGGACCAGGGGCAGTTGAGCAGGAAGGTGCCGCCGTCCTTCAGATCCTCGGTGAGATCATACTTCTTCACATAGGTGGGGGCGTGGCAGGCCACGAAATCCGCGGAGGACACCAGGTACGTGCTGCGGATGGGCGCATCACCGAAGCGCAGGTGGCTCTGGGTCAGGCCGCCGGACTTCATGGAGTCGTAGGAGAAATATGCTTGGGCGTACTTGTCGGCCACCAGGCCGATGGTGGAAATAGCGTTCTTGTTGGCGCCCACGGTACCGTCGCCGCCCAGACCCCAGATTTTGCAGGAAATCTCGCCGGGGTGTGGGAACTCGATGTTCTCGTAGTCCAGGGAGGTGTGGGTCACATCGTCGCAAATGCCGATGGTAAAGCTGTTCTTAGGCGTCTCCTGGCGGAGATTATCGTACACGGCGATGAGCTGACCGGGGGTGGTGTCCTTGCTGCTGAGACCATAGCGGCCACCCACCACGCGGATGTCGCCCCGGCCCGCCTGGTTCAGCGCCGTGACCACATCCAGGTACACGGGCTCGCCTACGGAGCCGGTCTCCTTGCTGCGGTCCAGCACAGCGATGCGCTTGCAGGTGGCGGGAATGGCGGCAGAGAAATCCGGCACGGAGAAGGGGCGGTACAGGTGGATCTGCACCATACCCACCTTGCGGCCCTGGGCGTTGAGATAGTCCACGGTCTCCCGCAGAGCCTCGGTGACGGAGCACATGGCCACCACCACTTCCTCGGCATCGGGGGCGCCGTAGTAGTTAAAGAGCTTATAGTCCCGGCCGGTGAGCTTATTGATTTCGTCCATATAATGCCGGACGGTGCCGGGCACCGTGGCCGCCTTAACGTTGGCACCCTCCTTGCACTGGAAGTACACATCGGGGTTCACGTTGTTGCCGCGGTTGGTGGGATGCTCCGGATTCAGGGATTGCCGGCGGAAGGCCTTCAGGGCGTCGTAGTCTACCAGGCCCCGCAGATCCTCATAGTCCAGTGCCTCGATGCGCTGCATCTCGTGGCTGGTGCGGAAGCCGTCGAAGCAGTGCATGAAGGCGTACTTGGCCCCGATGGCGCTCAGATGCGCCACGGCCGCCAGATCCATGGCCTCCTGAGGGGAGGCGGACATGAGCATGGCGTAGCCGGTGGTGCGGCAGGTCATGAAGTCCGTATGGTCGCCAAAAATGGAGTGGTGGTTGGAAGTCACCACCCGGGAGGCGATGTGCATGACGCTGGGCAGGAACTGGCCGCCCATGGCGTACATCGCCGGGATCATCAGCATCAGGCCCTGGGAGGAGGTAAAGGTGGTGGTCAGGGCGCCGGCCTGAAGGGAGCCGTGGCAGGTGCCGGCGGCGCCGGCCTCGGACTGCATCTGGATCACATCCACCGGGGTGCCGAAGAGGTTTTTGCGGCCCTTGGCGGACCACTCGTCCACCTTCTCCGCCATGGGAGAGGAGGGGGTGATGGGGTAAATGGCCGCCACCTCGGTAAAGGCATAGGCGGAATGGGCAGCGGCGGTGTTGCCGTCCATGACCACATAGTTTTTCTTGCTCATGACGTTTTCCTTTCTGTTACAGGCTCTCGACGAATTCCTTCATGCGCCGCAGGCCCTCGCGGATATTGTCCTCGCTGGTAGCATAAGCCAGGCGGACGAAGCCCTCGCCGCCCTCGCCGAAGCCGGTGCCGGGCACCACCACCACATGCTTCTCCTTCAGCAGCCGCATGGCAAACTCCCGGGAGGGGATGCCCAGCTTGGAGATGTTGGGGAAGGCGTAAAATGCGCCCTTGGGCATCAGGCAGCTGACGCCCTTCATATCGTTGAGGCCCTCCACAATGATCTCACGGCGGCGGCGATACTGACGCTTCATCTCCTCCACGCACTCCTGGCTGCCGTTCAGCGCGGCCACGCCGCCCCACTGCATGCCCTCGTTCACGGAAGACAGCACGTTTTCCAGCAGCTTGGTCATTACCACGATAACCTCCTCCGGCGCCACCGCCCAGGCCAGGCGCATGCCGGTCATGGCGTAGGTCTTGGAGAAGCCGTCCACCACCACGGTGCGCTCCTTCATGCCGGGGAAGCCGGCGATGCTGGTGTAGGGCTCAGCGTCCCACAGCAGCTCACGGTAGATCTCATCGGTGAGGATGTACAGGTCGTTTGCCTTGGCAAAGTCTGCGATCTGGCGTAGGTTGTCGGCGCTGGCCACGCCGCCGGTGGGGTTGGACGGGGAGTTCAGCAGAATCATCTTGGTCTTGGGCGTAAGGGCCGCCTGCAGGTCAGCCACATCGTACATGAAGCCGTTTTCCTCCTTCAGGTGGATAGGCACAGGCACCGCGCCCACCTGCATCATCAGGCCCACATAGTTGGCCCAGCCCGGATCCGGCACCAGAACCTCGTCGCCGATATCCAGCATGGCGGTGCAGGCCAGGTTCAGCATGCTGATGGCGCCGGCGCCGATGAGAACCTCGCTGGGCTTATAGTCCAGGCCCCGTCTCTTGTAAAGATCAGACACCGCCTGCCGCAGAGCCGGGATGCCCGCGTTGGGGGTATAGTGCGTCTCGCCCCGCTGCAGGGAGGCCACCGTTGCGTCGATGACGTGCTGAGGGGCGGTGAAATCCGGCTCGCCCAGGGCGAAGCTGATGACATTATCCAGCCCCGTCTGCAGGGCGAACATCTCGCGGATAACGGAATGGGGCGTTTTCTGACTCTTATTGGAAATGAATGACATAGCGATCTCTATCCTTTCTATTTCGGTTTTACCGGGGGAGTTGTTGAGAGACAGGCGCGACACCACACGGAGCCTTGGTCACCCGGTCACGCCGCATGGCAGCAATGCCTCATGCAGATTCCGGTGCGGCAGCGTGTGGTGTCGCTTCTATTGTGAGGGGGTAAGTATCAGGCGTTGAATCTTTCCTTGTCCAGGATGCCCAGGCGGTTGGCAATGCACACCATGCCGCAGCAGTCGCCGGTGACGTTCAGAGTAGTGGAGGCCACATCCAGCAGGACATAGACGCCGGCCACCATCGCGGTGACTTCCTCATTGGGCAGGCCCATGGTAGCCAGGCAGATGGAGCACATCACGATGCCGCCGCCGGGAACGCCGGCTGCACCGGCGGAGCAGACCACGCACATGACAACCATGAAGATGATCTGCCACACACTGAAGTGGACGCCGAAGGCGTGTGCCGCAAAGAGGGTGTAAACGGTGTACTCAATGGCAGCGCCGTCCATGTTGATGGTAGCGGCGGGAGCGGCGCACAGGTTCACCACGTCGTCAGGCACGCCGTTCTTTTCCTTGGAGACCTCCATAGTCACAGGCAGGGTAGCTGCGCTGGACTGGGTGGAGAAAGCCATGAGGATGACGGAGACGATGTTCTTGAAGAACTTGATGGGGTTGACGCGGCCAAAGAGACGGAGCAGCAGGGGCAGGAACACCAGCATGTGCACCAGGGAGCCGCCCCACATGGTCAGCACCAGGCTGAAGATTTCCTTCAGGTTCTGAACGCCGGTGGTACCCACCAGGTTGGCAATCAAGCAGAACACGCCGTAGGGAGCCACCGTCATGATGACCTCGACCATTCTCTGCATAATGATGTTGCAGCCTTCCACCACCATGGCCACCAGATCCACAGCGTTGCTGTTCTTGCGCATCTGGGTGATCATGACACCGAAGAAGATTGCGAAAACGATGATCTGGACCAGGGTGCCGTTGGAGAGAGCGGCAAACACGTTATCGGGGACCCACTCCACAACACTCTCGACCATGTTGACCTGCTGGACGCTTTCGTCCACAGTCTCCTGCAGGACCAGGCCCTTGCCGGCGCCGCTGATGGTGATAGCCAGGCAGCCCAGCACACCGGCGATGGCGGAGCTGAGGAAGGTATACAGCAGGAACTGGCCGCCGATTTTCTTTAGCTTGACAATGTCAGCCACGTTGGCGATACCGGCGATGATGCTGAACAGCACCAGGGGATACACGCACATTTTCAGCAGGCGGATAAACAGTGTGCCGATAAAGGCAACATACGAGGCCTTCTCCTTAAAGATCAGGCCGGCGACCACGCCAAGCACCAGGGCAATGGCCAGCTTCACGGGGATGCTAAGCTTTTTCTTCTTAGCTTTTGTTTCACTCATAACGGGTCCTCCTCTTTGTGTTTTTTTTCTCACTCATTTTTGATTTCATAATGTGAAATTCATTATCGCACTGTGAAATCTTGTTTATATTATTATCGCATGATAGGAAAATGTCAATCCCGCAATTTTGCCAAAAAATCTATGGGATTCATGTTGCAAAACGCCAAAAAAAGGGGTATGATATGTATATATTTTCATAATATGGAAAGGGTCGTCCATGAAAGACAACAACAATTCCGTCCAATCCATTGATCGTGTATTGGACATTTTGGAGGCGCTGTCCGCTGCGCCCCAGGGCCTTGCCCTGTCGGAGCTGGCGGCGGCCACCTCTCTCCACGCCAGCACCGCCCATCGGCTGCTGGCCTCCCTGGCAAATCGCGGCTATGTGCGCAAGGATCCGCAGAGCGGCAAGTACCGCCTGACTCTGCGGCTGTATGAGATCTCCCGGCGGGTCTCCTCCGTGCTGGATCTGTTCACCGCCTCCAAACCCATTTTGGAGACGCTGTCCAACGAGGTAAAGGAGGTCATCCATCTGGTGGAGCGGGACGGGAACGATGTGGTTTACCTGTACAAGATGGAGCCCTTTTCCCGGCCCATCAGCATCACCTCCTCCGTGGGCCTGCACAACCCCATGTACTGCACCGGCGTGGGAAAAAGCATCATGGCCTACCTGCCCGAGAAGGAGGTGCGCACCATTTGGGAGCAGACCCAGGTCGTCCGCTTCACGCCTAAGACCATCGCCACCTGGGAGGAGCTGCAGGCGGATCTGGCCCTCATTCGTCAGCGGGGCTACGCCATCGATGACGAGGAGCATGACCTGGGCGTTCGGTGTATCGCCGCACCCATTTACAGCTGGAACGGCACGCCCCTGGGCGCCATGAGCATCTCCGGCCCGGCGGTCCGCATGACCGACAGCGCCATTGCGGAATTTGCCCCCAAGCTGCTGCACACCGCCGGAGAGATCAGCGAATCCATGGGCTGGCGGCAGTGATGGAGCGGATACCTGGCGGCTGCTTGGAATAATCCGCAGGGAGGGCCGCTCCGCCTTTACAGAATCAGAAAAAACCGCCGGGAAGCATTGTTTAACAACGCTTCCCGGCGGGGTCAGCGTGTCGAAATTTTTTTTCGACACGCTGACTAAGTTTTTGAGACTCTGAAAAAATTTTAAAAACGATTGATTTCGATGGTGAGGAAACCCGAGAAGGGGTTTTCTCACACACTCTTCCTTACCGTTATCGAAAATCCTACCACTTTATCGACAGCCAAAGCCTCCGGCATTTGCCGGAGGCTTTCTGATTTTTTGCTATAAAATTCCCGTGGATATCACTGATCTGCTGCAATTACTGACCGGCTGCTTTCCTTCTTCTCAGCAGAAGCAGCCCGGCCAGGGCGGCTCCGCTGCCGGCCAGAAGTACCGCCGCACTGCCTGCAGGGTCTCCGGTGGGTGGGTTTTCTGTCCCGCTGTCATGGCTTTCGCCGCCCGTTTCGCCGTCTTCCGCTTCATTGCCTGCGCCGCTGCTTCCGCCAACATTCATGTCCCCCGCATCGCCCTTTGCCTGGGGGGCGGCAGATAGATACAGCGCCGCTGCGCCGTCCTTTTCGTAGCCGTCTGCGCCGAAGCGGTAGCCCTCGGTGAGAGCCTCGGGCTCACTTCCGCCGGTGATCTGCAGCGTATCCGGCGTAAGCTCCAGCTTGGAGGCGTTGGTGTCGCCGTAGGCACTGAAAAGGCCATCCTGGACGGTGACGGAGGTTTCGCCGGCGCCACTCAGGCCGTAGCCCTGCTTACCGCCCATGCCTTGTGCGTTCACCTCACCGCCGTTGACCGCCAGCCGGGTATCCTTCAGGAACAGGCCCGTGCTGCTGCCGCCATCGGCAGACCCGCCGGCGGCCTTGAAGGTGGAGCTGTCAATCTCCACAAGGTCGGAGGCAAACATGCCGAAGCTCCTGTCTCTGGCGGTGCCGCCGTAGGCGCTGACGCTGGCGCCGTTCCAGGCGTGCAGGCGCCCGTAGATGCCGCAGCTCAGGTCACCCCTCCGGCCGGTGGCGGTGATGCTGCTGCCGTCCCCGATGTTGACCCTGCCGAAGATGGCAATGCTGTGCTGGTCGGTGCTCACGCCGCCCTTGGCGGTCAATGTGCCGCCCCCTTCCACCCGTACCTCACCTCCGAGGATGCCGTAGCGGGAGCAGAAGGAGGGGGCTTCGCCGCCGTCCACCACCAGGTTGGTATTCTTCACGGTCACGTTGCCATAGATGGCCGCGCCCTTGGTCTCGTGGGCCTTGTTGCCGGCATAGTGCACATACATGGTGCCCTCCGTCATGCCGGAAATGGTCAGCGTGCCGCTCTCCTGGTACCAGCCCAACCCCTCAATGGTGAGGGTGCCTACGTCAGCCAGAACCAGATTTACATTGCCCAGGGCCTTCACGGTGGCTTTGGCGCCGCCCATAATGCGGCAGTCGCCCACGGCCACAACGGTGCAGTTGGCCGGCAGAATGAACATGTAGTCGCCGGTAACGGCGTCCGTGGTCACGTTCCGCAGGTACAGGGTCTGGCTGCTGTTTTCCCAGAACCACTGGTTGCCATATTTGGGCGATACGCCCTGGTTGCTTGTGGCCTTTGACAGGTCAACGCCGGGCTGCTGTTCTGCGGCCCAGGCGGCCCCGGGCAGCAGGGAGAGCAGCAGCGCCGTGGCTGTCAGCAGGGAAAGCAGCCATTTCTTCAGGTGCATGTGTCTGGTCATACTTGATCCTCCTTGTCGCATTGTGCCGTCGGCGGCCGGTTGTGCCGACCGTATTCGGCTATATAAAAATCTGTGCGAATGCCGGCATCCTCTTAGGGTGCCGGCATTCCGGCGTATTTCCGGTTTATCCGGCGGAGCTGTCTCTCCGCTTCTTCAGGAGTGCAGTACCCGCCGCGATGCCGCTGGCGGCCAGCAGGCCGAGCCACAGGGCGGGGTTGCCCCTGTCCCCGGTCTCGGGCTCCTCCGGCAGCTTGGCAATCACCGTGTCATGCCGGTCGATCTCCCGGAGTCCCGCCTCATCGGCGAAGCAGCGCCGGCAGTCGTCGCAGTACCAATACTCGGTGTTGCCGGTCTCCGCGCTCGTGGCCTCCTTGGCGGCTATGTACCGCAGCTGCAGGTGCTTGCTGCTATTCAGCTCACCGTAGCTCTCGCCGCAAACGCTGCACACGGCCCGATCCTTGCAGGTGGCCTCGCCGCCGGAATGGCCGGTGGCGGGAATGGCCTTCCCCTCGCTGAGCCGCGCTCCGCAGCCCAGGCAGAAGGTGTCGCCGGTATAGCCGTCCTCGGTGCAGGAAGCGTTCTTGCTGCCCCGGACCTCGGTGCCGCCCACATGGCTGCTGCCGTTCAGCTCACCGTAGCTCTCGCCGCAAACGCTGCACACGGCCTTGTCCTTGCAGGTAGCCTCGCCGCCGGAATGGCCTGCGTTTACGGTGACGGTGACCTCGGCGATGTTCCCCGCTCGGTCATACGCCGTCACAGTCTGCGCGCCCGCCTTGGCCGGGAGCACGAACTGTCCGTTTTCGTCCAGAGAGACGGGCACATTGTCCACCCGCACCTCCTGCAAATTCTCCTCGCGCACCGTCACCGTCACGGGCCCGCAGAAGACCTCTCCCGCGGTGATGCCGGAGATCACCGGCGGGGTGCTGTCCAGCGTGATGCCGTCGGAGCGCAGACAGGTGATGTTCAGATTGCCATCCACCAGCAGGGCGTAGACGATGTACCTGCCGTCCTCCTGCAGGGTAAAGCTGCCCTCGTAGCCGTGCATGACGAGACCTGTCAACTGCGCCGGAGTCAGATCCTCCGTAGTGACATAGTAGCCCACCTGGACGCACCCGCTGTTGTCGGAGGCATCGATGGTCACGGTCTGGCTGCCTGAGAGGAACTGGGTATAGGTAAGCGTTTCCTGGAACGTCTGCCAGGTGCTCTGTCCGATGGTGATGGAGCCGGTGGGTTTTTCCGCGTCCTTCCACCGGGCGGTCAGGGTGATCTCCGTCACGGAATCCCTCTCCGCCAGGTCGGCGTAGGTGGTGTCCTCGGTAACGGTCACATCGCCGCACTGCCAGAACCGGAATTGCCAGCCGCTGCGGGTGGGCTCGTCTACGCCGCTGAGCACCTTGTCCGTCCACCGCAGACCCGTCCTGTCCGCCGCTGCGGAGCCGCCGTCCGTGTCAAAGAGCACGCTGTAGCCGGAGCGCACCGTCCACCCGGCCTCCAGTTGGACCTCGGTGAGCACGGGCGTGTCGAAGTCGTACAGCGCCCCGCCCAGATACCAGCCGCCGAATATGTAGCCGTTCTTTCCGGGCTTTTCCGGCACAGCCGCCTTCTGGCCCCGGAGGATACGCTGCTCCGCCGGTACAGGACTGCCGTCGGTGCGGAAGGAGAGAGTCACTTTCGCGCTTTCCTCGATGGTGCCGCTGCCGGTGACAGTGCCGTAGAAGATGCCGCCGGTGATGCGTCCGTTATTCACCACATCGCCCCGGAAAATACCGCTCCGGAGCTCGCCGCTGCAGGTGACGGTGCCGCTGACGCTGCTCTCGCCCACGTCCATAACGCCGCAGATCGCGGCCGTCTTCTCTACGTTCAGAACCAGCCCCGGATCGGCGCAGGTAATGTTGCCGAGTCTTGCCTGTCCGCATATTTGCAGCCCGGCGCCCTGTGCGGGCTGCCGCAGCTCCACCGTGCCGCCGGAGGAATCCGCCTGGCCGCGGAATACCCGCCCCTGGTCGGTCGGCTGCATGAATTGGATCGTCCCGCTGTTTTCGGCGCTGCCTTCCATGAGGAAGTCTGCGCCTGCGCTGACGGTGATGGTTCCGTCATTGCCTGCCCGGCCCGTCAGGGTGAGGGCCGCGTCCGGCTGGACCTGCACGGATGTGCCGCCGGAGATGCGCCCGCCCACGGCCGTCAGTGCGCCCTGGACCGATACGAAGGCCTCCATCCGGCCCGTTCCCGCGCAGTCATAGACGGAGAGCGCGCCGCTGCTGCCCACAGTGATGGGCGTTTCGCCGGAGCTGCCGCCATAGCGGACGGTTTTTCCGTTTAGGCAGAGGTGGAGGGAGCTGCTGATCTCCTGCTCCGCCGTCAGTGTCACGTCCTGGAGCAGGTAGTAGTGGCCGCCGGTGGTGGGGAGAGAGTCGTCGGCGGCCCAGGGCAGCCATGTCACATCCGTGCAGGTGGTGTGCCCGTCATAGGCCGCTCCGCCGCATATGCAGTGGCTGTGGCCCGTGGTCCACTGGGCCGTCAGGGTGGTGACCTCCGCCGGGACGCTTGTGCCGGGGGAATAGCTCTTGCCGTTGCTGCCCAGCCAGTATAGATTTGCTGCCTCCAGCCCCTGGGGTGCGGTCAGGCCGCTGCCGCCGGGTGCGGTGAAGGCCGCGCCGTTTTTCACGACCATGCGGATCTCCTGCTGCCCGCCGATGCTGCCGCCGTTCAGCGCCAGGGCCACGGCCTTCAGGCCGTCCTTGCCCAGCACCCCGGCGTTCAGCACTTCCAGCACCGGGCGGTATCCGTACTGGGCGGCATCCGCGCCCTGGCTGCCCGCGCTCATGGGTACGATGACGATGGTGTCTGCGGTGCGCAGTCCGCGCACGATCCGCTCTGTCCCGTCGGTGGAATAGCGGAAGGTATCCTGTCCCCAGGAGTACTGTCCCGCCCAGTTTTTGATCCAGCCGCCGCTGTTGTCGTCGTAGTCCTGTGTGGAATCGTTGAAAATAGAGTTCCACTCATTGTTTTCCGGCTCTGCATACCGGCCGAAGTAGTTGTAGTCGTCGTGACTGCCCACGGAGGGGGCGCGCAGCATGTAGTGTACACCGCCGCTGCTGTAGTCCTTGCCGAAGATGAACCCCTCCTTGTTCAGGCTGTCCCAGCTGACGCTGTGGGTCACATTGTGCTGGGCAATGAACAGGCTGTGGGGATAGTTGTAGCCGTAGAGTCCGCTTTTCTCCGTTTCGGCGGAGGCCAGGTCGGAGGCGTTGCTTTTCCCGCTGGATGCGCTGTTGAGCACATAGGCCTCCGCGGTGCCCGCGTAGGTAAACGGCACATAGTGCATCGTGGCGTCCGGCAGGCCCAGGGAGGAGCCGCCCGCCTGGGCGGTATCTGCGTTCACCGTCCCCGGTATGCCCATGGCCGACAGGTCAAACCAGTAGGTCTCGCCCGGCTGGAGGGTGAACTGCTGCTCCACCGTCCAGCCTGCCCACAGGGTCATGTCTTCCCTGACCGCGTCCCGGCTGAAATTCCATGGCTGGTACCGGTCATACCATCCGTTCAGGGTGTAGCCGCTTCGGGTGGTCTGGGGTTCCTGGGCCTTCTGCCCCCGGAGGATGCGCTGGCTGTCTGTGGCCGTGCCCCCGGCGGTGTCGAAGCGCACTGTTACCTTGGCGCTGTCGTTTATAGTGCCGTCGCCGGTGACGCTGCCCAGATAGGTGCCGCCGTTTATGACGGCCTGGGCCGGCCGACCCCGGGTGTTCATGTCCACATCCCCGTAGAAGATGCCGTCATGGATGGTGACCACAGCGGTGGAACCGGCGGCAATGTCTATCTCCGTTTTTCCCAGGAAGGCGCCGCCGGAGATGCTGCCCGCCTCCATTTTTACCGTTCCGTCAAAGTTGCCGTTTTCCAGCACCGCGCCGGGGGCGGATATCTGGACGCTGCCCTCAGAACTGCCGCCCTTGACCGTGCCGCTGTTTATGTACAGGCTGCTGCCTTTTGCGAAGTAGGGGCCGTTGCCGTCGTCTTTGCCGATGGTACCGGAGACGGTGCCGCTGGGGCCGTTGGTCTCCCGGCTGTAGACCTCTCCGGTGAATTCGCCGCCGGTGATGGCGCTGCCGCTGCTGATCACCTTGCCGTGGAAGACGCCGCCGGTGATGCTGGCCAGGGTGCTGTCCACCTGGGCATTGAATACACCGCCGCCGATGGTGCCGGTGCTGTTTACCGGCTGGGTGAAGGTCGTGCCGAATCCCGAGGAGGAGCTGCGGCCAATGGTGCCCTTGTTTAGCACAGCACCGTCCACCTGGCCGCCCTCGGCGTACATGGTGGCGGAGGAATCCAGATAGATACCGCTGCTGCTCGTCTGGCCGCTGGCGGCGTCCGCTGCCTGACAGTCAGAGATGCTGCCGCCCTCCATGGTCAGGGGGCCGGTGCGCACATAGATGCCGCCGCCCAGCTCCTCGGCGGTGCAGCCGGTGATCTGGGCTGAACCCGCCAGGGTGAGGGGGGCCTCGGTCAGCCACACACCGCCGCCGTATCGGGCCGTGCAGCCCAGGATGCCCGCCTTGCCGCTGAGGGTAATGGAGCAGTCCTTGGCGGAGTTAATGCCGCCGCCCCGGTCTGCCCGGCAGCCCACGATGCTGCCCCCCTGCATGAGCAGGGTGCAGCCGGAGGCCAGGGTAACGCCGCCGCCCATGCCCGTGGGATTGCTGCCGCCGGTGATGACGCCGCCCTTTACCTCCTTGATGTGCTCCCCGGCGGCGTCCTCCGCCGCCAGAGTCCACAGGGCCTGGGAGGCGTCAAACCTGTGCACGGCTCCGGGATCGCTGTCGAGGATGGTCAGAGAGCTGCGCAGCGCCGCTATAATGACGCTTTTGCTGCTGTTGGCGCTTTTGAATACCTTGCCGTTGAGATCCAGGGTGACGCTGCCCTGGACGATCAGGTTGCCGGTGATGTCCCCCATCAGCCTGGCGCTGAGGGTGGAGGAGTCGCTGATCTTGCTCTGCACCGTGGCCAGATCCTGCCCCGAGAAGATCTGGTAGGGGGCTTCCGCCGTGCCGAGACCGATGATCTCCGCGCCGGTGAGACCGCCGTTGAAGGTGCCGCCTGCGATGGTACCGCTGTCATTGGTCACGGGGCCGCTGAAGACACCGCCGGTGATGGTGCCGCCGCTGTTGATCACGGGGCCGTTGAAGGTGCCTGCGATGATGTTGCCCCAGGTGACGTTATACACCGTGCCCTCAAAGGTGCCGCCGGTGAGATTGCCGTTATTGTTTATGCTGCCCCGGATCACGCCGTCTGTCACCCTGAAGGGCGTGTTGCTGGAGGCGATGCACACGGCGTCGCCGCCGGTGGTGCTGCCTGCCTTGCAGTCGCTGATGGTGCCGCCGGTCATGGTGAAGTCGGCATTGCCGCCGGATATATACACGCCAGCGCCGGCTGTACGGGTCAGGTTGGATTTTTCATTGGTGGTGCAGCCCCGGATGCTGCCGCCGGTCATGCGGAAGACGGAGTAGTGGGCGTATACGCCGCCGCCGTTGCTGACGGAGCCATTCGCCGCGCAGCCCACGATGTTTCCGCCGTTCATCGTTAGGCCTGCCAGAGAAATGCCGGCCTTGTCCGAGACGTAGATGCCGCCGCCGTATTGGGCCTTGCCGCCGGTGATGACGCCGCCCTTCACCTCCGTGATGTGCTCCCCGGAGGCGTCCTCCGCCGCCAGGGTCCACAGGGGCTGGGAGGTGTCAAACTTGTGGACGGTTTCGGGCGAGCTGTCCTCCAGCACCAGCTGGGCGGCGGTCTCTATCCGGATGACGCTGCCGCTGCCGTCGCCCCGGAGCACCTTGCCGTTGAGGTCCAGGGTAACGTCGGTGGTGATGAACAGGGACCCGGTGAGGTCGATGTCCGCCATCAGGCGCACCGCTCCGCCGCCGGAAACGGCGGCCTCCAGCTCCTGCGCCGTGCGGACCTCGGTGGCCGGGCTGGCCTGGGCCGCGCTCTCGCCTGCCAGGGCCACCGTGGGCAGCAGGCTCAGCAGCATGCACAGGGCCAGAAGTGAGCTTGCGATTCGTCTCTTCATTCTCTCATACCTCCTTTTATTTTTCGGGGGTGCATGGTGAAATTGTGCTAAATGATTGTTTAATTAAATTGTATCATAAACCATATGGGTATGCAACAGATTTTTTTCGCAGCGGCGGAGAATTTGTCGGGAAAACGCCACCGATCCTGCCCGGCATTTAACCCAACATTTTACACAACATTTGCCATGGCTTTTGCCAGCATTTACCCGGCAGGGATGGCTGCCGACGGAGGGGAAAATGTCGTGGTCCGCGATAAAAAGCTTGTAGTCGGAGCCCATGCGTGGTACAGTGGTCAGAGAGATAAAAAACAGACGGCGGGGGAGAGAGAAATGTTTACAGCGGAGCATCTGATCTGGATGGTACTGTGCGCGGCCTTCATCGCGGGCATGACTGTGCTCAGCACCAAAAAGCGGTGGAGCCTGCGGCAGGCGGGATATGTGATGACGGCCATCTGCGCCTTCAGCGAGGTGAGCAAGGTCATGAGCGAGATGCGCGCCAGCCCTGCCGGGGGCATGGCGCTGGATCCCGGGGCGCTGCCCTTTCATCTGTGCAGTCTGATGCTCTTCGGCGTGCTCTACATCACCTTTGGCCGGGAGGGCAGGGCCAGGCAGGCGGTCATCAGCTTCCTGGCGGTCATGGGGACCCTGGGCAGCTTCTGCGCCATCATGATCCCCACCAACGGGACGGATTTCACCCGGATCTACGCCTACCAGTGCTTTGTGTATCACGCGGGGCTGCTGTGGTTCTGTCTGCATCTGCTTCTCTCCGGCCGGGCGGAGCTGGGTGCTAAGGCCCTGGTGCGGAACCTGGGGCTTCTGCTGGCGCTGACATTTGCGATGCTCTATGTGAACGGAGCCCTGTCGGCCTACGGCACGAACTTCATGTATGTGGTGCGGCCGCCTATGGAGGGACTGCCGTTTCTGAATCTGGACAGGGGCTGGTATGTGTATCTGCTGCGGCTGATGCTGCTGGGGGCCGGACTGGTGACGCTGTTTCACCTGCCGTTTATCCTCCGGGAGCGGAAGAAAAAGCGGGAGGCGGCAGGGGCTGGCCGGAGCGGAAAATGAAAATCCGGACAAGACTGTCCGGGGTCTGATGAAAAAGAAGTCTCTCCCCGCCATCGGTGTGTCATACGGCACACCGATGGCGGGGATTTGTGTGGTTTAGGGGCATTTTTTCGGACTGAAGCGCATACAGATAACCCCAAAAGGGGGCGGATACCAATGAGACAGGCATGGATGGCGGGGGTTGCGTGGGTGCTGATACTGTTTGGCGGGGCATGGCTGCTGGCCCCGGGGATATCTGCGGCGCAGCCGGGAAAAACGGACAGGCCCACCGGACAGACGGAGAAGGCTGACGGACAGGACAGCCGATCGGTGCTGCAGGTCTATGACGGGGAGAAAACCGTGGAGATGACCATGGCGGAATACCTGCCGGGGGTGGTGCGGGGTGAGATGCCCGCCACCTTCGAGCCGGAGGCGCTGAAGGCTCAGGCGGTGGCGGAGCGCACGTTCATCTACTACCACATGCAGGGCGGGCGCAAGGCGGCTCACCCTGACGCGGATGTGTGCATGGACTATCGGTGCTGCAATGCCTGGGTGTCCCAGGAGAAGGCAAAGAGCAACTGGGGCGATAACTATGCGGAATATGAGGGGAAAATACAACAGTCTGTAAAGGAAACGGACGGGCAGGTGATGCTCTACGACGGCAAACCCATTCTGGCGGCGTTCCACTCCTCGTCGGCGGGGATCACCGCCAAGAGCAGCGACGTCTGGGTGTCGGATCGGCCCTACCTGGTCAGCGTGGAGAGCCCGGAAAACGCCGACAGCGTGCCCAACTACTACAGCGTGAACACCTTTGCGCCGGAGGAGTTCCGGGAGAAGATCCTGGCCCAGGAGCCGGAGGCCGTGCTGGAGGGATCGCCCAAGGGGTGGGTCACGGAGCTGAAGCAGAACAGCTCCGGCCGGGTGGAGAGCGTCAGCATCGGTGGGGTGGCGCTGCGGGGCACCCGGGTCAGGAGTATTCTGGGGCTGCGGTCGGCCTGCTTCACGGTGGAGTGCACGGACAGCGCTGTGATTTTTCGGGTCACTGGCTATGGTCACGGCGTGGGCATGAGCCAGTACGGGGCCAACGCCCTGGCCAAGGAGGGCAAGAGCTGGCAGGAAATTTTGAAGTGGTATTACCGGGGGGTGTCTATTGAAAGCTGGCGGCAAACATGATATAATCAGGTATCAAAAATTGTCGGGGCGGGGATAGGACGCCGGGAGATACGGCGAGATATGAAAATAGTACGGCGCAAGGACAGGGTTATTGGCTGGGAGTGCGGCGAAACGGGGCGTCCGGGAGGCCGCCCCCTACGGGTGCATGGCAAGGGGGCAGAGCGCGGGCGACCGCGAGGGTTGCCCCTACGGACAGCTTGGGAGCTGGTGCGGGCGGGCCGATGTGGGGAGCGGTACAGATTCGGGCGGCGGGGTGAGGGCACCCCACCCTACGGGTGCATGGTAATAGGAGCGGTGCAAGTCTGGTGCGGGCCGATGCAGGCATCGGCCCCTACGGGTGCGTGGCGGGGGATGGACCCTTGCACGAGGGAAAACTCATAGGCTAAGTTCACAAAATGTTCAGGAAAATAAGCATTTTCACAGTATAATAGCTGTATAACAGAAAAAAGACCGCCCCGGCGGAAACAAAGGAGGAGCCTTCATGGCACGCAATATTTTGGTGGTAGAGGACGACCGCAATATCTCGGATCTGATCCGCATGTATATGGAGAAAGAGGGCTTTGAGGTGCGCAGCGCCTACGACGGCGGCAAGGCCATCGAGGAGTTTGAAAAGCAGGCGCCGGATCTGGTGCTGCTGGACATCATGCTGCCGGTGATGGACGGTTGGGCCGTGTGCCGGAAGATCCGGGAGACCAGCAAGGTGCCCATCATCATGCTCACCGCCAAGGGCGAGGTGAACGACCGCATCACGGGCCTGGAGATGGGGGCGGACGACTACATCGTAAAGCCCTTTGAAATGAAGGAGCTGATGGCACGCATCAACGCCGTGCTGCGCCGTAGCGAGATCCCCGACGACACCAAGAAAAAGCTGGTATTCGACAAGCTCATCATCAATCTGGACAGCTATGAGCTGATCGTGGACGGAAAAAAGGTGGACACGCCGCCTAAAGAGCTGGAGCTGCTGTACCATCTGGCCTCCACTCCCAACCGGGTCTACACCCGCAACCAGCTGCTGGACGAGGTGTGGGGCTTTGACTACTTCGGCGACAGCCGCACCGTGGACGTACACATCAAGCGGCTGCGGGAAAAGGTGGAGAACGTGTCCGACCAGTGGGCGCTGAAAACTGTGTGGGGCGTGGGCTACAAATTTGAAGTAAAGTCATGAAAAAGGATACGAAAAACCGGTTCCGCAGCATCTATTGGCAGCAGTTCAGCCTCATCGCAGGAGTGGTGCTGCTGACGCTGCTGCTGCTGGGCGCGTCCTTTTACGCCCTGAGCTACAACTATCTGGTAGGCGAAAAGCGGGACGAGATGAAAGTGCGGGCCCAGCTCATCGTGCAGATGTCCGAGGATTTCCTGACGGCGGAGGAGGGAGACAAGTCCCAACTGGATAACAGCCTCAGCCGTATGGCTGGAGTGGCCAGCATGATGACGGAGGTGAACTTCCTCATCTGCGATGAAAACGGTCAGGCCCTGCTCACCACCGACAACAACCTGGCCGGCAAGAGCATCCATCTGCCGGAGGCGCTGCGCAGCAAGATCCTGGAGGACGCGGACGGATTTCAGGGCTACACCACCCTGTCGGGCCTGTACAAAATGCGGCAGTTTGCCGTGGGCCTGCCGGTGAAAACGGAGGACGGCCAGGTGGTGGGCATGGTGCTGGCCATGATCGACGGCACGCAGCTGATGCGGATGTGGCGGTCGTTTACGGGGCTGTTTTTCATGATATCCGCCATTGTGCTGCTCATCGCCTTTGTGGCAAGCTCCTTTATGTCCATGCGCCAGATCCAGCCCATCAAGGAGATGCTCAAGGGCACCCGGGCCTATGCCGCCGGGAACTTTGACATGCGCATTGAGGACGAGGGCCGGGGGGACGAGATCGGCGAGCTGGCCCGCTCCTTTAACATGATGGCCGACTCCCTGTCGGAAACGGAGCGGCAGAGGCGGGACTTCATCGCCAACATCTCCCACGAGCTGAAAACGCCTATGACATCCATCGCCGGCTATACCGACGGCATTCTGGACGGGACCATCCCCCAGAAGGACGAGCGGAAATATCTGCAGATCATCTCCGACGAGAGCCACCGGCTCAGCCGACTGGTGCGGCGGATGCTGGATATCTCGCAGATCCAGTCTCAGGAGATGCACAAGGAGGACTTCGACCTGTGCGAGAGCATGCGCATCGCGCTGCTGAGCATGGAGCGGAAGATCAACCAGCGGGGCCTGGACGTGGAGGCGGATATCCCGGAGGATTCCGTCATGGTCCGGGGAGACAATGAGCTGATCACGCAGGTGGTTTATAATCTGCTGGAAAACGCTACCAAGTTCGCGGCGGAGGGCTCTACCCTGTATCTGGGGCTTGCATGCCGGGGGGAAAAGGCGGTGGTCACCGTGCGCAACACGGGCAATACCATCCCCGCCCAGGAGATTCCGCTGCTGTTTGAGCGGTTCCATAAGTCCGACAAGTCCCGGAGCGAGGACAAGGACGGCTATGGCCTGGGGCTCTATGTAGTGAAGACCATTCTCAACCAACACAAGGAACAGATCACCGTCACCAGTGAAAACGGCGTAACGGCCTTCAGCTTTACTGTGCAGATGGCAGACAGCGCCCGCGACTACGGGGAGGAGCAGGAGCAATGACAGACGAGAACAACAATGTGCCGGAGACGCAGCAGGACCGGGAGGTCGTGTCCTGGTATGTGCCGCCGGAGCAGGGAAAGGAAGTTGTGCGCTGCTATGTGCAGCCCCAGCCGCTGCCCGGAAGCGTCCGGCCCCAGCCGCAGCAGACGGCTGCCGCCGGGAAAAAGAAGAAGGGGTGGGTCATTTTCCTGATCCTGGCGGTGGTGATAGGCGTGACGGTGCTGGTGGTCGCCCTTCTGTCCCGCGGTTCGGGGCAGGATGGAACGGACGGCGGCAATGCCGGCAGTATTGTGGATATTACCAGCGACGAGAACTGCTACATTCCCAGAGACAAGGGCAGCGCCGATATCCGGATGGAGCTGGCTGTCCCGGGAGAAACGGCGCTGGCATCGGAGGATATCTACCGGAAAATGGGGCCGTCTACCGTGACGGTGCTGGCAACGGATTCCAAAGGGAATACCTCCATGGGCACCGGCGTGCTGCTGACGGCGGACGGATACTTTATCACCAACGCCCATGTGGTCTCCGGTGCCACCAGCTGCATTATGGCCCTGGACACAGGAAAAACCTATGAGGCCAAGCTGGTGGGCTGCTCCTTCGGCCAGGATATCGCCGTTCTGAAGGCGGAGGGCGCAGAGGGACTGACACCGGCGGAATTCTGCGACTCCGACTATTGCAGCGTGGGAGAAACGGTGTACGCCATCGGGAACCCCCTGAATCTGAACCTGCGGGCTACGTTTACCAACGGCATTATTTCCGGCCTGGAGCGGCAGATGGAGCTGGACGGCAAGACGCTGACCATGATCCAGACCAACGCCGCCGTGAATAACGGCAATTCCGGCGGCCCGCTCATCAACCAGTACGGACAGGTCATCGGCATCATCACCATGAAGATGAGTCAGAACGGCACCAAGGCGGAGGCTACGGTGGAGGGGCTGGGCTTTGCTCTGCCTACGGCGCAGGTGGCCTATGTGGTCAACGACATTATGGCCTTTGGAGAATTCAAGGGCATACCTACCTTCGGCTTTAAGATCATGACGACTACGGATGAGAGCGGGGATCAGCGCGTGGTGGTGCAGTCAGTGGAAGAGGGACAGGCGGCCCAGATCGCCGGGGTGGAGCCGGGAGATGTGATCCTGGCCGCCAATGGGCAGACCATCCGCGACAACTGGGATCTGCTGGATTACCGCCGCGTCTGCCAGGTGGGGGACACCGTGGATCTGACCATCCTGCGGAACGGGAAGGAAGTCCACTGCTTCGTGACGCTGACGGGAACCAAGTAAAACGGTATGAATTGAAAAAAGGACGGACCGGGAGGTCCGTCCTTTGAGGTTGTCGAGAAAGCGGTAAGATTGCGACAACGGTAAGGAAGGGTGTGTGAGGGAAACCCAAGAAGGGTGTCCCTCGCC
>URSX01000023.1 GCA_900550615.1 uncultured Eubacteriales bacterium
GAGGGCCAGTGCGATTGCGACAACAGGGGGGAACAGGGCCCAGCCGGTAGCTACAAAGCCAGAGCCATCATTGGTGACCTTGGCAATGACCAGAGCGACTACGACCACCGCCAGCGCAACAAAATACGCTATCTTGGTGCCTTTCTTTTCCATTAGGTGATTTACCTCCTCAAATTTGGTGACTTTATGGTAGCGGTTTTTGAAGGTATTGTCAAGATTCCGGAAACCGCTTCCGGCCTGAATTTTGAACAAATTATGAATCAATCTTTTGGACGTTCCTCTGAAAATTGCGCCGATTCTCACTTTCTTAATAGGATTTTGCGGTCTATTTACGGAAAACATATAAAAATCGTGCTAATATTTAAAAATCTCTTAACGCAAAATTAACGCACTTTTTGCGCCTTTTTCCTTTTCTGGCAGCTGACCTGACAAAAATGGAAACCGAAATATCGAATATTTGCGTTGCGGACCCATTCTGTCCGCCTTGCGGCGGACAGCTCCCTGCACGCTGCCCTCTCGAAGCGTGTAGGTGGCTGCAAGCCCCTCAAAAAAGGGAGTGGCGTAACTCCCGCTGCGCCACTCCCTTAGAGAATGCCCTGTCCTATATTCGATAGAAAAAGTGAGGGCGCAGCTTTCGCTGCGCCCTCACGATGTAGGATCGGTTCAGACCAACCTCAAAGGCACGTTTCTCTTACTTGTTGTAGAGCGCCTTGTCGGCCTCGGCCATCTCCTGGAAGATACCGGCGTGCTTCTTGGCGGTGATAGCCTTGATGACCAGCAGGGTGGCGATCATCAGAACGATGGCGATGATCATGCAGACCACAACGTTCTGCACCAGACCGGCGATGATGAAGCTGACGAAGGAAACGGCAGCCACGGTGATACCATAGGTCAACTGCGTTGCCACATGGTTCAGGTGGAAGCAGTGGGCACCGGCAGAGGCCATGATGGTGGTATCGGAGATGGGGGACAGATGGTCGCCGCACACGCCGCCGGCGCAGGAAGCTGCCAGGCCGATGGACAGCAGGGTGATCTGGCTATTCCAATCGAACACGGCGCAGACCAGCGGGACCATGATGCCGATGGTACCCCAGGAGGTACCGGTGGCGAAGCCGATGAAGCAGGCCACAATGAAGATAACCGCAGGCAGGAACTTGGCAAGGCTGCCGGTGCCGGCCATGACACTCTTCACGAACTCGCCCACCTGCAGGCCGTTGTCACGGCACAGGCCGCACAGGGTCCAGGCGAAGCAGAGGATCAGGATGGGGGAGATCATCTGGATGAAGCCGTTGGGGATGGACTCCATGGACTTGTTGAAGGAGATGAGGCCGCGCAGCCAGTAGTAAATGAAAGTCACAACGATGGCCACGATGGAACCCAGGCACAGACCGGTACCGGCTGTAGCATCGGAGAAGGACATGATGAAGTTGCCGTAGTTGTCACTCTCGGCATCCCACATGCCGCCGGTCCAGATCAGGCCGACGATGCACAGGGCGATCAGAACGATAACGGGGAGCAACAGGTCCAGAACGGAGGAGTGCTTGGCGCCTTCCTCATAATCGTCCGCACCGGCGAAGGGACGCTCGGGAGTGGTGAACAGATCGTCCTTGACCTGAGCGTTGTACTCATGCTTCAGCATGGGGCCGTAGTCGATGTTCAGCACGGAGGTGACAATGACCATCACCAGGGTCAGGATGCAGTAGTAGTTCCAGGGGATCTGGCTCAGGAACATGCTGATACGGGAGCCGGGGAAGCCATCGGGCACATAGGAGGCCACGGCGGCAGCCCAGGAGGACACGGGAGCCAGCATACACACGGGAGCGGCGGTAGCGTCGATGACGTAAGCCAGCTTCGCCCGGGAGATCTTGTGGCTCTCGGTGACGGGACGCATCACAGCGCCTACGGTCAGGCAGTTGAAGTAGTCATCGATGAAGATCAGCACGCCCAGCAGCATGGTCATCAGCTGTGCGCCGGAGCGGGTCTTCACGGACTTGGTTGCCCAGCGGCCAAAAGCGGCGGAACCACCGGCCTTGTTCATCAGGTCCACCATGATGCCCAGGATGACCAGGAAGATCAGGATGGAGATGTCGATGGCGTTGATCATGCCAACACCCTCACCGGCGCCGATGAAGTTCACAACGGTCTGCCAGGGGCTGAAGTTAGCCAGCAGCAGAGCGCCCACCAGGCAGCCCAGGAACAGAGAGGAATACACTTCCTTACTGATCAGGGCCAGTGCGATAGCGACCACAGGGGGGAACAGGGCCCAGCCGGTGGCCACGAAGCCGGAACCGTCGTTGGACACCTTAGCGATGACCAGGGCGACGATCACGACCGCCAGCGCAATAAAATACGCTATCTTGGTACTTTTCTTTTCCATAATAAGTGATTTACCTCCTCAAGTTTTGGTACTTTTATCCTAACCCGAATTGGCAATATTGTCAATATTTCGTTTTCGCCCTCAGCCCTTAATTTTGAACAAATTATGAATCCGTTTTTTGCTTAAATTGACAAAAATGTGACGTTTTTATATTATATTGTCGATAAATACTTTTATTTTAACAGTTTCTTTATACTTTTTCTCACCGTTTTGAGGAGCAATTTTAACAAAATCTAAACGCGTAAAATTTCTTTTTAAGAAATTTTTATGTCGCCCGCCCTTCCGATATTGTCTTTATTTCGTTTCCCACGCCCGAATATCGTATCAAGTTTCTGTTAATCCCCCTCTTTTGTCAAATGTCCACGCCATGATCAAACTGTATATATGCGATCGGACAGGACAGCAATATAATAAAAAGAGACACCCGAGGGTGTCTCTTTTTATTATATAAGGGGCGAACCTTACTTGTTGTACAGGGCCTTATCGGCGGCAGCCATCTCGGCAAAGATGCCTGCGTGCTTCTTACCAACAACAACACGAATCACCAGCAGAGTAGCGATCATCAGCACAACAGCGATAATCATGCAGATCACAACATTCTGCAGCAGACCAGCGATGATGAAGCTGACGAAGGAAACGGCAGCCACGGTCACACCGTAGGGGATCTGCGTTGCCACATGGTTCAGGTGGAAGCAGTGGGCACCGGCAGAGGCCATGATGGTGGTATCGGAGATGGGGGACAGATGGTCGCCGCACACGCCGCCGGCGCAGGAAGCTGCCAGGCCGATGGACAGCAGGGTGATCTGGCTATTCCAATCGAACACGGCGCAGACCAGCGGGACCATGATGCCGATGGTACCCCAGGAGGTACCGGTGGCGAAGCCGATGAAGCAGGCCACAATGAAGATAACCGCAGGCAGGAACTTGGCAAGGCTGCCGGTGCCGGCCATGACACTCTTCACGAACTCGCCCACCTGCAGGCCGTTGTCACGGCACAGGCCGCACAGGGTCCAGGCGAAGCAGAGGATCAGGATGGGGGAGATCATCTGGATGAAGCCGTTGGGGATGGACTCCATGGACTTGTTGAAGGAGATGAGGCCGCGCAGCCAGTAGTAAATGAAAGTCACAACGATGGCCACGATGGAACCCAGGCACAGACCGGTACCGGCTGTAGCATCGGAGAAGGACATGATGAAGTTGCCGTAGTTGTCACTCTCGGCATCCCACATGCCGCCGGTCCAGATCAGGCCGACGATGCACAGGGCGATCAGAACGATAACGGGGAGCAACAGGTCCAGAACGGAGGAGTGCTTGGCGCCTTCCTCATAATCGTCCGCACCGGCGAAGGGACGCTCGGGAGTGGTGAACAGATCGTCCTTGACCTGAGCGTTGTACTCATGCTTCAGCATGGGGCCGTAGTCGATGTTCAGCACGGAGGTGACAATGACCATCACCAGGGTCAGGATGCAGTAGTAGTTCCAGGGGATCTGGCTCAGGAACATGCTGATACGGGAGCCGGGGAAGCCATCGGGCACATAGGAGGCCACGGCGGCAGCCCAGGAGGACACGGGAGCCAGCATACACACGGGAGCGGCGGTAGCGTCGATGACGTAAGCCAGCTTCGCCCGGGAGATCTTGTGGCTCTCGGTGACGGGACGCATCACAGCGCCTACGGTCAGGCAGTTGAAGTAGTCATCGATGAAGATCAGCACGCCCAGCAGCATGGTCATCAGCTGTGCGCCGGAGCGGGTCTTCACGGACTTGGTTGCCCAGCGGCCAAAAGCGGCGGAACCACCGGCCTTGTTCATCAGGTCCACCATGATGCCCAGGATGACCAGGAAGATCAGGATGGAGATGTCGATGGCGTTGATCATGCCAACACCCTCACCGGCGCCGATGAAGTTCACAACGGTCTGCCAGGGGCTGAAGTTAGCCAGCAGCAGAGCGCCCACCAGGCAGCCCAGGAACAGAGAGGAATACACTTCCTTACTGATCAGGGCCAGTGCGATAGCGACCACAGGGGGGAACAGGGCCCAGCCGGTGGCCACGAAGCCGGAACCGTCGTTGGACACCTTAGCGATGACCAGGGCGACGATCACGACCGCCAGCGCAATAAAATACGCTATCTTGGTACTTTTCTTTTCCATAGTGAGTGATTTACCTCCTCAAGTTTTGGTAAATCCTATATTATGCGCATAATCTATGATTGTCAAGTTCTTGTCATTCGATTCCATTATTTTAACAAATTATGAACGTCGTTTTTTCTTTTTTGACGAATTTTTCGCCTAAAATTTATTGCCTCAATAAATTATTTCCATATTATACAGAATTTGCGGGCAAAAATACAATTTTCTTCCGCGTGTCATTTTCCGCCGGTTTCCGCAGGCGAAATCCGGAAAGTCAATCGTGCGCCCATAGGTCAGGATATATGGCAGCAAGAAAGCCGGGGCATTTGCCCCGGCTTTTGGGAAAATTTTTGAGTGGGATCGTATCAGAAGAAGAATTCCTTGATCTGACCATAGAGCACTAGCAGCATGATAATGGGCGTAACATACTTCACGCAGACATTGAAGAAGCCCTTCATCTTGAAGCTGTTGCCCTCCAGGCAGCACTCATCGTCCACAAATTTGGGACCCAGCTCCCAGCCGACGCAGATGCACATCAGCAGGGCACCCAAAGGCATCAGCAGGCCCTCGGAAACGCAGTCAAAGAAGTCCAGCCAGCAGTCGCACCAGGTGGGCAGGGCTCCATTCGCATCCTTTTCGATGCCCAGGATGTTGAACGGGGAGATACCGGCGCCGCCCAGGCTGTCCAGACAGATGAGAATGCAGCCAACGCCCACGGCAGCCGCAGCAATGAGGGAATAGGCCTTGCGCTTGTCGCCCTTGCCCTTTTCCCGGGCCTTGTCGCAGAAGTGGGCTACGATAACCTCCAGCAGAGAGATGGAGGAGGAGATGGCGGCGAACACCACCAGCAGATAAAACAGAATGCCGAACAGGGAACCCAGAGGCATGTTGTGGAACACGTTCTGCATGGTCACAAACAGCAGGGACGGGCCGCCCAGGGAGCCCTCGGGATCCAGGGCGAAACGGCCGGGGATCACGCACAGACCGGCCATCAGGGCCACCAGGGTATCCATGATGACGATGAGCAGCGCGTTCTTCTCGATGTTCTCCTTCTTATTCAGGTAAGAGCCGTATGTAATCATAACGCCCATGCCCAGGGACAGGGAGAAGAACATCTGCCCGCCCGCCGTGGAAAGGACCGTGAGGATATCAGGCGCCTCCTTGATGACGCCGTTGGCCAGAGCCCAGCCGGGGACGAACATGTACTTCAGGCCGTTGACAGCGCCGGGCAGGGTGCAGGCGCGGATGATGCAGATAAGCAGGATGACAAACAGCGCCGGCATACCCACGGAGCAGACCTTCTCGATGCCGCCGCCGACGCCGCCCATAACGATGAGCATGGTCAGCAGGACGAAAAGCAGGCCGTAGATCACGCCCTCCGTCTGGTTCTGCATGAAGGCGGAGAACACCTCAGCGCCGTTCATACCGTTAGAGCCAAAGCCGGCCCCAAACAGGTTGCCCACGTTCAGCACCACATACTTCATGCAGTAGCCGCCCAGTGCGCAGTAGAAAAACAGGATCAGGAAGGCGGACAGAATACCCAGCCAGCCCAGCCACTTGAATTTCTTAGTCAGGACATGGTAGGCGGCCACAGCACCCTTGCCGGTCTTCCGGCCCAGAGCCAGCTCGCCCACCATGACGATGATGCCGCAGCAGGCCGCCAGCAGCAGATAAATGATCAGAAAGGTAAATCCGCCGTTTGCACCCATCTTATTGGGGAAACCCCAGATGTTACCCAGGCCCACCGCCGAACCAACGGCAGCCATCAGGAAACCAAAATTGGTTCCGAAGCCTTTTCTTTCTTCCATAATTTTCTCTCCTTTAATCTTGTTTGCCCCCTTACAGACCGCGGGCTATTTGCACCTTATCATTTCCACCCCCTCCTGTAAATAGTCTTCGCCTGTTTTCAACGCTTCCTTAACGCGCCACCCGTTTTTCTTTATCGGATGCTTACGCCGTCACGTTATTTTTACGAAACCTCCCTTCCGAAAAGATTCTTTTTGTGAAACATATCACGATATCTGTTTCCATTTTATGCAGTGTACCGCCTCGCTATGCCACAGAGAGGGCCATCTGGCCGGGGTCGCGCAGACCCGCGAAAATTTCTGCGCTTCTCCCGCAGAAATACAGAAAAAGCGCGTCAAAATGGACTGAATTCAGTCCGTTTTGACGCGCCCTATTGAAAGCGTTTTATTTTGCGTTTTATTTTATATGTATCACTCGTCCTCGCGCATACGGTAGCCCACGCCCACCTCGGTGAAGATATACTCCGGCTGGCCGGGGTTCTTCTCGATCTTGCGGCGGATATTGGCCATATTCACCCGGAGGATCTGGTTGTCGGTCTTGGCCTTGGGGCCCCACAGCTCCCGGATGATGAAGTCATAGGTCAGCACCTTGCCCGCGTACTTGCCCAGCAGCGCTACGATCTTGTACTCATTCACCGTCAGCTTGGCGTTCTCCCCCCGGAGCAGCACCTGATGCTTGTCATAGTCAATGGTCAGCTCACCCGTGGTAAATTTGCCGGACTGGGCGATCTCCCCATTGGGCAGGGCGGTGCGGGTGTGGCGGATGGCGGTGCGGATGCGGGCCAGCAGCTCGGAGGTGCCGAAGGGCTTGACCAGATAGTCGTCGGCGCCGTAATCCAGGGCCTCCACCTTGTCGCGTTCGTGATTCCGGGCGGAGACCACCACCACCGGGAGATTGGACCACTTGCGCACAGATTTCAGCACCTCCATACCGTCCATATCCGGCAGACCCAGATCCAGCACGATCAGATCCGGGCAGTGGGAGGAGATCATGGTCAGTGCCTCCTCGCCGGTGCGCACCACGATGGTGTCATACCCGCTGGCCTGCAGGATCATGGAGATGAAATTGCTGATGCTCTGCTCGTCCTCCACAATGAGGACCTTGTCCTTGATTTTCATAAGCTTCCTCCTTATTGCAAGGGCAGGGAAATGCGAAACAGCGCTCCGCCCTCTTTTCGATTCTCTGCGGTGATGGAGCCGCCGTGGGCCGCGACGATGGTGCGGCAGACGGACAGTCCGAGCCCCATATCCCGCCGGGCATCCTCCCGGCCCTCCTCTCGGTGAAGGGTACCGTCAAAGAGCTTGTGCAGCAGCTCCGGCGCGATGCCCACGCCGTTATCCGCCACCTCGATCACCGCCCTGTCCGCCTCGTGCCGCAGGGTCAGGTCGATGCATGTGACCGTTTCGCCGTGACGGGCAGCATTTTCCATAAGGTTAAAGAGCACCTGCTGCATCAGCAGCGGGTCCATCGGCACCAGCAGCGCCTCCTCCGGCAGGTGCACCTGCACGGGAATGCCTCCATAGTGGCGGTGGAACTTGGACACCGCCCCCTCCATGACCTCCTCCATCAGCTCCGGGCTTTTCTTCACGCCGGCGTTCTCCCCGTCGATGCGGGTGATGGAGAGGAGATTCTCCGTGACGCGCATGAGCCAGCGGGCCTCCTCGTTCACCGACTGCAGCAGCTCCCGCCGCTGCTGGGGGGTGAGGGTGTCCTCCTGCTCCAGCAGCACGTCCGTGGCCCCTACGATGCCTGTCAGGGGGGTGCGGATGTCATGACTCATGCCCCGCAGGAGGTTGCCGCGCATCTTCTCCCGCTGCATCTGGCGCTGGGTGGCCTCCACCTGCTTGGCCCGGCTGGCCAGAGCACCGGCCAGAATGGAAATGGTCATCATCACCAGAAAAGTCAGCGGGAAGCCCGCCAGGGTGAAGCTGATGTGCCAGTAGGGCTCGGTAAATATGTAGTCCACACTCAGAACACCCAGCACCGCGCAGACAATGCTGAAAAGATAGCCGTCCGTCAGTACGGCCGTGAGGAACACATCCGTCAGAAACAGCATAGCCACATAGCTGGTGTCCCCGTACTTATCCAGGGCGCGCAGCAGCAGGCAGGCCACCACCGTGACGATATACAGGCAGAAGGATATGATGAAATCCTTGGGCGTATAGACGAGATTATCCCCTCGGTGGATCAGGGAAGTGCGTTTCTTCCACTCCTCCGGCCAGGGGATGTGAAATTGCTTGCTCATAGTCGATCCTCCCTGTTTGCACCCAGTATAGCATATCTTGCTGTTAAAAATTCGTCAAGAAATCGTTAAGAGAACTTCCTGAAGCTGCCTCTTGACACAGGCCGCCCCACTTGCTATTATACATATATAATAACATACGGTGCAATGAGAATCTGAGTCATGCATAGGAACGCGCAGAGCTTCTGCGCGCTGCTGCGCATGGCTTTTTATTTTGGAAAAGGAGAGTGTGGAAAACGTGATCTATGATGTGATCGTCATCGGCGGCGGCGCCGTGGGCTGCGCCACGGCCCGGGAGCTGAGCCGGTATGACCTGCGCGTAGCCCTGTGCGAGAAGGGCGAGGATGTGTGTGTGGGCACCAGCAAGGCCAATTCCGCCATCGTCCACGCGGGCTTTGACGCCATGCCCGGGACGAAGAAGGCGCAGTTCAACGTGGCGGGCAGCCGGATGATGGAGTCTCTCAGCCGGGAGCTGGACTTTCCCTATCGGCGCAACGGCGCCCTGGTGGTGTGCTTTAACGAAAATGACCTGCCTCGGCTGGAGGAGCTGCGGGAACGGGGCGAGAAGAACGGCGTGGAGGGTCTGCGCATTGTTAGCGGCCAGGAGCTGCACGCCTTAGAGGGCGCTCTGTCTCCGGAGGCGGTGGCAGCCCTGTACGCCCCCACCAGCGCCATTGTCTGTCCCTTTGGCATGACCATCGCCCTGGCGGAGAACGCCGCCCAGAACGGGGTGGAATTCTTCCTGGACAGCCCCGTGACAAGCATCGTCCGCCGGGACGGTCTGTACGAGATCACCGCCGGGGATAAAGTTTTTGAGACCCGCACCGTGGTCAACGCCGCCGGGGTATACAGCGACACCCTGCACAACATGGTCTGTGAGCATAAGCTCTCTATCGTACCCCGCAGCGGCGAATACTGCCTGCTGGACAAAAAGGATGGCCACCTGGTAGAGCGGACGGTATTCCAGCTGCCGGGCAAATTCGGCAAAGGTGTGCTGGTGACACCCACGGTACACGGGAACCTCCTCATCGGCCCCACCGCCGTGGACCGCAGTGACAAGGACGCCACCAACACCACCGCGGACGGCCTGGCTTATGCCATCGAGATGGCCGGGCGCAGTGTGCCGAACCTGCCCATGCGGGACACCATTACCAGCTTCTGCGGTCTCCGGGCCCACCTGGAGGGGGAGAGCGACGACTTCATCATCGGCGAGAGTGCCGACGGCTTCTTCGACGCCGTGGGCATCGAGTCCCCGGGCCTGTCCTCCGCTCCGGCCATCGGGCAGTATTTGGCCCAGTGCGTGGCCCAAAAGCTGGATGCCACGGAGAAGCTGACCTTTGTTCCCACCCGCAAGGACATTCCCCATCTGCGGGAGCTGCCCTTTGAAGAGCGCCAGGCTTTGGTACGGGAGAACGCCGCCTACGGCAACATCATCTGCCGCTGCGAGCAGATCAGCGAGGGGGAGATCGTGGACGCCATCCACCGCGCCCCCGGTGCCCGGTCTCTGGACGGTGTAAAGCGCCGGGTCCGGGCCGGTATGGGCCGCTGCCAGGGCGGATTCTGCTCCCCCAGAGTGATGGAAATTCTCAGCCGTGAGCTGGGTATTGCGCAAACAGAGCTGACCAAGTCCGGTGGGGACAGTAAGCTTCTTACCGGCTATACCAAGGAGGTGCAGGCATGAAACGGGTACAGCTTGCCATCATCGGCGGAGGCCCTGCGGGTCTGGCCGCCGCCATCGCCGCCCGGGAAAAGGGCGTGGAGGACATCCTCATCATCGAGCGGGACAAGGAGCTGGGGGGCATCCTCAACCAGTGCATCCACGCGGGCTTCGGTCTGCACACCTTTGGCCAGGAGCTGACAGGGCCGGAATATGCCCGGCGGTTCATTGACCGGGTGGAGGAAATGCACATCCCTTACCTGCTGCGCACCATGGTGCTGGACCTGTCCGGAGAGCGGGTGCTCACCGTCACCGGCCCGGAAACGGGACTCATTCAGATCCAGGCCCAGGCAGTGATCCTGGCCATGGGCTGCCGGGAGCGGCCCCGGGGCGCCCTGAATATTCCCGGTTATCGCCCGGCGGGCATCTACTCCGCCGGAACCGCCCAGCGTCTGGTGAATATAGAGGGCTTTATGCCCGGGAAAAACGTGGTGATCCTTGGAAGCGGCGACATCGGGCTCATCATGGCCCGGCGCATGACCCTGGAGGGGGCCAAGGTTCACGCGGTGGCGGAGGTCCTCCCCTACTCCGGTGGCCTGAAGCGCAACATCGTCCAGTGCCTGGAGGACTTTGATATTCCCCTGTATCTCTCCACCACCGTGGTGGATATCCATGGCCGGGATCGGCTGGAGGCCGTGACATTGGCTCAGGTGGACGAGAATCGCCGCCCCATCCCCGGCACGGAGCAGTACATCCCCTGCGACACGCTGCTGCTGTCCGTGGGTCTGCTGCCGGAAAACGAGCTGTCCTCCGCAGCGGGGGTGCAGCTCAGCGGCATCACCGGCGGGCCGGAGGTAACAGACAGGCTGGCCACCTCTATCCCCGGGGTATTCGCCTGCGGCAATGTGCTCCATGTCCACGATCTGGTGGACTTTGTGAGTCAGGAGGCTCAGAAGGCCGGGGAAAACGCCGCCCTGTACCTGCAGGGCGCCCGGGCGGGCAGCCGCTCCGTGCGTCTGGAGGGCAAAAACGGCGTGCGCTACACCGTGCCCCAGTCCATTGATCCGGAGAACATGGACGAAACCGTTACCGTCCGCTTCCGAGTGGCGCAGCCTTACCGGGACGCCGCCCTGGCCGCCTATGCCGGCGGCACGCTTCTGCGACGCATCCCCAAGCGCATCCTCACTCCCGGTGAGATGGAGCAGTTCCCCCTGCGCAGGGCGGAGCTGCCCGCCGGCTGTGAAATCATTACCTTTACCGTTGAGGAGGTGGCAAAATGACACAGCGCCAGCTGACATGCATCGGCTGCCCCATGGGCTGCCAGCTCACCGCCACCATTGAAAATGGCGTGGTCACTACCGTAACGGGCAACACCTGCAAGCGGGGCGACAGCTATGCCCGGAAGGAATGCGTAGCTCCGGCCCGCACCGTCACCGGTACCGTCCGCTGCACAGGCGGAGCGGCCCCGGTGGTCTCCGTCCGCACGGCGGGCGAGGTGCCCAAGGAAAAGATCTTCGATGTGGCCCGGGCACTGAATACCGCCGTGGCGCATCTGCCCATCCACCCCGGGGATGTCATCATCGCCGACGTATGCGGCACGGGGATCAATGTGGTGGCCACAAAGAGTGCAAAATAACAGAATTTTGGCTTTTAATATCCTCCCGCCCGTGGTATGATAGGCGGGAGGATAAATTTTACTTGGCAAAAAATCTGTCATTGCAAGCCGGTGACCGATGTCACAGGTGTGGCAATCCGTTCTCCCCGACCTTATGTAAAAGGGTATTACGGATTCCCACCGTCGCTTTGCTCCCTCGCAATGGCAAGGATCTTTTTTCATACCTGCGGGCAGCAAACTCTGCGAGGCTTTTTACTCTATTCCATTCCACAAAAGGAGGGACCCCTATGCGCCACAAGCTCATTGATCTTTTGGAGCAGTCGCCGGTGCTGCCGGCGGTGAAGGACGAGGATGCTCTGCCCCGGGCGCTGCGCTGCGAGAGCCGGGTGGTCTTCCTCCTGGGCGGCGACCTGCTGAGCATACGCCGCTGGATCGACCTGACCCATGAGGCTGGCAAGCAGGCCGCGGTGCACCTGGATCTGGTGGGCGGTCTGGCCCCTCGGGAGGTGGCGGTGGACTGGCTGCAGCAGCAGGGGGCCGACGGCATCATCTCCACCCGGCCGCACCTCATCCGCCGGGGTCGGGAGCTGGGTCTTCTGACGGTGCTGCGGGTGTTTGCCATTGATTCCAAGGCCGTGGGGAACCTCCAGAAGGAGACGGAGATGGTAACGCCGGATGTCATTGAGATCCTGCCGGGGACGCTGCCCAGAGTCATTGAGCGGCTCTCCAAAAAAATCCCCGTCCCCCTCATCGCAGGCGGACTGATGACGGACAAGAGTGACATCGTGTCCGCCCTGCAGGCGGGAGCCCTGTGCGCCTCCACCTCGGACGAGGAGCTGTGGGAGGTATGATGCCGTGAAAAAGATATGGTCTTTTGTAGCCATTCCTGCCACAATGCTGGCTGTTTTGACAGGGTCCCTCGGATGGGTTCTGCTGGTGCGGCCGTTTTACTACGCCCAGATAGGGCCGCTGGGGCTATGCGCCGCCAGTGGTCTCACAGCGGAGCAGGTGCGCGCCGCCTACGGTGACGTAATGGACTACTGCCTGGGGCTGCGGCCGGACTTTGCCGCCGGCGTGCTGCCCTTTTCGGCGGAGGGTGCCAGCCACTTCGCGGACGTGCGGGTGCTGTTCATCCTGAACATGGCCGTGCTGGCGGTGACGGTTGCCTTTTTGCTGGGGCTGCGTATAGACTGCAAGCGCCGGAGCGAAGCCCTTCCCCGCCTGGGCGGGCGGACGCCGGGGTTCTGGGCCGCCTGCGCTCTGGGCGGGGTCATTCTGGTAGTGGCCGCCCTGGCCGCCACGGATTTTGACCGGGCCTTCACGGTGTTTCACAGCTTATTTTTCCCGGGAAAAGACAACTGGCTCTTTGACCCGGCCACGGACCCGGTGATCGTGCTGCTGCCGGAGGAGTTCTTCCGCAACTGCGCCATCGCCATCGCCGCTTCCCTGCTGGGCTTGTGCCTGGTGCTGGTGCTGACCGGGCGAAAGCAAAAAAAATAAAGCGCTTTCTGCGGCGCTTTACAAAAAAAATACCCACGCTCCGGGCGTGGTGCTCTCATTCGGGATCGGACTTACCGCTCGCTGGGCTGCCAATCGCAGTCTGCAAAGATCATGTCGTCCAGGTCGCCCAGGATCCAATTGTTCAGCATAATACTATCACGCTCCTTTCTTCTCTTGCTTACAAAGGCAGTATAGCACGGCCGGAGAGGGATTGCAAGAGATTTTTAGTCAGTTTACATAAATTTAACAAAAGCTTTTTGTTTGTTTTTACAAATCAATCGAGGGTTTGCCATGAAAGAATTTCCGGCAGGAAAATTTGATATTGCCGTCATCGGCGCGGGCCATGCCGGCATCGAGGCGGCTCTGGCGGCGGCGCGGATGGGACTGGAGACCATTATCTTCACCATCAATCTGGACGCCGTGGGCAATATGCCCTGCAACCCGGCCATCGGCGGCACCGGTAAGGGCCACCTGGTCCGGGAACTGGACGCTCTGGGCGGCCAGATGGGCCGGGCAGCGGATGCGGCCTGCATCCAGTACCGGATGCTCAACCGGGGCAAGGGCCCAGCCGTCCACTCCCTGCGGGCCCAGGCGGACCGGCGGAAATACCAGCAGGTGATGAAGCACACCCTGGAAAGGCAGGAGCACCTGACCGTACGCCAGGGGGAGGTCATCGACCTGCGGACGGAGGCGGGCCGGGTGCGGCAGGTGGTGCTGCGCACCGGGGCCGTGTATGAGGTCAGGGCAGCCATCCTCTGCACCGGAACCTATTTGCAGGGGCGCACCATTGTGGGAGAGTGCATCGAGGACTCCGGCCCGGACGGCATGCACGCGGCGGGGCCGCTGACGGAGGCCCTTTTGCGGGAGGGGCTGCCCCTGCGCCGCTTCAAGACCGGCACGCCGCCCCGAGTGAACGCCCGGAGCATCGATTTCTCCAAGATGGAGGTGCAGGTGGGGGATCCGGATCCGGCGCCCTTCAGCTTTTCCACCGAAAAAGTACGGGAAAACCGGGCCGTGTGCTACCTCACCTACACCACGGAGGAGACTCACCGGATCATTCTGGAGAATTTGGACCGCAGCCCCATCTATTCCGGTGTCATTGAGGGCGTAGGGCCGCGGTACTGCCCGTCCATCGAGACGAAGATCGTACGGTTCCGGGACAAGCCCCGGCACCAGCTCTTCATCGAGCCCATGGGCCTGGACACAGAGGAGATGTACATCCAGGGCTTCTCCTCCTCCATGCCGGAGGAGGTGCAGCTGAAGATGCTGCACTCGGTGCCGGGACTGGAGCGGGCGGTGATGATGCGCCCGGCCTACGCCATTGAGTACGACTGCATCGACCCCCTGGCCCTGGCCCCCACTCTGGAGGTGAAGGCCATAGAGGGCCTGTACGGCGCAGGACAGTTCAACGGCTCCTCGGGCTATGAGGAGGCGGCGGCTCAGGGCTTTGTAGCCGGAGTGAACGCGGCGCTGAAGCTCCTGGGTAAGCCGCCCATGCTCCTCAAGCGCAGTGAGAGCTATATCGGCACCCTCATTGACGACCTGGTGACCAAGGGCACGGAGGAGCCGTACCGGATGATGACCAGCCGGTCCGAATACCGGCTGGTGCTGCGGCAGGACAACGCGGATCAGCGGCTGACACACATTGGATACGGCCTGGGTCTGGTGCCGGAAGAGCGAATGCAGGCGGTGGAGGAAAAATACGCCGCCGTGGACGCGGAAATACGCCGTCTGGAGCGCACGGGCATCCCGGGCAGCGAAAAGCTGAACCGCCTGCTGACGGAGCGGGGTTCGGCAGCGGTGACGGACGGGGCAAGGCTCATCGACCTGCTGCGACGGCCCCAGATGACCTACGACGAGCTGATGGCCTTTGACCCCGGAGCCCCGGCCCTGCCCAAGGCGGTGCGGGAGCAGGTGGAAATTTCCGTGAAGTACGAGGGATACATCCGCCGGCAGCTGAGCCAGGTGGAGGAATTTGAAAAGCTGGAGCAGCACGCCCTGCCCGGAGATATGGATTACTCCGGCATACAGGGTCTGCGGCTGGAGGCCCGCGAAAAGCTGGCGGCGGTGCGGCCGCTGAATCTGGGACAGGCCGGCCGCATTTCCGGCGTGTCCCCGGCGGATATAGGCGCACTGATGATCTACATGGAGAAAAGAAAATGAAAGTAATCGACCTGACACATACGATCAGGCGGGACATGCCCGTTTACCCGGGCACGGAGCGGCCGGTGCTGACCACCGCCTGCACCATCCGGGAGGTGGGCTACCGGGAGACCCTGCTGCACATGTACTCTCACACCGGCACCCACATGGATGCCCCGGCCCACATGATCGAAGGGGGAAAAACGCTGGATACCTTCCCGGCGGAGGCCTTTGTGGGGCCCGGCCTGGCGCTGGACTGCCGGGGGCTGCGGGAGATCCCCCTCTCCCTGCTGCGGGAAAAGGAGAACGACATCCGGCAGGTGGATTTCCTGCTGTTTTGCACGGGATGGGACAAATACTGGGGGCAGGAAAAATACTACGAGGATTTCCCCTGTCTGACGGCGGAGGCGGCGGCCTTCTTGGCACAGATGCCCCTCAAGGGCATCGGCGAGGACTGCATCTCCATCGATCCCTGCGACAGCGTGGACTTTCCCAACCACATGAAGCTGCTGGGCCGGGGATTTGTGAACACGGAGAACCTGAAAAACCTGGATAACCTCATCGGCAGACCCTTCACCTTTGTGACGCTGCCGCTGAAATTTGAAAACGCCGACGGCTGCTCCAGCCGCGCGGTAGCCCTGACAGAGGAGGACTGATTTTCATGGGAAAACTGCGATTTCTGGTTGCGCTGTGGATGGCGAAGCTGTCCGTTCCGGCGCTGAAGATCACCCGGCACGACGGGACGGATTTCCCCGGCGCACTGGCATGCAGGCTGTGCCCGGATTTCCTGCGCTACATTGGGAAACCGGAAACCATCGTGGCCGTTACCGGTACCAACGGGAAAACCACTGTGACCAACACCATCGCGGATATTCTGGAGAAAAACGGACGGCATGTGCTCAGCAACCGGGCGGGCTCCAACATGTGGTCGGGCATCGCCACCACGCTGCTGGGCGGCTGCGGCCTGGGCGGCAGGCTGCGCAAGGGCTATGACACCGCCGTGCTGGAGGTGGACGAGCGCTCCAGCCCCCGGATCTACCCCTATGTGGAGCCGGATGTGCTGGTGGTGACCAACCTGTTCCGGGATTCCATCAAGCGAAACGGGCACAGCGAGTACATCTTCGACAAGATCGCCCAGGCCCTGCCCAAAAAGACACGGCTGCTGCTCAACGGCGACGACGTGATCTCCGGCCTGCTGGGCCAGGGGACCAACGAGAGAGTCTTCTACAGCGTGGCCCGGACGGAGCGCTCCACCGATACGTGTGCAAACACCGCCTGCGACCGGTCCGCCTGCCCCTGCTGCGGGCACCTGCTGACATTCGACTACTACCACTACCATCACATCGGCAAGGCCCGCTGCCCCCACTGCGGCTTTGCCCTGCCGGAGGCCGTCTTCCAGGCGGCGGAGGTGGATTTTGACCATTGCCGCTTTACCCTGCGGGAGCTGGGACAGGCGGAGCTGTCCCTGCCCTTCAGAGGGGGGAACCTGTTCGGCGTGTTCAACACCGCGGCGGCTGTGGGCTGCTGCCGGATGCTGGGTCTGGCCGGGGCGGACATCGCCCGGGCGATAGAGGAGCCCGAGCTCCAGACGGGGCGCTTTGAAAGCCGAAAGGCCGGGGAGCTGGAGATCGTGACCATGCTCTCCAAGAACCAGAACCCCATCTCCAGCACCCAGAGCATCGCCTACCTCAGCCATGTGCCGGGGAAAAAGACCGTGGTACTGACCATCACGGATTCTCTGGACAAGGTACACGGCCACGAGGACATCTCCTGGCTGTACGACACGGACTTTGATGCCCTGCGGGATAAATCCGTGGAGACGGTTTACATCGGCGGCAGGCGCTGCTACGACTTGGCGCTGCGGCTGATCCTGAGCGGAGTGGCCCAGGAAAAGCTGCAGCTGTTTCCCGACTACGGCGAACTGGAGCAGGCGCTCATCCGGCAGGCCCCCACGGAGGGCACGGTGGCCATCTTCTTTGAGCTGTATGCCAAGCCCATTGCCATGGGTCTGCGAAAGGCGCTGGCCACGCACGAGGAGGTGCAGGCATGAAAAAAATCATTATGGAGGCTCTGTACGGTGAATACAGCAACCTGTACGGGGATCGGGGCAATCTCCTCTATGTGCAGGAGAAGCTGCGCCGGGCAGGAGTGGAGTTTGAGCTGATCCAGACCCACCTGTTTGACAGGCCCGCCTTTGCGGAGAGGGCTGTGGATCTTTTATACATCGGCCCCTGCACCGAGAGCCAGCAGGAGCAGGAGCTGGCCCATCTGCGGCCCTATGCCGATGCCCTGCGCCAGCGGATGGAAGGGGACGGCGTGACCCTGGCCACGGGCAATGCCTTTGAGCTGTTCGGCGAGACCATCGTGTGCGAGGATGGGCGCAGGATCCAGGGACTGGGCTTCTGGCCCACCACGGCCAAGCGCTTTTCCAATCTCCGGTACAACGAGCTGTGCCTGGGCAACTGCGGCGAGCACAAAATCGTGGGCTTCAAGAACCAGCTCTCCCACAGCTATGGGGAAACGGGCAGCCCGTTCCTGACCATGTTGACCGGCTCGGGGCTGAACCCCGAGGAAAAGGAGGAGGGCTTCCACCGGGGAGGCTTCATCGCCACCTATCTGCTGGGGCCGCTGCTGCCGCTGAACCCGCAGTTTGCCCTGTCTCTGCTGCAAAAAATGGCGCCGGAGGCGGAATTTGCCCCCCTGCCCTACGAGGACGAGGCCTATCGGCTGCGGCTGGAGGAGCTGAGCCGCCCGGATGCCAACCACAAAGACCACTGACGGAGGTACAACATGGGAAAACTGCGCTATATGACCCGGGTCATCAGCGGTATCCGCTTTGACAAGCTGAACCGGGTGCTGGAAAAGATAAAGGAAAAAAGCGGACAGAGCAAGGTCTATACCTTCTTTGATATTCTGGTCTGCGCCGCCAAATACGGTGCCGGGTACTACGACTACCTGATGTTCGGCTTCTACGACATGAACGGCCGCCAGCGGGACACCTATCTGACCCGGGTGCGGAACAAGAAGATCATGGATTTGATGAACGACCCGGCCTTTAGTGACGAATTCGACGACAAGCTGCGCTTCAACAAGACCTTTGCCGCCTATCTGGGCCGAAAAACCCTCAACGGCGAGACGGCGACGGAGGAGGAGCTGGCGGAATTCCTCCGGGGTCAGGAGGCCATCTTCGCCAAGATCAACCACGGCGACTGCGGACGGGGCGTGGAAAAGCTGTATGTGAAGGATTTTGACTCCCCGGCGGCCATGCTGGCGTACATCCGGGAGCATGGGCTGGTGGTGCTGGAGCATGTTCTGCCGCAGCATGAGGACATGGCCCGGCTGCACCCCTCCTCGGTGAACACCATGCGCATCCTCACGGATCTGGTGGACGGGCAGGTGCACATTGCCTACATCACCGTGAAAATGGGCCGGGGCAGCGGTGTGTGTGACAACTCCGGCCAGGGCGGCATCCTGTGCCGGGTGGATCCGCAGAGCGGGAAGATCATCTCCCCCGCCACGGACGATTACTTCAACGTCTACGAAAAGCACCCGGACACGGGCATCATGCTGCAGGGCTATCAGCTGCCCATGGTGGACAGAGCCGTGGCCATGGCCAAGGAGGCAGCCCTTGTATTCCCCCAGGTGGGGCATGTGGGCTGGGACATGGCCATTACGCCCACAGGGCCGGCCATCATCGAGGGCAACGAGTTCCCGGGGACAGACCTGTGCCAGCTGGCGCCGTTTTACCCGGAAAAATGTGGACTGTGGCCCTACTACAAGGAGCTGCTGGGCATCCGATAAATGAAAAGCCGTCCCATTACCGCCCGCAGGCGGCAATGGGACGGCTTTTTATACGCAAAAAGGGACACCCTTCTTGGGTTTCCCTCGCACACCCTTCCTTACCGTTATCCTAAATTCTCTCCTTTATAGACAGGAAAAGGGACACGCCGGAGCGTGTCCCTTTTTTGCGTACTATATGCAAGCCTAAGGCTTACTTGTCATACATCTCAATGAGCTTGAGCAGGTGCTCGTAACGAGCCTTGGCCTCGTCCTCGTTGCGCTGGAACAGCACACCGGCACGATCCGGGAACTCGCGGGTCAGGCGGGAGTAACGGGCCTCGTTCATCAGGAACTCCTGATAGCCGCCGGCAGGTGCCTTGGAATCCATGGAGAAGCGCTGGCCTGCCGGAGCAGCGGGATTAAAGCGGAACAGGTTCCAGTAGCCGCATTCCACAGCCTTCTTCATTTCCTTCTGGCAGTTCATCATGCCGCCCTTGATGGAGTGCATCTCGC
>URSX01000024.1 GCA_900550615.1 uncultured Eubacteriales bacterium
AGGCACGACCTTATAATAATAGGTGGTGCCCTCCACGGTCTCACCGTCCAGCAGGTTGGTGCTCTTATACACCTTCCATTTCTGGAGGCTGCCGGCGCTGGTGCCCCGGTAGACCTGATACTTGGAGGCCCCGGACACCGTGCTCCAGCTCAGATACGCGCCCTTGGCATCGGATCTGGTGTACACCGCCAGAACCAGGTCGCTGCCGCCGCTCTTGCAGGAAACGATGTCGCTGGGCGCACCCTCTACCTTGCTGTCATTGACGGGGCGAACCTGATAATAGTAGGTCGTTCCACTCTTGGCATCCACGTCCACGAAGGTGCCAAGGACCTTGGTACTGGTATAGTAGGACTGCTTGGTCAGACTGGTGCCGCGATAGATATAATAAGTGGAATAGCCGGACAGGGGCGTCCAGGTGATGCGGGGCTTCCCGGTGGCGGAATCCGCCGAGGCGGAAAGGGTCTGCACGAAGGGTCTGCCTGCCGTATCGTCCTGAATGGCCAGCATCTGCTTTCTGCCGGCGTACAGAGCGGGGCTGGCGTCGAAGCCCATCATGTTGATGCCGTTATCCGTCCAGGTGCCCGCATCGCTGAGGCTGGTGCGGTTCCAGCGGCGCAGGGAGCCGGCGTTGGCGTCCACCGTTACCCAGCGGCCGTCGATGTACACCTCCGCCCACCAGTGGTCGGGCTTGGACGTGTTTACGCTGACGGAGATATCCCCCTTGGCTGTGACGGTGCCGCCGCAGACCGACCGGGCGGGGATGCCCAGAGTGCGGCACATGGACACCACCAGGGCCGAGTAGCCATCGCACACGGTGGCCACCTTGCCGTCGGCCGTACTGGTGGGCGAAGCTACCTTGTTGCGCAGGTTATACAGCAGATCGTAGGGGTTGCAGTTCTGCTTCTCGGTCAGGCCCTTGGAAAAGGCGTAGTAATCGTAGTAGAAATTCTGGGTGACGTAGTAATAGATCCGGCGCAGCTTTTCATAGTTGGTGCTCGCACCGGCAGTGACCTCCTGAGCCACCTTCTGGATATAGGCGGCGCGGCTCTCGGTCATGGGTTTGGCCGCCCGGGTCTGGCTGTCTTTGAGCAGATAGGACATGTCCTTCAGGCGCACGTCCGTATAGCGGGCATAAGCCGTGCCGTCAGAAATGCTCTCGGAGGTGCGAACCTTCTGGGAGGCATTGACCACGCCGGAAAACTCCACCAGCTTCAGGTCGTTGCCGCTGGCCGTGGCGGCCAGGTAAACCTTCTCCAGAGCATAGCCGGAGTCCCCGCTCAGAACGCCCTGATACCACTTGGCGCCGTTGCATACCTCGGCGTCCTTGGCCGTGTCCGCCGTGGTGACGGCCAGACGGTACAGACCCACGGGCATGGCCCCCACGGGGCAGTAGCCGGGCATGGAGTCATAGGCCCGATCCGAGGCGGAATAGACCTTGCCTGCCGTTGCCTTGGGCGTGGCGGTGGTGCCAACGCCGGTCTTGATCGTCACGGAAAAAGAGCCGTCGGAGGCGGGCTTGACAAAGGTCCGCACATAGTACTGGTTGTCCGCCACACCCTTTACGGTGATGAGGACCATCTTGGTGGCCGAGGGCACCTTGCCGCTGACCATGAGGGTATTGGCAGTGTTCAGGGGGGTCTTCACCTGCATGTACTCCCCGTTTTTGCCCTTTGCCGTTTCGATGGTATCGATTTTTTTCCAGGAGGTGTCCGCCGCATACGCCGGTGTGAACACCGTCAGCGTTGCCGCAATGCACAGGGCCAGCAGCAGGCTGACAGCCCTTTTCCATCCATTCCGTTCACGCACCATTTTATCCATCCTTTCTCACTGATGCCGTTTCTGTACAGGCGCAGGGCCAGAGCCCCGCTCCGTATCATCTATGTCTCTACTATATAATACGGCCCCGCCCTTGTCAATCATAAGCCGGGGAATTGACCCATAATTTGACAGGTTCTTCTCCCATTTTCGCTCTGCCAAGACAGCACCGCCCCAGCCTTGACGGACAAGGCCGGAGCGGTATGAAAGCGCTTATTGGGGAGTCTTTGGGAGAGCCTTTTCAGATGCCTTGGGAAGGGCCTTTTTGGGGGCCTTCCGGGGAGAGGCGGGGACCGACTTGACCCGGCGACTGGCCCGGAGAGCCTTGGCATGCTCCAAAAGCCTGCCGTAGGCCTCGGCAATGCGATCCTGCCACTGCTCATCGTTGTATTTCCCGGTGCAGAAGTCCTGCACCAGGTCATAGAACATCTCCGGGCTCAGCAGGTTCACCGACAGGGGGATGCTGCGGTAGACCCGGTCCACCAGCTCCCGGGTCATCAGATCCCGGCTGCGGCGGATGCCGTCGGTGATGAGGGGCGGCGCGTAGATAAAGCCGCCTAAGGCCCGGACTGTTTTCTCGCTCTTGGTACCCCGGATCAGCTTGAGCAGGTCGTCGTAATATTGCAGGCCGCTGTAATGGACATACAGCGCGGCGGCAAAGTGATAGGCCGCCTGCTCGGCGTACTGCTCCCGCTCATAGAGCAGGGCAATGTCCCGGTGGAGATTGCCCACGGCGGTGAAATCCCCCTCCTTCATCCGGCGGCGCAGCTCCCGCAGGAGAACGCTCCACATGGCCGCGCAGAAGCTCTCCTCCCCGTGGGCCTGGCGCTCCTGCTCAAAGTCATAGATATCCACATAGGGGCTGCAGAACTGGTAGAAGGCCACATAGTCCGGATCGATGAGCTTGCGCCCCTCCTCCGTGACGTCGTAGCCGCCGGATTTATTATGGTGAAGCAGCTTCCTGCGGGCCAGGCTCCGGGCAAAGGTGACGGTGTTGACGATATCCAGCTCCGTTTCAAAGGAGTCGGGATAGTTGGTCACCGCCATGCCCGGGTGGCGCTGCACGAAATCGATGAACACCGCGCAGGCATAGGCCCGGCGGCACTGCTTTTTTTTGCTGACGAGTTTGAATGATGTCATCTTCGACCTCTACTTGTGCATTTTATCATAAAAAACCGCTGCGTCCTTGATATCCCCATCAAAGATCAGCTTGCCCTCCCGGATCACCAGGCCGCGCTTGCAGAAGCGCTTCGCCTCCGCCGTGGAATGGGTGACAAAGAGGAATGTCACGCCGCTTTCCAGTATCTCCGCGATCCGCTTGCGGCACTTGGCGCGGAAATCCTTGTCGCCCACGCTGAGGGCCTCGTCCACAATAATGATATCCGGGCGGATATTGGCGTTGATGGAAAAGCCCAGCTTGGATTTCATGCCGCTGGAATAGGTGCGGATGGGCATGTCGATGTAGCTGCCCAGCTCCGAAAAGGCCACGATCTCCGGCTCCATCTCCTTCAGCTCCTCCCGGCTGATGCCCATCAGCTCGCCGCGGAAATAGATATTCTCCCGGCCGGAAAGCTCTGGGTCAAAGCCGCCGGAGACCTCCAGCAGGGCGCTGACCCGGCCCGTGACACGCACCGAACCCACCGTGGGATAGGTCACGCCGGAGATCATCTTCAGCATGGTGGATTTGCCGGCGCCGTTCTTGCCCAGGATCGCCACCGCCTCCCCCTTGTGAATGTCAAAGGACAGGTTGTCGATGGCCACCTTTTTCTTGACCTTCGTGCGGCGCAGCAGCAGCGCCTTGAGCCGCTGCTTGTCATTTTTGAACAGGTTGAAGGTCTTTGTTACATTTCTGAACTGTATTACAACTTCGCGTTCCCCAGTCATATCGTACCCCTACAAAATATCCGTGATCGTTCTCTCCGTGCGGCTGTAGATCTTGATGCCCAAAAACACGAAGAGCAGATAGACTAGCATAAAATTCAGCAGCGCCATGGGCTTCTCCCAGAACCACACATGGTCGATGAAGCAGTAGCGGAAGCCATCGATCAGGTAGGTCACCGGATTGAGCCGCAGGATGAAGCGCAGGGCCGCGCCCTTGATGGTGGAGATCTGGTAGAAAATGCCGGACAGCCACATCAATGCCGTGTAAGAGCTGCGGACCAGCTGATAGAAATCCTTGCTGACGGCCGTCACCTGCCCGGAAAACAGGCCCCACGCCACGCCCATCATCAGCATCAGCAGCCAGTAAAACGGCAGCTGGATGATATGGATCGTGATGGGCGCGCCCATGACGATGAATATGACGATCGTCAGCAGCATCAGGATGATGTGGACGATCATGTTCGACAGGCCCACGATCATCGGCACGCAGCAGATGGGAAACTTGATCTTTTTCACCAGGAACGCATACTTATGGATGGAGTTGGCGCCCCCGGTATACATAGAGGAAATGTAGAACCAGGGGATGAAGCCGCTGATGAGCCACAGGAAGTACGGGTAGCCCTTGACCGGCTTGCCCGTGCGCAGGCCCACGGTGAAGGTGAAATAGTACACCGCAATGGTGATGGCCGGCTTTACCACCGCCCAGCCCCAGCTCAGCAGGGCGCCGCGGTAGGTCTTGATCAGATCCGTCCTGGCCAACTGAAAAATCTGGGTGCAGTACTGGATGTGTAAAATTATGATCTTCCAAAGTGTTTTCATACGATTCTCTCTTGCCGTCACCGGGGCAGCCCATTCTTCTGCGCTGCTCTTTTGGTGAGGTATTCTTTGACATCCGCCGGATACTGGGGGTACTTGTGCAGATCCTGGTGGAGGTTCACCTCCAGGATCTTGAACCCGTCCGCCGTCACAACAACGTCATAGCCCAGATACTCCAGCGGAGCAAGGGCGCGGCTGATGCGGCAGATCGTATCCGTCAGGCTCTGCCAATGGGGCATCCGGCCCCGGATCTCCCGGCCTGTATCCGGGTGCACCGGACAGGGCAGGAACTGGTGCTCCCGCAGCAGCTCGGCCCCGCTGAACTCACCCGTGCGTACGTCCAGCGGCACCACTAGCCCGCCATAGGCGATGTTATCCGTGGCCCCGGTGAAGCTGGTGCCAATGCGGAAGTAGCCGTAGCGGACAGACATCTGCCCCCCGCTGCACAGAACCATCAGGCGCACGGTGCCCGTGACACCGCTGTAGATCTCCTCCAGATAGGGGTGCATGCGGATATACTCCGTGACGATATAGTCCGTATCGATCCGGCGCAGCAGCGCCTCCAGCTGTGCCCGGGTGTGGGGCGCGCCATTTACACGGACGGTACCGTTCTCCTCCCTGACCAGGTGGTAAAAGCCCTGGCCGTGGGAGCCCACAGCCGGTTTCATGGCCAGCTCCCGCTGCCGGGCCAGGCAGTCCAGCACATCGGCCCAGCTGCACAGGCCCTGGCCGTCATAGCCGTAGATCCGCTGCCGACCGCCGCTGACCAGCACCCGGAAAAAATAGCGGGGCAGGCAGTGGGCGTAATCGCCCAAGATATCCGGCAGGTTGGTCTTGTTCCAGAACCACTTCTGGAAGCCCGGATTCAGGGGCCGCAGGCGTTTATACTGATAGTCCGACAGAAAATCACGGTAATTCTCCTCCGTCAGCCCGTACTGGGCGATGCGGTAGGAGTAAAACCCTCTCTTATGGGCCCAGCGCTTCTGGGCACGGGTGGCATGGGCCGTGCGGTTATCCTCCTGCACGCCCCGGAGCCAATTGCGGTACATGAAATCCACAAAGCCCCGGCGGTGGGCCCGCCAGGCAAAGACATAGGCATGGATCTGGTCGGGCAGGCTCCGGAGGGCACGGCTGCGCCCGGCGCACAGGGTCTGCGCCGCCAGAGCACAGGCGGGCGGCATGGGCTGCACCCAGGCAAGCTCCGCGCCGGTATCTACCCGCAGGGTAAGAAATCCCCCCGCCGTGAGCACGGCGCTGACACCTACATAGGGCATCTCCGGATACCGGCGGGCGATGTCCTCGGCAAAGGCCATGACGGCCCGGACGCGGCCATCGGCCCGGTCCGGCTCCTCCGCCAACGGACGGCCGGAAAAGGGGGAATAGCCGCCCTCCCCGCCGTGCTCCTCCCAGCGGAGCAAAACCTCCTGCGTCTCCCGCCCCCGGCGCAGCAGCGCAAAATGGAGCACAGGAAGCTCTGCCCCCGGGCAGAGCCCCTCATCGGGGATCACAGGCTCCAGCAGCAGGGTCTGGTCGGGCAGGCGGGCAAGGAACTCCGCCAGGGTCTCATCGGTCTGCTGCACCCCGTCCAGGCACAGCCTGTCCCCCTGCAGCCGGATGCGGTGCAGGCGGCCCCGGGCCCGGTGCTCATTGGGCAGCACCCAGCAGCCGCCCTGCTCCCGCAGAAACGCGGCCCAGTCCCGGGCGGTCATATCCGCCATTCCCTCCGCCAGGGGCACGATGCGCCGGCCACCTGTGGTGACGGCCAGGCCGCACAGGTTGGGGAAGTGCTCCCGTCCCAGGATACGGGCAGAGGTGAGCAGGTCTGAAAACAGCTCGTCCGTGCGCTTGCACAAAGGGTCTGTCAGCAGCAGCTTCTTCAGCAGCGGGCGGTTTTCCGCCGGGCAGGATCTCTCCACTCGGAGGTAAAAACGCGCGGCATGAAACGTGCAGCCGGACAGAACCATCCCGGCGGCCCTGATTTTATTTTTCAATTTTACCGATCCCACTGCGCTTCACACCACCGTTATACAATCTCTCTTTTTTCGCGGGAATACCCGCGGCCACTCAGGGCAGCTGATAGTAATTCTCGGACACGGCCACCGTGTTTTTCGGCGCGCGGTCCAGCTTTCTGTCCTGAATGCCCAGGAGCTTCTCCGGCTGGATCCAGGGTCTGTTCTGGATCTGGCTGGTCTCCTCATGGGTCAGGTAACCGTTGTGGGTCACCATGCTCCGGCGCAGGTAGCCGTCCCGAACGCAGGCCTCGGCCACGCCGTTATTGAGGATGCTGCGGATATGGGGTTCCGCGGCGGCGGCAATGGCGATGGAGGTGGAATTGGCGATGGCGCTGGGGATGTTGCTGACGCAGTAATGCACCACGCCCTCCTCCACATAGGTGGGGTTATCGTGGGTGGTCTCATGGAAGGTCTCGATGACGCCGTAGTCATTGCTGATGTCCACGATGACAGAGCCCTTGGGCATGCTGGCCACCATGGAGCGGTCAATGAGGAACTGGTCGTTGCTCTTGTCCCAGCGGACGCAGTTGACCACCATGTCCACCTGGGGCAGGATGCGGCGGATGTTATAGCGGTTGGAGACGATGGTATTGATCTTCCCGTCATAGCGGGAGGCTATGGTGCGCAGATGGCCCACGTTGGTGGCGGCCACCGTCACCCATGCGCCCAGGGACTGCAGCACCTCGATGGCAGCCTTGCCCACGATGCCGCAGCCCAGCACCAGGGCATGGATGCCCGGGGCCGTGCCCAGACCGCTGACAAACTTGCCGCAGCCGCCGTTGATGGTCATCATGGAGTACAGGCCCATGATGACGCCGGCCTTGCCCGCCGCCTCGCAGTTGGGCGAGCCGTGGCGGTGGCTGTCCTCGGCGGCAAAGGCTGTGACCTTCTTCTTCAGCAGCTCATCCACCTCCTGGGGATGGGCCGCCGGATGGATGCAGGTAAACAGGATCTGCCCCTCGCGCAGCAGGGGATACTCAGACGGATCCACTTCCTTGACCTTGGCGACCACGTCGCACTCCCGGTATATTTCGTACCGGTCCGTGAGCATCGCGCCCACCTCCACATAGTCAGCATCCGGGAAGCCGGCCCGTTCGCCGGCACTGCGCTCCACCAACACCTGGTGGCCGTCCTGAATGATATTCTCCACCTCGCTGGGCGTGAGAATGACTCTGTACTCTTCCTTCTTGATATCCTTTAAAATGCCCAATTTCATCCTGTCATTCTCCCTTCTGGTTTACTTGAGTTTGTATCTTCTTTTCTTGATGGCGATCTTCTGAGCGAAGAACTCCTTGATCTCGTCACTGTGGGTGGCCACCTTGTGCAGATCCTGATGGATGTTGATCTCGATGACCTGGAAGCCCTCCTCTGTGATGGCAATGTCAAAGCCCAGGTACTCCAGCTCGCCCAGATAGCGGCAGATGTCCAGCACCTTTTCCCGAACCAGCTGCCAGTTGGGCAGGACGCCGGCAATGGGCGTTCCGGTATCCGGGTGGACGGGGCAGGGATGGAATCTGTGCTCCGCGATGGTCTCCGGGTCATGCAGTTCTCCCGTTTCGGAATCCACCATCACGCAGATACCGCCGTAACCCACATTGTCGGTAAATCCGGTGGTAGACGAACCGATACGCATATAGGTCTGCATGATTTTTGGATCATAGCCGTGGGAATTGATCACCATCATGCGGATGGTATTGACAGACTTGGGATAGATGGCCCTGAGCATGGGGTGCATCACCACATACTCGGTGATGACATAGAAGGACTTCTGCTGGGCAATGAGTTGGCCGATCTGCTCCGCCGTGGCCTCCTCGCCGTTGACCGTATAATGCCCGTCCTCATAGGCCAGGCAGTAGAACCCGTCGCCGTGGGTGCCGGAGGAGGGCTTCATAGCCAGCTTGCCCTTGCGCTCCAGCATGGTAAGAATTCCCTCCAGGTTGGGCTGCACATCCCCGTCGCAGTCCCACATCTTACCGATGTGGGGAGCGCCCCGGCGCTTGGTGATGACAAAATAATACTTGGGGATATAGTCCGCAAAGGGATCCATCATCAGGCGGAAGGTGGTCTTGTCGTTCACCCAGAGCTGATAGATATTATTGATCCGGTTGAGCCAATGATAGTCGTAATCCGAGAGGAAATCGTGGTAATTCTCCTCCGTAAGGCCGTACTGCTCGATGCGGTAGGAGAGGAAGCCCCGCTCCCAGCACCACTTCTTCTGTTCCATGGTGGTGGTCTTGGTATTTTCCCGGTCACTCTCTACCTGATCCAGCCAGGTCTGCTGCATGTAGGGGCGGATCCCCTTGCGGCCGGTCTTTTGCAGGTAGCTGTAGTGCCGGCGGCGCTTCAGGTCCTCTTGGCGCATCTTCAGAGTGATCTTTCCGATGCGCTTTTTATTGGCGGCTGCCTTGCCCCGGAGGTAGGCGTTGTGCCGCAGACTGATGCGGCTCTTCTTCCGGTAGGGATTGGCGGAAAAATGCTGGAAGGTAAATCCACCCTTACCGTCCAGCGCGATGGACACGGTGAAATAGTCCAGCAGGTCAAGCTCCCGGGCCGTCTCCACCAGCTCCGCACAGACAGACTCCCAGTGGGGGATGGTGTACGTCTCCTCCTCAACGGTAAAGGTACCGTCTTCCTCCACAGAATAATCTCTCCACTTGTCGTCCTCACGCTTTAGATTCATCTCGCAGTCCAGGATCTGCGGCTGATCGGCCGCGTCATTGCTCAGCCAGAACTTGATATAATGCTGGCCGCTGAGGTCAGGGCCAAATGTGATGTCCGTGTCCACACACTCGGACACCACATAGTTGGACTGCAGACGGTTGATCCTCCGCTGCACATAGGCGCGGTCATCCTTGGCGGTCTGGCCGTTTACAAACAGCATCCCCCGCTCATAGCTCAGCTCATAGCGGGTGGCGGTGCTGGCCCAGAAGGAAGGGCGCAGCTCCACGCGGCCCAGGCGGATGACCAGGTCGATCACATCATCCACCGTACAGGGACGGTCATAGTCCTCCCCCTTGGAGAGGACGATCTGTCCGCCGTTGCGCTGGAAGATGGAGTAATACACCTTGCGGCAGTGGGCCTGCTGGCCCTTCAGGACGCGGCCGGTGGTGAGGATATCCCCCACCAGCTTGCTGAAGTTATTATTATAAGGGGACAGGAACATATACTCAAAATCCGTCACATATTTATCCGACCGGTCGTTGAGCAGGTCATATGTGTCGATGCTCTTGGACAGATAGCCGCGCCGGTGGATATCGTCCAGTGCGCTGCGCCCGTAGCGCTTGGTATTGTACCGGTTATCCCGCTGGACGGCCTTTCGCCAGGCGATGGCCAAGCCCCGGGAATAGCCCTGCTTCATGATGCTCCAAAGCTCGTTTTCACGTTTGAGTTTTTTGATGATATTCATTGTTCTCTGTCCTCTTTTTTGCTTTTTTAGGATGATTTATCTGTACGCAGGGGATCTTTACATAGCGCCGCTGCCGGTGAGCACCACCGCAACAGACTTTACCAGGCACCACAGGTCCATCCGCACGGAACACTTGCTCTGGTACTCCGCATCCAGCTGGGCCTTGCGCTCGATGCCAATGCTGTCCCGGCCCATGACCTGGGCATAGCCCGTGAGCCCCGGGCGGCCCTCAAACACACCCAGCTCCGCCCGCATGGCGTTGAGCTTGTTCTCCGAGGTGCACACCGGGCGAAAGCCCACGAACGACATGTCGCCCCGGAGGATATTCAGCAGCTGGGGCAGCTCGTCAATGCTCACCCGGCGCAGGAAACGGCCCAGCTTGGTGGAATACTCCTCGATATTCTCCAGCTGCCGGGTGGCCACGTTATTGGGCGCGGTGGTGCTCAGGGTGCGGAACTTGAAAATGTCAAATTCCTCCCCGTGCAGGCCAATGCGCTTCTGCCGAAAGATGACAGGGCCCGGGGAATCCGCCCGGATGGCCACCACCACCAGGAGCATCAGCGGCAAAAGCAGCACCAGCAAAAGCAGCGAGAGTACGATATCAAACGCCCTCTTGGCCGCAAGGTATGCTGTTTTGTTCTGTCCCGCCGCCGTATCCGGCAGGGCGGTTCCCGCCGCCCTGGACTCTACAGCCTCCACGGCTGCCGACCTGGCTGCAGCCGCCTCAGCCGCCGCAGCTGCTTCCACCGCCGCTGCCGCCTCTGTTCTAATCACAGTATCCATCATGCGTCACTTCAGAGAATTCTCTGTCCCTTTTTCAACTTTTTCATCTTTCTTATCCTGTCCGGCAGGCTTCTCTTCCTTCTTGTCCTGCCCGACAGGTTCCTCCGCGTAGGAGGACAGATACGGCCGGAAATACTCCACCGCCGTGTCCTGCTCAAACTTCTGCTTCTGCCTGCTCCACTTGAGATACAGCCAGACGCCCGCCGCCAGCAGCGCCGCTATCACCACCAGCAGCGCCGCCGTGGGGATGCTGCCCAGCAGGCCGCTGGGCTTCTCCTCCAGCACGGCGTTATCCGTGCGCACCAGCAGCTTCACCTGCCCGTCCGCATTTTTGACGTAGTACATATCCCCCTGCTTGCCGTTGAGGAAGAGGATGCTGTCCCCCTCGCCGCAGGAGATGTATTTCTTCCCCTCAATGGTCACAAAGTCCACCGGTGTCAGCGTACCGTCCGTGGGGACATACCGCCGCCAGACCGTGTGCTCGGCATTGGCGGAATCCTTATACTGCACCAGGAGCATGGACAGGCCCGTGCTCTGGGCGATCTGGCCTTTGAAGCCGCTCTCGCTCACCGCGCGGAACTCCCCGGGCAGCACGGTCAGATCGGGCTTGTCCATCTGGTCATAGTGCACGCCGTCGGCATAGTACTCGCTGTTGTCCATCACATGGATCAGGAGGGTGTATTCCTCCGTGATGCCCCCGTTATAGACCCGGATCTTCCGCTCGATGTCCGTGTTCACGAACTTCTCCTCGCCGCTGACGCTGACGCTGGAGTAGGAATCGCTGGGAACGGCGGTGATGGCGCAGCTCTTCTCCGGCTGCTCCGCCGTCACATACACCGTGTATTCATACACATAGGGGTCAAAGGCCGGGTAGAGCTGGCCGCAGGCGATAGAAAGGGAGCGAAGCGTCGCCTCCCGCGCCACAGGGGTGGGCTCAGGTTCCGGTTCCGGCTCAGGATCTGTTTTGTTGTCCTCAGCAGGCTTGGGATCCTCGCTGGGGGTGGGATCATCCGGCGTCACCGGGGTATCCGGGGTATCAGGCGTATCCGGGGTATCAGGCGTATCCGGGGTATCCGGGGTATCCGGTGTGTCTGGTGTATCCGGAGTGTCCGGTGTATTCGGAGTGTCCGGTGTATCCGGGGTATCCGGATTGTCCGGATTGTCCGGGGTGGGATCCGGATCGTCCGGCGTGGGGTCGGGATCGTCCGGCGTAGGCTCCTGGTCGTCCGCCTCCGTCGTCTCCCCGGGGGTCGTCACCGTTCCCACAGCCGCCGCTCCGGCGGCAGAGCCGGTCTCCTCTGCCGTGGGCTCAGCGTACACACTCGCTGCCACACACGGCAGCACCAGCGCGGCGGCAAGAAGGATCGCCATCAGTTTTTTTATCCCTTGGTGTGTCATAAATACCGCCTTTCCTTATCGGTAGTTTCTCTCAGGACTGGCTGTCGGCCGTGCCGCTCAGCACCTCCTGGATCATGCTGCGGGCCGTCTGGACAGACTCCGTGTTCTGGGGCATGACCCATGCCTCCGCGCCGCCCAGAGAGTAACAGGGCTGGCTGGTGCTGCCGCTGCCCTGGGTCACGGCATAGGTGTCGATCTGCCACTCGGACATATTGGTCAGCTGCGTGCGCACCAGGGCCGTGATATCGTCATAGGCGAGGTTCGTTGTCATGTTGTTGGACACCGCTGACAGGATGCTCTGGTAGTTCACCAGAGAGGATGCCTTGGTCAGCTTGGCCGTCAGGGCCTGGAGAATGGCCATCTGGTTCTTGCCCCGCTGGTTGTCGCCGTCGGCAAAGCCGTAGCGCTCCCGGGCAAAGGCCAGCGCCTTGGCACCGTCCATATGGTTGATGCCTTCCACCACTTCCCGGTCCACATTGCCGGACTTGGAGCAGGCATTGGTGCTCAGGGTGAAGGTCTTGGGGGAGACCACGTCGATCCCGCCCACGGCGTCCACGATGTCCTTGAGCCCGTAGAAATTGATGCGGGCGAAATAGCTCACGTTCACGCCGTACAGGTTCTCCAGGGTGGCGATGGACTCCTCGATGCCGTAGATCCCCGCGTGGGTCAGCTTATCCATCTGACCGTTCCGGGCCAGGGGCACATAGTAGTCCCGGGGGGTGTTCACCAGCAGGATCCGGTGGGTGGTGGGGTTGACCACCGCCAGAATGTTCGTATCGCTCCGGGCGCGGACGGACACATCCGTGCTGCGGGCGTCAGAGCCGCTGAGATAGATAATGTAGCTGTCGGTCAGCACGTCCGTGTCCACGGGCTCCAGCTTTCCGGCCTCCTCGGCATAGTAGAACTCATGGACCAGCTTCACCTTCTGGGAGATGTCGGACAGGCCGTCCGCCTCCTCCAGTGTGTCCAGGTACGCCTCGTTGAGCAGCATGGCCTTCACATCGCCGCTCAGCAGGGCGGAGGCCAGATCCACCGAGGTGGCCAGTTCCTTTTCCTCCACCACGCCCACGGCGTCCTCCATGTCCTTCAGCGCACGAAGGGTATTCTCCCGATCCGGCTGGGAGGCAATGCCCAGCAGGTACCCGCTCACATCCTTCAGCTCCTTAGCCGGGTCATCTGCCAGGACGTAAACGCCCACATAGATGCCCTCTTTCCGCTCCTTGGAGATGTGGTGGAACGCGCCGGTCACCTTGCCCACGGCCACGATGCCCACGACCATAGCCGCCGTCAGGATCAGGGCGATGACACCGCACACAGTCCTGCCGGTGCCGGTCTTCCCCCTACCCAGCTGGAGCCAGCCGTGCAGGCCGTTGAGCAGCACCAGGCCGCCCACAATGGCCCACACGATCCCCTTGCCCAGCAGGCCCGAGGTCAGCAGCATGATGGCCAGAACAATGCTGGCCGCCGCCATCAGAACCACGCACGCCAGGCAAAAGATATGCTGTCCGCCCATTGTCTGTTTTCTTTTTCCGTTCATTTTCAGTTCCTCCATAAAAGGTCCTCTGTCACCGGATCACACCGTGCTTGCGGTAGAAATTCCCCAGTTCCCCGTGGCGCTGACCGCCCCAGAGCTGGATGATATTCACCCCCGAGGAGGTGTTGGCCTCGATGACGCAGTTGGTGCCGTCCTCCATCTTCACCACATCCCATGCAACAAAATGCAGGAACGGCAGACTCTCCGCCAGACCCACGATCTCCGCCTTGGTCTGCTCCCAATCCGGGATCACCACCTGGTCGAAGCGGATGCCGGAGTCCGGATGCTCCTCATAGATCTGCGTAGTATGCAGCGACCCGGCATGGGACAGCCGCCCCGTCTCCAGGTCGATCTTGCATACAAGGCCGCCCTGGCTGGCATTGTCCACCGGGATGGTTTTAGCCGTGCCCACGCGCTGCACGGCGAAAAACAGCTTGATCTTTCCACTGTCAGGGTCGCGGAGGGTAATCATGCGGATGGTGTTGCAGGTCTTGTCATAAAGGCCCGCGGCATAAGCATGCTGGGTGATGGTCTCGGAGAGATACCACTCCCCCTCCTTTTCAAACATGCGCTTCATATCCTCGGCGGACTTCTTCTGCTGGTCCACCCAGAAATCCTGCCCGTCATAGCGCAGGCGGTGCACGCCGTTGCCCTTGCCCTTGCCGAAGGGCTTCATGAATGCCTCCCGGCGCCGGCGCAGGGTCTCCACGGCCACGGTGCCGTCCCCGGTGCAGTGGCCCGCGTCCACGATGCCCGCCCGGGTCTTCACCAGATATACCTCCGGCACCCGGACATACTGCCGCAGCACCTCGGTGGCCACGACCTTGTTGTTGAGCATCTGGTCAAAGGGCTCGTTGATGTAGCGGGAGCGATACCAGTCGAACTCCGACAGGTACTCCTTCTTTTTCTTCCCGTCCAGGGAATACAGCGCCCACTGGTCGGCCAAAAAGCCGCCGCCCAGGTTGGCCCGGAGCTTGGTCAGGGGGCCTACCTTAAAATGATTGGGGGCAAACACGATCCGCCGCCAGTAGAGCACAAACAGTCTCAGGCGGTTGAAGCAGCTGCGATACAGGCTGAAAGCATCCATTTTATCCGTTCTTCCTACTCAGTATTTTATAGTTTGGCATCCGGGTCGATGCGCCGGGCGAAGGCGCGGTACTCCTCCTCGGTGTTAAAGCCGGTGGTGTCGTCCGCAATGGGGCAGAAGACCGCCTTCCCGTCTCCGGCGGCCAGCTCATACAGCTGCATACCTCTGCCCTGGCCGCCCGCCTCCTTCAGCTTCCGGATGCAGGCCTTCTGGTATTCCCCGTCTCCCACCTTCACGGCGAAGATCTCCGTCCCGTTCCCGGCAAAGCCCAGGCCCTCCGCCGACATGGCGGCGATCTTTTCAATGGCCTGGTCGGTGTAGTACACATCGCCGTACAGGAAGCAGACCCCGTCGCCGATCAGTTCCCAGGTGAAGCGGTCGATCTCGCAGTGGTTGTTCTGCGGCTCGTAGCGCACTGTGCCCGGCACCTCATAGCTGGGGTTGTGGGAGGTGATGATGATCTCCGCGTTCGGGTCGAACCGGCGCACCAGGCGCACCGTCCGCAGGAGGATCGGTTCCCCGTGTACAGGGAGCATATGCTTGGGGACAAGGAAGTTTTTCCACCGGGTCATCTTCCCGTCCGCCATGATGATATATCGCGTTGCCGTCATGGTCCACCTCTGGTTATGTGATGGCAGGGCCGCAGCCGGGCGGCACCTCTGCCTATATAAATCCTCATTATAAACCTTTATAATTGTAGCATCATTCCTATACAATGTCAAAACATTTATTATTCCCCCGAAATTTGGCAAAGCAGCGTCTTTCCGCCCTTCCGGCCGGACGCGGAAAAAGTTTAACCTGAATTTAACCGTTCCCGGCTTTCGGATTTAACGGCCGGGGGCTACCATAAGGCCATGGTCAAGGAAAAATCCAAACATTAAAAAGCTTCAAGGAGGAAAAAAGCATGAAAAAGAGAATTTGTCTGATCGCGGCAGCTATGCTGCTGGTACTGGCTCTGGTGGGCTGCGGCAGCAGCGAGAAGAAGGCCGTTTCTACCGACGGTTCCACCTCGATGAGCAAGGTCATCGGCGCCCTGAGCGAAACCTTTGAATCCGACACCGGCATCACCGTCACCTACAACGCCACCGGCTCCGGCTCCGGTATCCAGGCCGTGGAGGAGGGCCGCTGCGACATCGGCCTGTCCAGCCGCAGCCTCAAGGACGAGGAGAAGGCCAAGGGCCTGCAGGAGACCGTGCTGGCCTATGACGGCATCGCCATCATCGTAAACCCCGCCAACCCCGTCAAGGAGCTGGACGTGGACACCATCGCCAAGATCTACACCGGTGAGATCACCAACTGGAAGGACGTAGGCGGCAATGACGCCCAGATCGTGCTCATCGGCCGCGAGGCCGGCAGCGGCACCCGGGACGGCTTCGAGTCCATCACCGATACCAAGGACAAGTGTCAGTACCGCCAGGAGCTGACCTCCACCGGCGACGTCATCACCACTGTGGGCAGCAATCCCGATGCCATCGGCTACGCCTCCCTGGCCTCCGTCAAGGATACCGTGAAGGCCCTGTCCGTAAACGGTGTGGTTCCCAGTGAGGCCACCGTCAAGGACGGCAGCTATGTGGTGCAGCGCCCCTTTGTGCTGGTGACCAAGGACGGCACGAAGCTCTCCGACAGTGCGCAGAAGTTCTTCGACTACATCACCTCTGACTCGGCCAGTCAGGTCATCAGCAACGCGGGCGCAGTCCCCACCAAGTGAGGCGCGTGAGCGGCGGCGCACAAGTGCCGCCGCTTGCCCGCGCAGAGGGAGTGTGACACTATGAAAAAAAACAAAGCCTTTGAGACCGCCGTCCACGGCGTTTTTCTCCTGCTGGGACTGATCACCGTGGGGTGCGTGCTGCTCATCACGGTCTATCTGATTATCTCCGGTATCCCGGCCATCAGGGAGATCGGACTGGTAAAGTTCCTGTTCGGCAGGGAGTGGGCCTCCACGGCGGCTGAGCCGAAATTCGGAATATTGCCCTTTATCCTCACCAGCGTGTACGGCACCGCCGGTGCTATCCTCATCGGTGTGCCGGTGGGCTTTTTCACGGCGGTATATCTGTCCAAGGTGGCCGGGAAAAAGGTGCGCTCCGCCATGGAGACCGCCGTCAGCCTGCTGGCGGGCATCCCTTCAGTGGTATACGGCCTGGTGGGCATGCTGGTGCTGGTGCCGGCGGTGCGCAGCATCTTTCATGTGCCGGACGGATCCAGCCTGCTGGCGGCCATTATTGTGCTGGCCATTATGATCCTGCCCAGCATCATCAAGGTATCCGTCACGGCGCTGGACGCCGTGCCGAAGGAGTATGAGGACGCATCCCTTGCCCTGGGCGCGTCGCCGGTGGAGACCTTCTTCAGGGTGTCCGTCCCCGCCGCCCGAAGCGGCATCGCCGCAGCAGTTGTGCTGGGAGTAGGCCGGGCCATCGGCGAGGCTATGGCGGTGATGATGGTGGCGGGCAATGTGGCCAATATGCCCAGCCTGTTCCAGAGCGTGCGTTTTCTCACCACGGCGGTGGCCAGCGAGATGGCTTACTCCAGTCCCGGCAGCCTGCAGCGCAATGCTCTGTTCTCCATTGCATTGGTGCTGTTCCTGTTCATCATGCTGCTGAATGCAGCGCTGAATTTCCTTCTGAAACGGGATAAGGAGAAGTGATATGAGCAGAAAAAGAAAGAGTTATATCGCCCTCATGCGCGGCGTAATGTACGTCTGCAGCGGCCTCACGGCGGCGCTGCTGCTGTTTCTGCTGGGCTATGTGCTCTACAAGGGCATTCCCAATGTCAGCTGGGAGTTCCTCTCCACCAAGCCCAGCCACCTGGCCGAGCGCATCGGCATCCTGCCGGACATCCTCAATACGGTGTATATCGTTCTGGCAACATTGGTGATCGTGCTGCCGCTGGGTGTGGGTGCCGCCATCTACTTGACGGAATATGCCCAGAATAAGCGGGTAGTGGCGGCCATCGAATATGCCGCCGAGACCCTCTCCGGCATCCCGTCCATCATCTACGGTCTGGTGGGCATGCTGCTGTTTTCCAATAACTTCGGCACCTGCCTGCTGGCCGGTGCGCTGACCCTGGTGATCATGAATCTGCCCACGGTGATGCGCACCACCCAGGAGAGCCTGAAAACCGTGCCCCAGAGCTATCGGGAGGGAGCCTTCGGCCTGGGAGCCGGCAAATGGCGGGTCATCCGCACGGTGGTGCTCCCCGGGTGCATAGACGGCGTAGTCACCGGGTGCATCCTCTCCGTGGGACGTATTTTAGGCGAGTCGGCGGCGCTGCTGTTCACGGCGGGCTTCGCTCACGCCCTCAACGGTCTGTTCACGGGCCTTGTCAGCCCCGGCGCCACGCTGACCGTGGCCCTGTACGTCTACGCCAAGGAGGAGGGCGAGTTCGGCGCCGCCTTCGCCATCGCCGCCATACTGATGCTGCTGACGCTGGTGATAAACCTCTGCGCAACGCTTACAGGCAATTTTTTTGCCAGAAGGAGGAATTTATGAGCACGATCATCACGGCGGAGGATCTGAACCTCTGGTACGGGGAGACCCACGCCCTGAAGGGGATCAGCATGGCCATCCCCGAAAAGAACATCACGGCCCTCATCGGGCCCTCCGGCTGCGGAAAATCCACCTTTCTCAAGACGCTCAACCGCATGAACGACCTGATTCCCTCGGTGCGGATTACCGGGGAGGTGCGCTATAACGGCCGCAGCATCTTCGGCCGGGACGTGGACGTGTGCGCCCTGCGGCGGGACATCGGCATGGTGTTTCAGAAGCCCAATCCCTTCCCCATGAGCATCTATGACAACATCGCCTACGGCCCCCGCACCCACGGCGCCACCTCTAAAAAGGAGCTGGACGAGATCGTGGAGCAGGCCCTGCGGGACGCGGCCATCTGGGACGAGGTGAAGGACCGACTGAAAAAGAGCGCCCTGGGGCTCTCCGGCGGTCAGCAGCAGCGGCTGTGCATCGCCCGGGCCCTGGCCGTGCGGCCCCAGGTCCTGCTGATGGACGAGCCCACCTCCGCCCTGGACCCCATCTCTACCTCCCGCATTGAGGAGCTGGCCCTGCAGCTGAAGGAGCGGTACACCATCATCATGGTCACCCACAACATGCAGCAGGCCGTGCGCATTTCCGACCACACGGCGTTCTTCCTGCTGGGAGAGCTGATCGAGTTCGGCGAGACGGAAAAGCTCTTCTCCCAGCCCCAGGAAAAGCGCACCGAGGACTATATTACAGGAAGGTTTGGGTGACGGCATGAGAAGCAGATTTGACGAGCAGCTGAAGCTGCTGAACAAAAAAATGACCGAGATGGGCGGCGAGTGCGAGAGCATCATCGCCTCGGCGGTGAAGGCCCTGCTGGAGGGCAGCGCCGCCGACGCCCGCCGGGCCCAGGAGCAGGGCCACCGCATCGACCAGCTGGAGCGGGAGATCGAATCCATCTGCCTGAAGCTGCTGCTGCAGCAGCAGCCCGTGGCCCGGGATCTGCGGGTGATTTCCGCGGCGCTGAAGATGATCACCGACATGGAGCGCATCGGCGACCAGGCGGAGGACATCGCCGAGATCATCACCACCCTGGGCGGCAGATCCGGCGGCGAATGCCGGGACATCCGGGTCATGGCGGAGGCCACCATCAAAATGGTCACCGACAGCGTGGATGCCTATGTGCGCCAGGATCTGGCCCTGGCCCGGTCGGTGGAGGCCTATGACGACGTGGTGGACAGCGCCTTCTGCCGGGTGAAGGACACGCTCATCGCCATGATCGCCCAGAATACCGCCGACGGCGAATACGCTCTGGATCTGCTGATGATCGCCAAGTATTTCGAGCGCATCGGCGACCACGCGGTGAACATCGCCGAGTGGGTGGAGTTCTCCGTCACAGGCATACACAAAAACGAGGAGGTCTGACCGTCCTCCTCTCCCCTTTTCTTTTCCTCTTTCCTCTCTTTTTGAAACGCAGGAACG
>URSX01000025.1 GCA_900550615.1 uncultured Eubacteriales bacterium
CTATGGCTTCCTGCTGATGAACTTCATCCGCAGCGCCGTGGAGGGCGGCTGTGACGCGGCTCTGGCCATGTTCACCGGCATCTTCGCGGGCCTGGCCATCGGCCTGTCCGCCTTCTTCCAGGGCAAGGTCGCTGCGGCTTCCGCAGACGCTCTGGGCGAAACGGGCAAAGGTACGGCTAACTACTTCATCGTCATCGGTATTATTGAAACGGTGGCTCTGTTCACCCTGGTATTCAGCCTGCTGCTGCTGCAGTAAGTCTGTATACCCGGTAAATTCAATACCAGGCAGCACCTCGCACATCCGGCGGATTTGATTCTATCCCGGCAAGCGAGGTGCTTGCTTTTCACGTTCCTTGAATATTTATACATTTCCCTATTGACAAATACAAAGAAAGTGCTATAATAAGTACTAAGCTGAATATAGCACTGCTTCCCTTGGCACCGGCTGAGGGGTTAAAGGCATCCGTGACCGAATCGTAGGTATTCCGGCATCCGCTGGATAAGACTCGGTCAGGGATGCCTTTTCATTTTTAGAAACAAAGGAGACGAATACCATGAACATCAAGCCTTTTGCCGTGGAAGAATGGATGAATAAATATGAAGTGGGCGCGCGTTATAACATCGCCGAGACCTGCGTGGATTCCGTCTCTCTGGACGAGCTGTTTGCGCTCACCGGGGAGAACAAGGAGAAATTCCTGACGGATTTCAGCGCCCAGCGGCTGACCTACGGCGATATCACGGGCAGTAACGCCCTCCGCCAGGGCATCTGCCAGCTCTATAAGACCGTGCAGACTCACCAGGTGATCCCCACCCACGGGGCTGCAGGTGCCAACCACCATGTCTTCTGCTCCCTCATCTCCGCCGGGGACCGGGTGGTCAGCATCATGCCCACCTATCAGCAGCTCTACTCCATCCCCGAGGCCATCGGCGCGGAGGTGGCCCTCATGCACCTGAAGCAGGAAAACGACTATCTGCCCGACCTGGCGGAGCTGAAGGCGCTGGTCACGCCGGATACCAAGATGATCTGCATCAATAACCCCAACAACCCTACCGGCGCGCTCATGACCGGGGCGCAGCTGCAGCAGATCGTGGACATCGCACGTAGCGTGGATGCCTACATCCTCTGCGATGAGGTATACCGCCACCTGACCCAGACGGATGAGTGGAGCCCCTCCATCGTGGATCTGTACGAAAAGGGCATCTCCGTCAGCAGCATGTCCAAGGTGTTCTCCCTGGCGGGCCTGCGTCTGGGCTGGATCGCCACCCACGACGAAGCCGCGCTGAAGTCCTTCCTTTCCCACCGGGACTATAACCTCATCAGCTGCGGCATGTTCGACGACGCCGTAGCCGCTCTGGCCCTGGGCCACAGCGACGTGATGCTGAAGCGGAATCATGCCATTGTGCGGGAGAATCTGGCCATTTTGGATGCCTGGGTGGCCGACCACAAGCACTTCTACTATACCAAGCCTAAGGCCGGCACCACCGCCCTGGTCTACTATGATTACGACATCCCGTCCTACGACTTCTGCAAGCAGATGTACCGGAAAACCGGGGCCTTTGTCACCCCCGGCGACTGCTTCAAGCAGCCCCACAGCATGCGCATCGGCTATGCCTGCGACAAGCAGACCCTGCAGGACGGTCTGGCGGCGCTGGCCGCCTTTGCAGACACACTTTGAATCAACAGGAGGAGCACATCATGACAGAACTGACCGTATTAAACGCCGCAGCTATTGAAGAGCTGCTGACCATTCCCATGGCCGTGGACGCGGTGGAGCAGGCATACCTAGAAAAGTATAAGGGAGATGCCGCGCTGTGGCCCATGGTCTTCCACGAGTTCGACCCCGGCCACGCGGATCTGGATATCAAATCCGGCAATCTGGATGGGCTGGCTTCTACGGGCTGAAGGTTGTCTCCTGGTTCGGCACCAACCCGGGAAAATCGCTCCCGGCTCTGTATGGCACTTCCCTGCTCTTTGACCTGGCCGTCATTGCTGTGAAAAATACAGAGCTTGCACTGGTTCTGGTGCTGGTGCTGGTGCTGCCGCTGCTGGCAGTGTTCACCCGCCATGTGCAGAAGCGGATGCTGGCCGCTCAGCTGGATAACCGCCGCGCCGTTGCCGCCGTGTCCGGCCAGGTGCCGGAGACCCTGCACAATATCCGCACCATCCGGGCCCTGGGACTGGAAAACTATATGGCCCGGCGCTATGACCGGCGCATTGGCAGCAGATCCCGCCGTGCTCCTTTTGGACGAAATCACCGCCAATCTGGACGCCGAGATCGAGGCCTGCGTGCTGGAGGCACTGCGCCATGCGTCTCAAGGGCGCACCGTCCTCTCCGTTTCCCACCGGATTTATGAAAGCCTTGGCGGCAGGGTCATTGAGATCAAAGAGTCGGTGGCGGAGAGCGGCACGCACCCTGGACCGTCCGGGGCAAAAAACGATTGACAGATCTGTTTTCTTCTGGTATCATTGGCCGAGGGTCGGAAAACGGCTCCTTATCATCTATACCATTTTCAGCGGAGGTGAATGTACATGGATAGCTGCGGAAATAGCAGACGAAGCCGGGTATGCGGTACGCGGAAATACGAAAACCGGATGTGGCCGTCCATGGACATGGACTGATCACGTTCTGTTTCGTTGTGTTCTCATGCACCGCACCGGAGACGTTTTGCTGTGGCAACTATCTCTGTTGTGGTGCATTTTTGCGCCCATTTCAGCGTTAAGGGAGGACGAGAATCCAATGAACAAGATCAAAAGAATCGATTTCACCCAGGAGATCGCGGCGGTCATCCGGGCTGCCAAAAGTGAAAACAATCTGCGGCCGCTGCTGAAGCGCTATCACCCGCGGGATGTGGCAAAAGCCGCGTCGCAGCTGACCGGCCCGGAGCGGAAGCGGCTGCTTTCTCTACTGGATGCACAGACGCTGACGAAGATTTTCCCTTATCTTGACAATGCAGGTCGCTGCCTAGTAGAGCTGCCGGAAGCACTGGCGGCAAACGTAGTTGCCGGAATGGACGCCGCGGACGCGCTGGATATTCTGCGGGAGCTTCCCGCCGAAAAGACGCAGGCCATCGCCGCACAACTGGACGACGACACCCGGAACGTCGTGCGGAGACTGCGGGCCTTCCATGAGGCGGAGATCGGCAGCCGCATGAGCAATAACTTCGTCTGCATTCCGGATACACTGTCCATCCGCGGCGCTATGAGCGAGCTGGTACGGCAGGCCGGCGAGCACGACAACATCTCCACACTGTATGTGGTGGACGAGTGCGGCGTGTTTTCCGGTGCCATTGACCTGAAGGATCTGATTATCGCCCGGGAAGGCGACCGACTGGAGGATATTATACGCCGCAGCTACCCCTATGTGCTTACCCATGAAAAGGTGGAAGACTGCATCGACCGGATCGCAGAGTATGAGGAGGATTCGCTGCCGGTACTGGCAGAGGACGGAAAAATTGCCGGTATCCTCACGGCGCAGGATCTGGTGGAGCTGGTAGACGATGCCATGGGCGACGACTACGCCAAGCTGGGCGGACTGACCTCAGAGGAGGATCTGCGGGAGCCCACCACCGTCAGCATGCGGAAGCGCCTGCCTTGGCTCATCGCGCTGCTGTTTCTCGGGATGGGTGTCTCGTCGGTGGTAGGCATGTTTGAATCGGTGGTATCGGTGCTGCCCATTGTCATTTGCTTCCAGTCCCTGGTGCTGGACATGGCGGGTAACGTAGGCACCCAGTCACTGGCCGTTACCATCCGCGTCCTTATGGATGAAAAGCTCACCCTGCGGGATGAACTGACGCTGCTTGCCAAGGAGATGCGGGTCGGCCTTTTCAACGGCGGATGCCTGGGTGTTATGGCACTGGCTTTTCTGGGCATCTATATCCACGTGTGCAAAGGCTATGCGTGGATGTCCGCGTTTCTGATCTCCGGGTGCGTGGGCGTTTCGCTGCTGGTTGCGATGGTGATCTCCAGCCTTGTGGGTACCCTGATCCCCATGCTGTTTCACAAAATCCACATCGATCCCGCCGTGGCCTCCGGCCCGCTGATCACGACAGTCAACGACCTGGTGGCCGTGGTGACCTATTACGGCCTGTCCATGCTGTTTTTGGTGAATGTGTTCCATATCTGAAAGAAGTCCCCCCTGTGCCCGCAAGGGTCACAGGGGGCCGTAACTTGTCCACAGCTTTTGCTGTATGCATATCCGCGCATCCGGCGAGAGAGAAAGAACTCACATCAGATTTATGCGGATTCTGACCGGCCATTACCGCTCAGCCAGCTCCTTATATTTGGCGTAACGGGCGGCGCAGAACTCCTGAGCCTCCTCAAACAGCACCTTGGCAGTCTCGGGGAAGGTCCGGGTCAGAGAGGCGAAACGGGTCTCGCCCATCATGAAGTCCAGCAGCTTGCCGTTGGGCTCCTTGCTGGTCAGGATGAAGGGATTCTTACCCTCAGCCTTCAGCTCGGGCACATAGCGCCACAGGGGCCAATAACCGCACTCGCTGGCCAGCTTCTCCTCCAGCTGGACCTGCCCCATACCCTTGGAGATACCGTGGTTGATACAGGGTGCGTAGGCGATGATGAGGGAGGGGCCGTGATGGGCCTCGGCTTCCTTCAAAGCCGTGATGAGGTGCTGCTCATTGGCACCCATGGCCACCTGGGCAACATAGACATTGCCATAGGTCATAGCGATGGCACCCAGATCCTTCTTACCGGTCTTCTTTCCGGCGTTGGCGAACTGCGCCACAGCACCCAGCTGGGTGGCCTTGGAAGCCTGGCCGCCGGTGTTGGAGTACACCTCGGTATCGACTACCAGGATATTCACATCCGCACCGGAGGCAAGGACGTGGTCCAGACCGCCGAAGCCGATATCGTAGGCCCAGCCGTCGCCGCCATACATCCAGACGCTCTTCTTGGGCAGAACATCCTTGTTGTCCTTCATGAAAGTGATGTCATCGGAGGTCTCCGTGGTGGCGTCCAGAGCGGTCGCCACTGCCTCGGACAGGGCGCGGGTCTTATCGCCGATGTCACCCTCGGCCAGCCAGGCCTCAATGGCGCTCTTCAGAGCGGCATCAGAGGTGGCATCCGCCACCACCTTAGCGTGGTCGGCCATCTGGCGGCGCATCTGATCGATGGACAGCTTCATGCCCAGGGCATATTCGGCGTTATCCTCGAACAGGGAGTTGGAGTTGGCGGGGCCGTGGCCCTTTTCATTGGCTGCATAGGGGAAGGACGGCGTGGAGGAGCCCACCACATAGGCGCAGCCGGTGGCGGAGGTAACAAACATCCGGTCGCCGAACAGCTGGGACATGAGCTTCATATAGGGAGCTTCGCCGCAGCCGGCGCAGGCACCACTGAACTCATACAGAGGACGCTCGTACTGAGAGCCGCGTACGGAGAACTTGTCCATGGGATTGGTCTTGGTGGACAGGGTCAGGGCATGATCCCAGTTCTCCTGCTCGGGCATCTGGGTCTCCAGCAGCTCCATGACCAGAGCCTTCTCCTTGGCGGGGCAGGCGTTGGCGCAGGCGCCGCAGCCCTGGCAGTCCAGCGGATCCACCTGCACGCGGAAGGTCAGGCCCTCGAAGCCCTTGCCCTTGGCTTCCTTAGTGACAAAGGCGGCGGGCTTGGCAGCCTCTTCCTCCGCGTTCAGCAGGAAGGGACGAATGGCGGCATGGGGGCAGACCAGAGCACACTTATTGCAGCCGATGCAGTTAGCGGGGATCCACTGGGGCACCTTCACGGCGATGCCGCGCTTTTCGTACTTGGAGGTCTCGGATGGGGTAACGCCGTCGGCGTAAGGCATGAAAGCGCTCACAGGAATGGCATCGCCGGCCTGCTTGTTGACGGGGATCTGGATGGCACGGATGTAGTGGGGCAGATCAGCGTTAGGCGCTTGGGTGTCATCCGCCAGAGTCTTCCAGGACGCGGGAACATCGATCTTCACGGCGGCGTCAACGCCTCTGTCGACGGCGGCGCTGTTCATGTCGACGATCTTCTGGCCCTTCTTGGCGTAGGACTTGACGATAGCGTCCTTCATGTACTTCACGGCGTCCTCAATGGGGATGATGCCGGAGAGCTTGAAGAAAGCGGCCTGCAGCACGGTGTTGGTGCGGTTGCCCAGGCCCAGCTCCATGGCGATAGCGGTGGCGTCGATGGTGTAGAAGTTGATCTCACGCTCAGCGATCTGGCGCTTCACGCGATTAGGCAGGTGCTCCTCCAGCTCTGCGCCGGTCCAGCTGGTGTTCAGCAGGAAGGTGCCGTGGGGTTTAATCTCGGAGACGATGTCGAAGTCCTTGATGTAAGAGGGCTTGTGGCAGGCCACAAAGTCAGCCATGGTGACATAGTAGGTGCTGTGGATGGGCTCATGGCCGAAGCGCAGGTGGGACTTGGTGACGCCGCCGGACTTCTTGGAGTCATACTCAAAGTAAGCCTGGGCGTACTGGTCGGTGTGGTCGCCGATGATCTTGATAGAGTTTTTGTTGGCGCCCACGGTGCCGTCAGAACCCAGACCCCAGAACTTGCAGGAGATGATGGACTTGCCGGCGGTGACGATGTTCTCTCCCACGGGCAAAGACAGGTGGGTGACGTCGTCGTTGATACCCACGGTGAAGTGGTTCTTCTTCTCCCCCTTCATGTTGTCGAACACGGCCTTCATCTGGGCGGGGGTAGTATCCTTGGAGCCCAGGCCGTAGCGGCCGCCCAGCGCCTCAATACCGGTGCGTTTGCCTTCCCACAGGGCATGGCACACATCCAGATACAGTGGCTCGCCGGGAGCGCCGGGCTCCTTGGTGCGGGCCAGAACGGTCAGGCACTTGCAGGAAGCGGGGATCTTCTCCAGCAGACGCTCCATGGAGAAGGGGCGGAACAGGTGGACCTGGATGAAGCCGACCTTCTCACCCCGCTCCATCAGATAATCGACCACCTCTGTCAGCGTCTCGCAGACGGAACCCATAGCCACCACAACGCGCTCAGCATCGGGCGCACCGTAGTAGTTGAACAGCTGATAATCCCGGCCGGTGAGCTGGCTGATCTTGGCCATATACTCCTCCACGACGGCGGGCAGCGCATTGTAGGCGGTGTTGCAGGCCTCCCGGGACTGGAAGAAGGTGTCGGGATTTTGCAGGGTGTGGCGCAGGGTGGGATGCTCCGTGCTCAGAGCGTGATCCTTGAACCTCTGTACAGCGTCCCAATCCAGCAGCTTGCCCAGATCCTCATAGTCCAGGACCTCGATCTTCTGAATCTCGTGGGAGGTCCGGAAGCCGTCGAAGAAGTGCTGGAAGGGCATGGAGCCCTTGATGGCGGACAGATGGACAACGGCAGCCATGTCCATTGCCTCCTGCACGCTGGAGGAAGCCAGCTGTGCCCAGCCGGTCTGACGGCAGCCCATGACGTCGGAGTGGTCGCCGAAAATGGACAGCGAGTGGGTGGCCACAGTACGGGCGGAAACGTGCATAACGCCGGGCAGATGAGAGCCAGCGATTCGATACATGGGCGGGATCATCAACAGCAGGCCCTGGGAAGCAGTGTAGGTGCTGGTCAGAGAGCCGGTCTCCAGAGAGCCGTGCATGGCGCCGGCTGCGCCGGACTCCGCCTGCATCTCCATCAGCTTTACGGGCTGGCCGAATAGGTTCTTCTTGCCGCTTGCCGCCCACGCGTCCACATGGTCAGCCATGGGGCTGGAAGGGGTGATGGGGTAAATGGTTGCGACCTCAGTAAACGCGTATGACACGTATGCGGCAGCCTCATTACCGTCCATCGCCTTGAACACTTTGTTCTTTGCCATAAACTTACCTCCTACCTTATTTTGCTGTTTTCTCACAGTACACATGATCTGCAAAATAATATAGCACTTTTTAATCTGTCTGTAAAATAAATGTTTTCATAACACCAATGCAAAAAGCAAATATATAACCGCGCGCTTCAGGTTTTTTCGATTGCCTATACACGCATTTCCGTCCGTTGCCCGGTCTTCTGTTGCCGGCATGCGGGCTCAAATACCTGCCGGAGATCTGTGATAATATCCCCGGGATCTTCCAAGCCGACAGGCAGGCGGATCAGGCGGTCAGAGAAACCGACCGCCTGGCTCTCTTTCCTTGTTGTCCATAGAATAGGCTGGAATGCCGACTCAGCGTCTCCCAATCGCTCAAGCTCTCAGTCAGTACGCACAGCTTTACATGGGCCGCCACTTTCTTCGCCGTCTCAAAGTCCTTTTTATTTCGCTCAGCTGGCCAGCAGCTGCATGGCAACCTCGGCGCAGGTAGTTGCGTCGGGGGTGTAAGCGTCTGCATTGATGGACTGGCCAAAGGCCTCCGTAACGGGGGCGCCGCCGATCATGATCTTCACCTTGTCGCGCACACCGGCCTCCACGCCCGCCGCGCCGCGGGCAAGCGCATCCTGCACCGCGAGCGCCATGTCCGGCGTGCGCAGCGACAGATGGGTAATCAGACCATTCGGGCTTTCCTCGCCGCGGTCGATCTGCACGCCTCCGTCCAGCCAGACCTGTCGGAGCGCACCAGTCTCATCCCGCACCTCACGCACGACCTCCATGCCGAACACGGCGCGGAAAAATTCCACATACCATGCGGGATCAGCCGCGTTGAAGGCCGCGTGGTCAATAACCGCTCCCGTCCTCATACGCCAAGCTGCCTTTTCATATAGGTCAGCTGACCGCCGCAGAGAATGGTATCCAGCTCATCGCCGCTCAGCTCAAGCCTGGCCCAGAAGCTGCGTCCGGCGGTCTTATCGGTGATCTCCACGCGGCCGGTGCGGAGCTGCGCGGGGAAGCTGTGGATCTCCAGCTCGTCGGCGAGCGAGAGCGCATCGTAATCCGCCGGGTCCTCGAACACCATCGGCACGATGCCATGGTTGATCAGGTTGCCCTTGTGGATACGGGCGATGGACTTGGCGATCACGGCCTTCACGCCCAGATACATCGGCACGATGGCCGCGTGCTCGCGGCTGGAGCCCTGTCCGTAGTTCTCGCCGCCGATAATAATGCTTTGCCCGTATTCCTTCGCACGGGCGGAAAAATCAGGATCGTAGCGCAGATAGCAATACCTGCTCATCAGCGGGATATTTGAACGCATGGACGAAAACTCCGCCGAGGCAGGGGTTATGTCGTCGGTGGTGACGTTGTCTCCGGCCTTGAGGCTGATGCGGCAGGCAAGCTCCTGCGCGGGCGCGTCGGGCACAGGCAGCGGCTGAATATTCGGGCCGCGGACAACCTGCACCTGCTCGGCCTCCTCCTGCGGGAGCGGCGGCAGGAGCATGGAATCGTCGATGGGATAATGCAGCGGCTCATGCACGTCGGCAAGTTTGGCAACATCCACACCAAGGATGTCCTCCGCCGTGGTGAAGGTCCCGGCAATGGCGGTCGCGGCGGCGGTCTCTGGGCTGACAAGGTAAAGCTTTGCCGTCGCTGTGCCGCTGCGTCCCTTAAAGTTGCGATTGGAGGTACGCACCGACACGCCGTTAGTCGGCGGGCACTGCCCAATGCCGCTGCACGCGCCGCAGGCAATCTCCGTCAGGCGCACGCCCGCGTCGAGCAGCATATCAATGTAGCCGTCACGCAGCAGCTGCTTGTATATCTGCTTGGTCGCCACGCCGCACACACAGCTGACATTTTCGTTGACATGGCGGCCCTGAAACACCAATGCGGCCTTGGCGATGTCCGAATAGCTGCCGTTGGTGCAGCTGCCGAAAAAGACCTGCTGAACAGCAGCCGGCTCCAGCTCACGCACCTTTTTGACGTTGTCCGGCTGGTCGGGGCAGGCGATGAGCGGCTCGAGCGTGCTGAGATCCAGCTCAATTTCCGCATCATAGGCGCAGCCCTCGTCCGCGCAGAGAGGAACGAAGTCCTCTCCCCTGCCCTGCGCCTCAAGAAAGCGGCGCACCATTTCGTCCGAGGGAAACACCGAGGTCGTCGCGCCCAGTTCCGCGCCCATGTTGGCAATGGTCATGCGCTCGGGCACCTCCAGCGCGGCAGCTCCGGGACCGACGTACTCGTATACCTTGCCCAGACCGCCCTTGACGCTGAAGCGGCGCAGCATCTCCAGAATGACGTCCTTTGCGCCCACGCCCGGGCGCAGCCGTCCAGTCAGGTTCACCCGCACAACCTCCGGCATTTTCAGCCGCAAGGGGATGCCCGCCATCACAGCCGCGCAGTCCATACCGCCGCCGCCGATCGCCAGCATACCGATCGCACCGCCGGAGGGAGTATGGCTGTCCGTGCCAAGGCTTGCCTTACCCGGCGCGCCGAAGCGTGCCAGCTGGACCGAGTGCATGATGCCGTTACCCGGTCGGGACAGCCAGATGCCGTAGTGCTGCGCGAGCGTTTGCAGAAAGATATGGTCGTCGGGGGTCTTGTTATCGATGTAGAGCAGGTTGTGGTCCAAATAGCTCACCGATGCCTCTGTGCGTACACGGGGAATACCGATGGCCTCAAATGCGAGATAGCACATCACGGCGTTGATGTCGTGCGTAAGCGTCTGTTCAAATTTCAGATGGATCTCCTCGCCAGGGCGCATATCGGACGGCTTCGCCAGATGCGCGGCGATAAGCTTCTGTGTGAGATTCAATTTCTTTTCCATATCGTTATCTTTCGCCAAGATAATCCTTCCAGATGGGAATGCGCTCGCCCAGCTCGTAGATCACAAGGCCAATCGAGAACATGATGGCGATAATGCTGAGCATATCCTGATCGGCCATCTTTCCCGTGAAGGTAACGAGATAGATCGCACCAACCAGAATGGCGAGCATCCACACCGGCGCGCCGTAGTATTCGCGCCTCCAAAATCTTTTCTTTGTCTCTAACTGCTTCACCGTAAATCCTCCTAAAATGAAAAGTATGTGCCGCGGTTCCCTCCTGTGCGGCGCTGCATTCATTATAGCGGGGCAGATGCTTCATCGTAAAATATCAGAAGTGGCATAACAGGTATAAGGGTCCTGCATACTTCGTCATTTTCATCATGGTCCATGATACAAAATTTATACATTCTTAACAAAGAGATGTCGTCCCATGGGCGCTCGTCTATACCCTACATACCAACATCTGTATGGAATATGCGCTGTACCGCGGCATGGTAGGTCTCGGCGGCGATCTCGATAAAGCGCCGCTCGACAGTACCGATATATGTTCCGCGGCGGAATATTGCGGGGATATCCCAGATATCCGTGTCGCTGCCAATGGAAAATACGTCGATCTCATCAATGCAGTGTCCGAAGAGCAGTGTCATGCGCGGCACAATGCCCACCCCCGTGCCTGCGGCGACCAACCGCAGCTTGGTGAGATTACTGGGCACCTCAAGTGCCACCTCAGGCTGGATGCCCGCGCCAGCGAACAAGGCATCCACATGGTGGCGGATGGCATGGTCATGCCGCAGCAGGACGTATTTAAGATGTCCCGTCCTGGAAATATCGATATGGCCCAGACGGACCAGCAGCTCCGACGGAATCGTGCCCTTTTTCGCCACGAACAGCAGATCCTCCTTTGCCAGCGGAACCAGCGTATAATCGGGGTCCCCGCCGAGGAAGGGCACGATCACAAAGTCTATGCGCCCCTGATCCAGCGCCTTGAACAACGTATAGCGGCTGCCGGTGGTAACCTGCAGGTCGATCTTCGGATACTCCCGGGAGAAGCGCGGGATGATCTCCGGCATCATAAAGGTCGCGCGCTCGTTCGGCATCCCGATGCGCAGGCGGCCCTTCATGTTCAGCGAAATGTCACGGAATTCCTGCTGCATCGTCTGGTCGAGCGAAAATATCTGACGGGCAAGGTTGACGAAGGTCTCGCCCGCATAGGTCAGTGTCATGGGCGAGGTTGAGCGGTCAAACAGTCTCGCGCCAAGCTCTTTCTCCGCTTTGGCGACACAGTGGCTCAGCGACGGCTGAGAGATATAGAGCGCCTCCGCCGCCCGTGTGATGCTGCGATACTCTGCGATGGTCACAAGGTACTGCATGTGCCTGATCTCCATGGTATTTCCTCCTGCTCTCTTGTAAAGTCGGCCAGGATATCCTATGCGATAGATAAACTATAGCATTTCATTCCCTTTTAGGTCAAATTTTTTTCGTATCATGCAAATAGATGCATATATACATCTCACATCATGCACGTGCCTCTCCCTTCTCGTCTCTGAGGCGATCTGCTCGGCATAACTTCCGAGAAAAAAGCACTTGTGTTTCGCAAGAACGAAACACAAGTGCTTTTTGGTACGCCCGACTGGATTCGAACCAGCGGCCTTTAGAGTCGGAGTTATCAGGCCGTCAAGCCGCAAACCGTTGTGCTGCAAGGGTTTGGTGGGTATTGCACAAATTTCCGCTATTTTGGAGAAAAAACCTCGGAAGCCTTGCCTTGCAAGGCTTCCGAGGTTTTTTGCGATAGTAGTCAAATAGTAGTCTGAGCAGGTCACACGTCACGCAGCTCGATTCAACTGAGTGACCCTATCGATAAACTCCTTCATGTCTTCAATGTAGGTGTATGGGGCATACTCAGAGTAAATTTCAGGAGAATCCAGAATAACGATTTGAACCCCATCCGCTCGGAGTGCTTCCAAGGTTCCCGGCAGGCATCGCACCTCATTAGGAGTCTTACAGAGGTAGGCAATACACCCCTGCTGATCAAATACCTTTGCGACGATAGATATCTTTCTATCACCCATCAAAAACTTTTTAGCGCTTCAAAAAAGGCAATCTGCATAAAATTCTGCTATTTAATCCGAATCTTCAGCCAAATTCCCCATGCAAATCAGTTATAGTTGACTATGCATTGGAGCGGATAAAGCAGGGTATTGCTTTTTTCCGCCTCTGCAATAATTTGCTCATCAAATCCGCTTTCTGAAAACAGTGTATGCAATCGGACAGCAGGTGCGTACCCGCTGCTGGACTTGGAGGCAAAGCGAAAACGGAAAAATCACTTCCACTTCCACAGACATATTCTTTCCCATTGATGGTTTTACAGATTTCAATCGCGAGCGTGTACTTGCTGCGCAGGATGAACTCCAGATGCGAATAGCGCGGATTTGGGGTTGCAAAACAATTGTCGGACTTGTAGATTCTGAAAATCCGTATATGGAATTATAACAGAAATGAATTACCTATGAAAAATACCTGACGATTGATTGCTGTTATATTCTGTTGCAGCAATAAAACACGAGTAAAAATTGGTAGTAATGCTATCCGAATAATTTCCGCTATTTTCCCCTAAATGTAAAAGTTCTAATCAATGTTGTCAAATTACATATAACTGTTGTCAAAGAGGCAGAGCCGGTAACCAGCCAGCTATGAGCTGCGATTACCCGACTAAGGGAACGCCGCAGGCGGCATCCTATCCAATATCGTACTGAATGAATTGGACTGGTGGGTGGCCTCCCAATGGGAGAACATGCCCACTCACTACGAGTACAAAACCAGATAGAATTTCTCATGTGCCATAAAGTAACACAAAAAACAACAGACAGCCGCCACAATTCCGTAATGATTGATGCTTGACAGTCTCCTTCAAGTTCGCTATAATAATAAACGCAAAACTTTAGTGGACTTTTCCGGATTCGGTCATCTTTTTGCCACACAGCTATCTTGTGATAGTTGTGTGGCTTTTTTGTTGCCGGTATCTCGGAAGTATTAGCAGAATGGAGGACTATATCTGTATGGGGAAAAAATTTTTGTCTCTTATCAAGACGTGCCGTAGTGTACGGGCTTATAAATCGGAATCTGTCCCTTCCAAGGCTTTGGACGCTGTACTGGAAGCAGGGACTTATCCGGCCCAGGAAGCCGGTCAGCCCGCAGCACGCAAACAAAACTATATTGTTCGGACAATTTGTGGAGAAGAGGGAAAGCATGCAGACCAATAACAAAATGGCGGTTGCGCCCGTTGGAAAACTCATCTGGCAAATGTCGATACCGCCGCTGATTTCCATGTTTCTGCAATATTCCTATAATCTGATAGACAGCGCGTTTGTAGCGCGGCTGAGTGAAAATGCTTTGACGGCGGTTTCCCTGTCGTTTCCCATTACAACTCTGATGAATGCGACATCTATCTGGATCGGCGTTGGCGTGAATGTACTGATTGCAGGGTATCTTGGGGAGAAAAAGCAGGATGAGGCAAATACTACCGTCACACATGGATTGTTACTGGCCTTTGGAATTGGTGCTTTGCTCAATCTTCTGTCATTACTGATTATGAAACCCTACTTTGGGGCATTCACCAATAACGAAGAAATTTATCAGTTGAGTCTTGCCTATATGAGCGTATGTTCGTTCATGCAAATTCCCAACATGGTGCATATCGCAATCCAGAAGATGATACAGGCTACTGGGAACATGATTGCTCCTATGTGGTTCCAGATTGCAGGAGTGGTCGTTAATTTTGTATTTGACCCACTCCTAATTTTTGGTATTGGTGTTTTTCCAGCTATGGGAATCCGTGGCGCTGCGGTGGCTACTGTTGCGGGCTATTTGTTATCCATGATTTTGGCATTTGCCTTGCTGCTGGGCAAAAAGCAAAAAGTGCGGATAAAGATCAAAGAATTTCATATACAAAAGCGGATGATTGCCCGTATATTCGCCCTTGGCTTACCATCTTTCATTATGAATGCCCTCAGTTCGTTTATGGTGACATTCGTCAATCTGTTTCTGGTGGCGTATTCCGATACGGCGATTGCATTCTTCGGTGCGTATTTTAAGGTGCAGCAGCTGATCGTTATGACAGTAAACGGCTTGATTCAGGGCTGTTTGCCTATTATGCGGTTTAACTACGGTGCGGGAAACAGAGATAGGCTGCACTCCGCTTTCCGATACGGAACCGCTTTGGTCTGCGGTATGATGATACTGGGAACATTGACCGTCAACTTCTTTCCGGCGCAGCTTTTGGAATTATTTACAGCGTCGGAAGCCATGCGCTCCTTTGGAATATCCGCTATGCGAATCATGGCGGCAAGCTATCTGTTTTGCGGTCTCTCTACCATGATTTCCACCTATTTTCAGGCGACAGAAAAAGTAGGTTCCAGCATAGCGATTCAATTATGCAGACAACTGCTTTTCCTTGTTCCTGCCTTATGGTGTCTGAACAAATTATTCCAACTGAACGGAATCTGGCTTGCATTTCCTGTTGCGGAAACCGCCACTATGATCATTGCTCTCATAATAATGGCATGGCATCGCCACAAAAATATCTTATAACATGTTCCAATGAGGAGAAATGATGAACGATACCATCCCCGCAGTCTGAACTCCAATGGCGGCTGGAACGTGACGTCCTCGCTGTCGTTCCTGAAGATGCCGATCTTGCAATACAGCAGCGAGATTCGCTCTGCCGTGCTGCTGGTACACGGAGAGAAAGCGCACTCCCGCTATTTCAGCGAGACGGCATACAGCAAGCTGACCGGCGATAACAAGGAATTGCTCATCATATTTTGATTTCGATAAAAGACACCTCCTGTAAACAAAAGCGCCGCTATGCAATCTGCACAGCGGCGTTCTTCATTATAAATATTTCGTATAATTTTGTGTTCCGTGGAAGATTCTGTAAATTTCCACGGTATTTCTTGGTTCATCAATTTTGAAGAGAGCCACATATCTTCCAATCAAGAACTTCCTGTATTCTCTCTGCCGAAGCACCTCGTCGCGGGAGTACCCATAAATTGTAGGAGTCTCTTCCAAACGAAGCAGCACTTCACCAAAATCTTTTACAAACGAACGAATTGCCTGCTGAGAATCGAACTGTCTCTCAAAGTATCGCAAGATTTCTTGGTAATCATCCTCAGCTGCTGGCAGCAAAATGACATTATAACTCATACTTCTTGCTCGTTTCTTTTAGAATATCAGCAAGAGATCGCCCCATTCCAGCTTCGTGCTGTGCTTCAGCCGTTGCCAGCTTTGCGTATACATCATTCATGATTTGTTGGTGCTCATAGGCTTCCATGCTCATGATAACCATATCACCATAACCGTTTTTGGTTACAAAGATAGGTTCTGCTGTTTCATGACAGCGTTGGGAAATTGCGTTGGTGTTCTTTAAATCACGAATCGGAATAATTTCAGGCATAGTCTCAGCTCCTTTCGTGGCTCTATTATACCACAAAAAAGCCGCGCCTGCAACTCACAATCCCATAATTTCTTTCACAATGCGGTCACAGCCTTTGATGGCACCGACCAGCACCAGCAGGTTGAACGCCAGTTCTCCGACATAGGTCCAAACGGCGGTGACAACAGATGTGCTTGTATCCACAGCGGGCGGGCTGGACGAAATGGCGGATAAAATAATGCAGGACAACGCAATCACCACGCCCTGCAAACACACACCCGCATAACTGCGGATGAAGTTTTTACCCACACTGCTTGTAGGCTCACCCGCGAATGTAGACAGCGGAATCGGCGCAACAGCGGCGTACATCCAAAGACTGAACATTCTGCCGTAAACCGTGAGAATCATGGTAAAAGATAAAACCGTAATCAGCAGCCCGCCAATCAGCGTAACCGCCCACAACGGAATAGAATCCCAAAAGCCCACATTGTTGATGGCATCGATCAACTCCTGTGGCAGCGATACGCTGCTCATGCCGGAACTGCCCGATTGGGTGATAATGGTGGACACCATGCCCTGCACGATGGAGAACACCGCCAGCATCAATTCCAGCCCGTAGGTCACCGCACCCTTGGCTACCCTTGCGGTGGAGTATAACGTTCAGTTCTTGACAAGAAACCTATAAATTTGCTACTATAACAACAACATCTCCCCCAGGCCTCTACGCACAGCGTATGCACACTTGGGGGAGTTTTGTTTGTTAATATCAGAGAGGCTGTGAAGTGAGAATTTTACGGAATACGGAACGATTCCAAATACCGTTCAAAAATCTCACAGTTGACCAAAGTTACCTTGTCAATTTTGTAAACAGCCTTAGCTTCTTTAGCGAGCGCTGTGAATTTTGTCAGACCCATGCTGTACTTTTCAGCACCTTCTTGGTAACGAACGAATTTCTTGGCGTTCTGCTTTGTTTTATCAACGTCTTTACGCGAATAAGCCATAATAAACCTCTTTTCGTTTTAGCTTGCCCTGTTTTCTGTTCTGGGATCGTAATCTTGAAGTTTTATCTTTTTTGTGCATCAGCCTCACAATCTTTATAATATGGACATGTCACGCAGCAACCTCTGCAACACTTATACGAATCATTCGATACCCAGAGCCGGAAGCGGGCAATAATCTCATATAAAGCTATCATTCTCTGCATTGACCGCACATCTTTTCTTCCTCTGCAATCTTCACCTTGCAGACCACCGCATTGTCCAGTACATAGACAACTTTGGCCGTGGCGCTGTCTCCGATTTTGTCATACAACCGCCCGGCGCTGATGCAGTCGCCCAAAACTGTGTGCGGGCTGTTTGCCACATAACCCGTGCAGCCAAGCCCCGGAAGCTCTGCCTTGATTGCTTCGCTGTCATATTCATTGTCAGGCTCTTTGACCAGCTTTACCTTTTGCCCGACCGCAAAAGGCTTGCTGCCAAAATAGAACTTCAATCCGGTGATCGTAATAAATGCTTTCATAGGGAACCTCCTGCCATTTGCATAAACTGTTGTGTTACCAATCCAACTCGTCCATAGCGTCATCTACGCCCGCCGCATAGTCGGGGTCGCTGTCGTAGCGATCCTCATCGTAGTCGTCATCATCGTAGATGGCATCGTAGCCATCATCATAGGAATCATACGTCTTGTAGGATTTTTTGCTGCTGGAGTAAGCGCTGCTGTACGAAGATTTGGAGCTGTAAGAAGTGCTGCTCTTGGTGGAAGATTTGGAAGGGCGATGTACCCAGCAGTAGGCAGAGTCCTTATCCGCTTCTCGCGTGCAGCCGTCCTTGATGCAGGTGTATTTATGCTTTGTGCTAGAGCTGCTGCTGGACGGTCTGGAGCCGCTGCCAGAGACGCTGGAATTGCTCTTGGCGGGCTTATGTGTCCAACAATAGGCGGAGCCCTTAGCCGCCTCTCTGGTGCAACCGCTTTTGATGCAGGTATACTTGGCAGCGAATGCACCGGTACATAGGATGCAGGCGGTCAACGTAACGAACACTGCGCAAAGAATGTTTTTCCAAATAGTCTTTTTCATGGTAAAGTCCTTTCTGTCGTGTGTTGCATTTTATCTGTGGCACTTACTGTCAGAAGTCGTCACTGCCAAAATCATCCGAAGCAAAGTCATCTGAATCAAGGTCGTCCGAATCGAAGTTGTCCTCATCGTTATCGAACTCATCCATCAGCGCCTTACGGTTTTCCTCTTCTTCCCGGATACGTTCCATCGCCAACGAGTAGTGAACATATCCGTCAACGCCCTTACCGTAGACCCCGAAATCCATATCCTTCAGCATAGTAGTTACCTCCGCTTTGTATGGGGGGAAGGGAACCGCTCCCTTCGATACTTCTATTATAAATCATGGCCTGTCCTATAATTTGTACTTTGAACACATGGCGCAAAATTATGCGATTTTGCGTAAGAACAGAAAAACGCGCCCTCTGCAAATCCCCTTATCGTGGGATAGCAAAGAGCGCGTACTATTTATGCACAGCAATGTGCGTCACAAATCTTAATTGTATTCTGCCTTGCCGGTCAGGGCAGGCCTTGCCATCAAAAGATCCAGCAGCCGTCCCATATCGCTCAGTGAGGCTGTGAACCACCTGCATATTCCCTCGCTATCCCCCAGTGCATCGTGAAGGTCCGCAAAAACATATCCTGCGTTCAGTGCCAGTGTTAAATTTCCGCCATATAGAATGAGCGCGCCCGCCTTGCCGTTATTGGCAAAATGGTTTGAGGTCACACAATGTGACTCCAAAAAGGTTTGGTTGCAGACGTTTCTTGGTTCTGCAAAACCTCTGGAACCGGTATCAGACAGACTGCTTTTTCTTGGTGCGGATTTCCAACATGGCAAACAGCTTTTCCATAACCTCCGCCGCAATCGCCCGGATATCCAGCGCCTGAATAAACGCAAGTACCTGCTGCTGTTCCTTCTCCGGGACCCGGTATACCCGCATGGCTGCGGTTAAAAAGCGGCATAGTTTGCGGTCCAGCAGAAAGTGGATGTCGCATTTCCGGGCCATATAGCTCCGCATCAACCCCGCTGTGCCGATGTCCATCTCATAAAAATCACTGTTGGTATATCCGGGAAAATTCCCGCCGAAAATCTGCTTCAGTTCCGCTGTGGTATGCAGGTAGATATATTCCGCTGTATCCGGCAGGGAATAGGCTTCCAGGTAGATCTCACGCAGGTTTTCGTTCAACTCGGTCAGCGTAAACCGGCGGCAGATTCCGGTCGGCAACACTTTTGGCAACGCCGAACTGCCCGTCGAACATGGTTCCGACCAATTCCAGTAGAATTTTATCCTTTGTAGGGAACAGATTCAAATAGTTCCCTCTTGCCACGCCTGCTTCCTCTACAATTTGGCTTACAGAGGTACTTTTGTACCTCTGCTCTAAAAAAGCC
>URSX01000026.1 GCA_900550615.1 uncultured Eubacteriales bacterium
TTGGGTTTCCCTCACACACCCTTCCTTACCGTTATCGCAAGTATACCACTTTATCGACAGTCTCGAGCGGACGTCCCATAGGACGTCCGCTTAGACTGTCGAAAAAATTCAAATGATTTCTCCGGCAAAAGGCAAATTATTCCGATTTATTTCACCGCCAGTCTTCGCACCAGTTCCTCCTCCGGCTCTACCACGGCGGTGCGGTAGGTGGTGTAGACCACCATGCCGGGCCGGGCTCCCGCCGGCTTCTTTACATATTTCACCGGCGTGTAGTCCACCGCCACCTTGCCGCTGTCCCGGCCCTGAGAGTAGTACGCCGCCAGCTGTGCCGCCTGCAAAATGCTTTGTTCGTCCGGCTCACTGCCGCCGGTGCAGAGGATCACATGGCTGCCGTGGATCTTCTGGGTGTGGAACCACCAGTCACCCCGCTCCGCCGTTTTGGTGGTGAGCTTGTCATTCTGCCGGTTGCTGCGGCCCACCAAAATCAGCAGCCCCGTGTCCGTCCGGAAGCGTCTGGGCTCCGACTTTCTCTGGAAGCCTGGCTGCTTTTTGCCCCGGCCCCGGATATATCCGCCCTCTGTCAGCTCGGCGCGGATGTCGTTAAAGTCCTGTTCGCTCTCCGCCTGGCTGATCTCCTGTACCACGCTCTCCAGGTAGGCAAGCTCCTCCCTGCCCTGGGCCATGAGCTGGGAGAGCATTTCCTCCGCCGTCTTAGCCTTGCTGTAGCGCTTAAAGTATTTGGCGGCGTTCTCCTGGGGAGACAGGCGCACATCCAGAGGGATGACCACTCTGGGACAGCCCTCCTCATAATAGTTCTCCGCCTCCAGCCTGGCCATTCCCCGCTCCATGCGGTAGAGGTTGGCCGTGATAAGCTCTCCGCTGATCCGCAGCGCATCCCGGTCCCGGGTCTTGTGATACTCCTGCTCCTGCATGGCCAGCTTCCGACGCAGTCTGTCCCGGGCGTTGGCCGCCGCCTTCTGCAGATCCTGCCCCTTCTGCCGCACCCGGTCCGCCTGCTCCCGCTGGGCATAGAACTGATCCAGCAGACCGGAAAAGCTCTCCGCCCTGCGCACGCCGCAGGCCGTCTCATACTGCCGCACCGGCGCAAATGTAAAATCCATGGGCTTGCCGCCCCGCTCTATGACCGTGGTCTGGAAATCTCCCCGCCGCGCCAAAGCCTGCCAGGCGGAAAATTCCTCCCACAGCCGCTCCGCCGCCGTCTCCAGCAGGCAGTCCGTGCTGCCCCCGGCCCGGTAGGCCAGCTCTCTTGCCCACAGGGGGGAGATCGCCGTGAAGGTGTCCAGCAGCCACTTGTCCGCCTGGGCCTCCGGGGCCGCGCACTGCAAGAGCATGCGGAACTTCTGCTCCTCCATATCCAGCGGCGGCTGTTTTTCCTGCCGGGGCGGCAGATGGTAAAACAGCCCCGGCAGTACCTGCCGCTGCTGGCTCATCTCAAAGTCCACCCGCCGCATACAGTCCAGTATCCGGCCCTCCCCGTCGCACAGGATCAGGTTGGAGTGCCGGTTCATAGCCTCCAGCACCAGGGAAAACTGCCCCATCTCCCCCAGCTCGTTCATGGCCTCGATCTCCAGCGTCACCACCCGCTCCATAGGCTCCTGCCGCACGGATAGAATGCGCCCGCCGGACAAATACTTGCGCAGCAGCATGCAGAACATAGGCGGCTGGCTGGGGTTGTCCCGCAGCACCTCCGTCAGGTTTATCCTGGGCTGATTGGCCGAGGCGCACAGCAGCAGCCGCCGGCTGCCCCGCAGCAGCAGGATCACCTGATCCCGGGCGGGCTGCTGGATCTTTTCAATTTTCAGTCCCTCCACCTGCGGCGCGATCTCCCGGACCACCGCCTGCAGGCAAATTGCGTCCAATGCCATGACTTCACTCCTCCATCATCCGGCAAAACAGCTCGTTGATCCTCTCCCGTCGGCCGTGCAGATACAGCCAGCCAAGCAGCGCCTCCAGGGCCGTGGCCTGCTGGTATTCGGCCCGGCTGGCGTGCTGAGGGATAGAGTGGACATGGGCGTTGCGCCCCCGGCGAAAGACCTCCTGCTCCTCCTCTGTCAGCGTCGGCAATATCCTCTGGGCCCGGCGGGCCTGCTCCGGGGCGCATACCAGGGCCACCGTGGCCCGGTGCAGACCCTTGCCCGTGGCCTTTCCATGGGCGCACAGCCAAGTGCGCACCAGCAGCTCATACACTCCGTCCCCCATGTGGGCCAGGCCGATGGAGCTGATGCCCCGTATTTCGTCATTCGTCAATCGCACGGAAAAATAGTCCGTCATAGTCTGCTCCTTTTTTCATTGTAAGCCGCCCGCCGCCAGCAGCAGCGCCCCGGCCAGCAGCATAAGGTCCGCCAGATTCCATACCAGCCGCCCCAGCCGCATGCCCGGCAGCCTGGGAAAGCGTATGTAGTCCGTCACACGGCCCCACACCAGCCGCTCCAGCACATTGCCCGCACCTCCGGCGCACAGCAGCGCCGCCCCCCAGCAGCTCGCTCCCTGCCCGTGCAAAAGCTCCCCTCTGCACAGGATCATCGCCGCTAAAAGCCCCCCGCAGGACAGCACGCGGGCCAGATGGGGATGGTTTTTCAGTGCACCCCCGGCCATGCCGGGGTTTTCCAGCATCTCCAGCCGGACTTGTCCTCTCAGCAGTGTTCCGTTCAGCTTGCCCCTCCGAGCGCATGCCCGCAGCCCGTAATCTGCCGCCAGCAGCGCCCCGGCGCAGCAAATGGGCAGAATCATCTCTCACCGTCTCCGGCCGCCCCGATAGAGGAAGCCGAAGATCATACCCAGTACGCCGCCCACCACATGGGTCAGCTGAGACACATTATCCGCCCCCTTCAGGCCGTCGATGATCTCCCCGCCCAGGTAGAAGATCACCACCAGAATCAGTGTAATGGGGATCCCGCCGCCCTTACTCTCCGTAAAGGAGGACAGCACGATCATCATAAACACGATACCGCTGGCTCCCAGCAGGGCGCTGTGGGGGAAGAAAATAAACTGCACCAGCCCCGTGACCAGGGCCGTGATGAGCATAAACCACACCATTTTTTTCCAGCCGTACTTCTCCTCCAGCGGCGGCCCCACCAGCAAAAGCAGCAGCATGTTACCCATATAGTGGGAGTAATCCGCGTGCCCCAGCACATGGGTGAAAAACCGCAGGTATGTCAGCGGATCTGCCAGGGATGAGCGGTACACACAGAAGTATTTCGTGGTCACGGCGCTGCCGAAGGTCTGCCCCAGCAGCAGTGCGCCCAGAGCCAGCAGGGCAAATGTCAGCGTGGCCGGCGCGTTGAAACGGATCACCAGTTTTCTCAAAACAATTCCTCTTTTCAAATGGGGATAGATGGATTATAATATAATTTACAGAAAAAGTAAACTACCCCCACCGGAAGGAGAATCCCATGAAAAAAGCGTTGAAAATCGCCGGCTGCGTACTGCTGGCCCTTGTGATCCTGGTTCTGGGCTATGTGGCCTATGTGTTTTTGGACTACCACCGCATTGCCGACAACCTCACTCTTACAGCCCAGGGCACTGCCGCATCCTCGGCCCAAACGGGCGTTCCCTACACCGTGGTGTCCTATAACATAGGCTTCGGAGCCTACGAGGACGATTACAGCTTTTTCATGGACGGAGGCTCGGAGTCCTGGGCCTGGTCCAAGGAGCGGCTGGATGAAAATCTCACCCACATCGCCCAGACGCTGAAGGCTCGGCAGGCGGATTTCTACTTTGTCCAGGAGGTAGACACCGATTCCACCCGCAGCTACCACCGGAACGAAGCCGATACCCTGCGCCAGGCCCTGCCCGGCTACAGCTCCGTCTGGGGGCAGAACTACGACTCCCCCTTCCTCTTCTGGCCCCTGACCCAGCCCCACGGCTCCTCTGTTTCGGGGCTGATGACCTTCTCCTCCGCACCCATCGTCTCCTCCCTGCGCCGCAGTCTGCCTATTGAGACGGGCGTGATGAAGCTGGTGGATCTGGACCGGTGCTACACCGTCAGCCGCGTCCCCATGGAAAACGGCAAGGAGCTGGTGCTCTACGCCGTCCATCTCTCTGCCTACACCTCCGATGGAGTCATCGCTGACCAGCAGGCGGAAATGCTCCTGAGCGACATGCAGAGTGAGTACGAAAAAGGCAACTACTGCGTCTGCGGCGGCGACTTCAATAAGGACCTGCTGGGGAACTCCGATCAGGTCTTCGGTGTCAGTGCCGGGGACTACACCTGGGCCCAGCCCCTGCCGGACGAACTGTTCGAGGGAAAGAACATCTCGAAGGTAGCCCCCCTGGATCAGGAAAACCCCGTTCCCAGCTGCCGCAACGCCGATGCCCCCTACCACAGTGGGCAGTATGTGGTCACTGTGGACGGCTTCCTGGTGTCGGATAACGTGACCGTCAGCTCTGCTGCTGTTATCGACACCGGCTTTGCCTACTCCGACCACAATCCCGTCACCATGACCTTCACCCTCCAGCCGTGAGTGCTGGCTCTCCTGAATTGATAAGCCCTGTGCACCGATGAACGTCCTGCACAGGGCTTTTTCATACTTTTTTAGCAGTTTGTTCTCAGTTTGTTCTTACTTTTTTGAGGTTTTTTTAAGATTTCCCCTGTATAGTAAGGACAAGCAAAAGAAAACACAAGCTTTCCAAGCAAAGTTCCGGGTCGCTGCCCACCCGTTTTTCCAAGGGCAGGCTACTAACTCAGCCGCAAGGCTTTTTCATAGATATTCTCTCTTTTTCATTCTTTATCCCCTTTCTTTAGCAAAAGCGGAGTCCGGAAGGGCTCCGCTTTTGCTGTTATAAGGTCTGTCATTGCGAAGCCAGTGCGCACACTGGCTGCGGCAATCCGTCTCCAAAATACATATTTTTTGTATTTTACACAGGTTTACACTATGAATATCACGGATTCCCACGTCGCTTCGCTCCTCGGAATGACAGGGATGACTCTTTACAGGTCGACCCTTTCATATAGCTGCGCCGCCCGACGGTAGGCCAAAAGCGTCAATACCGCAAACAGCACCATTCCCGCCAGCAGAATAGGCAGCTGCCGCAGATCGGCCTGTGCATCCACCCGATTCAGCCACGCAAGACCCGGAACATGCACCGATGCCTCCGCTACCAGCATCAGCGGCCACATGGCAAGGTTCGCCTTGAGATACGCCGCGCCCACCTTGTACCCGCTGCGGTACAGACTGATGAAAAACACCAGATTGAACACACCGTAGAGCAGGAAGCCCACACCCAGGAGCATGAGGTTTCCGTCCATCCCCACGGCGTTGTCCTTGCCCGGCTGGAGCTTTGCCGACAGCAAGCAGAAAAGCCCTGTAATGACCACCGACAGCACCTCCACCAGCACCGTGAACACCACCGCCGCGCGCACCGTGTCCCGTTTGCGGATGGGCAGCAGCGCCGAGTAGTAGACGTCCTTCTGCTCCCGCATATTCAGGAAGGTAAAGAATAGCCCCAGTGTCACATAGAAAAACGTCACCGAGTAGGGGTAGTTGGGGATCAGGATCATCCCCCCAAACAGGCAGAATACCAGTGTCATGGGGTGGCATACCAGCCGCAGCTGCTTATATAATAGCGTTTTCATCCAGAGGTCTCCTTTCCACGGCAACGATGATATCCTCCAGGGTCAGCTCCTTCTCTCCCTGCCGCAAATAGTCGTAATGGGCCCGGAACTGCTCCAGCGTGCCAGCGTACTGCATCTGGCCCTCCTTGATGAAGGCGATGTAGCTGGCGCATTTCTCCAGATCCGAGGTAATATGGGTGGAGAAGAGCACGCTGCGCTGTCCATCTGCGGCGATGCGGCCCAGCAGCTCCGTCAGCTCGTCCCGGGACACGGGATCCAGACCGCTGGTGGGCTCGTCCAGGATCAGGAGCCTGGCATTGTGGCTCAGGGCCAGGGCGATCATGTACTTCACCTGCATGCCGCTGGAAAGCTGATCCACCCGCTTGCTCTCGTCAATGGCAAACAGCTGCATATAGTGGCGGTATTTCTCCTCCTCCCAGTTTTCGTAAAACCGCCGTGTCACATCGGTGAGAACGGCAATTTTCTTTTTAGGATAGAAGTCGATGCCGCCCAGGACCACGCCGATATTTTCCTTGATGAATTTCTCATCCGCGGCAAAATTCCGCCCCAGGATCTCCACCTCTCCCGCATCCGGATGCACCAGCCCCAGAATGGATTTGATTGTGGTGCTCTTTCCCGCGCCGTTGCGGCCGATGAATCCCACCACCGCCCCCTGGGGCACGGAAAATGACACATGATCCAGGGTAAAAGCCGGGTACTTTTTATAAAGTCCCCGAATATCCATGGCGTTCATTCCTCCGCCTCCTCTGCTTCCGTTTCCTCAAATACCCGGCGCATCATGGGGTTGAGCTTATCGGTGGTCTGCAAGGCGATGCCCTTTTTCCGGTCCGCCAGCAGCACCAACTGATCCCCCACATCCAGACCGAACATCTCCCGCACGTCCTTGGGGATAACGATCTGCCCCTTGGGCCCCAGCCGCACCGAGGCCATGTAGTATCGCTCATTGTCCTTCTTAAATCCCATTTCGCCCTCCTATTAGTATTACTTTTCTTACTTTTCCTGTATAGTATACTCTTTCTTCCCTTTTGTCAATGGCCTTTTTCCTTTACGGCGAGGCAAAACTATGCTATACTATGAAAAAAATCAGGAGGTACAGGGATGGATCTGTGCAACCGAAACGATATACAGACGCTGCTTCTGCGCCACGGGTTCCGCTTCAGCAAGAGCATGGGGCAGAATTTCCTCATTGAGGACTGGGTGCCCCGGGACACGGCGGATGCCTGTGGCGCGGATGAACACACCGGCGTACTGGAGATAGGCCCCGGCATCGGCCCCCTGACACAGGAGCTTTGCCGCCGGGCCGGAAAGGTAGTATCCGTGGAACTGGATCACCGGCTCTACCCGGTGCTGGCGGAGACCATGGCCGGCTTTGACAATTTCACCCTCCTGCCGGGGGATATTATGAAGCAGGATCTCCCCGCCCTGGTGGCAGAGCATTTCTCCGGCCTGCGCCCCATTCTGTGCGCCAACCTGCCCTATAACATCACCACCCCTCTGCTCACAAATTGCGTAAGGGCCGGGTGCTTCACATCTATGACCGTTCTCATCCAGAAGGAAGTGGCCCAGCGCATCTGCGCCCGGCCCGGCACAGGGGACTACGGTGCCTTTTCTCTGCTGATGCAGTACTATACGGAGCCGGAGCTGCTGTTCACCGTGCCCAGCACCTGCTTTCTGCCCATGCCCAAGGTGACCTCGGCGGTGATCCGCTGCATTACCCGGGAAAAGCCCCCGGTCTCGGTGCAGTCGGAGCCCCTGCTCTGGCGGACGGTGAGGGCGGGCTTCGCCCTGCGGCGCAAGACCCTGGTGAACTCCCTGCAAACGGGCTTTTCCCTGCCCAAGCAGGAGCTGGCGCAAATCATAGAAGGCTGCGGCCTGCCCGCCGACATCCGGGGCGAGCGGCTGAGCCTGGCGGACTACGCCCGCCTTTCGGACGCGCTGTACACCGCCACAGGCAAAGACTGATTCATATAAGCAAAGGGAGCGTGTGCAAAATTTGCACACGCTCCCTTTTGTACTCTATTTCATTTTCCGCTGAGATCCACCGCGTGGCGCACAAAGCTCATCTCCGGCACCGGCTGCGGCAGCTGCATTTTAAATTCCATCTGCGGCGTTCTCGGTTCCTCCAGAGCCTGGCCCTCCATATCCTCCATCATAGGCACAGTCATCTCAAAGGGCTTCGTGTCCGGCCCCACGATCTCCACCCGATCCCCTGCCCGGAACTTGTTCCGCAGACTCAGCGTGGTAAGGCCATTCGCTTCACAGTGCAGCACTACGGCACAGATCTGCCACTCCCTTATGTAGCGGGAGTTTTCAAAATACTGCCCCGGCTGGCCGTAGAAAAAGCCCGTGGAGTAATGCCGGTGGCTCACATGCTCCACCTCGTCCCGCCACACCGGATCTGCAGGCCGCCCGGCGGCCACATCGTCCAGCACATGGCGGTACGCCCCGGCCACGATGGCAGCATAGTAAGCCGATTTAGCCCGCCCCTCGATCTTCAGGCAGTCCACCCCGGCATCCATGAGATCGCCCAGATGGTCGATCATGCACATGTCCCGGGAATTGAGGATATACGTTCCCTTTTCGTCCTCGAACACGGGGAAATACTCTCCCGGCCGCTTTTCCTCCATGAGGGTGTACCGATAGCGGCAGGGCTGGGCACAGGCGCCCCGGTTGGAGTCCCGCCCGGTCATGTAGTTAGAGAGCAGACACCGCCCGGAATAGGACACGCACATAGCCCCATGGCAGAACGCCTCCAGCTCCAGCTCCGGGGAGACCCTCTCCCGAATGGCGCGGATCTCCTCCAGACTCACCTCCCGGGCCAGTACCACCCGGGTAGCTCCCAGGTCGTACCACGCCTGGGCGCAGATGTGGTTGGCCACGGACTGCTGGGTGCTGATGTGCCTCTGGCAGTGGGGCGCATATTTCCCCGCCAGGGTAAAGGCCCCCAGATCCGCTAAAATCAGCGCATCCACTCCGGCATCATCCAGCTGCTCCAGATAGGCCGGCAGCTGCTCCGCCTCCTGCCAGCGGGGCATGGTGTTCACCGTGGCGTGAACGGCTACCCCGTGCTCGTGGGCAAAGTGCACCGCCCCGGGCAGCTCCTCCGGTGTGAAATTTCCCGCAAAGGCGCGCATTCCAAAGGCTGTCCCCGCCAGATACACGGCGTCCGCCCCATACAGCACCGCCATTTTCAGTTTTTCCATGTCCCCCGCCGGGACCAAAAGCTCTGGTTTCCTTCTCATCATTCGGGAGCGTACATGTCACTGTTGACAAAGGCCAGATGCTCATTGTAGGTGCGGAAGAAGTGGTGCACGCCGTCCTTGCCCAGGGCATAGTAGAAGTAGTTGGTGTCGCTGGGATTCACCGCCGCCCGGATGGCCGCCAGACTGGGGTTGCAGATGGGCCCCACCGGCAGCCCCTTGTTCTTATAGGTGTTATAGGGGCTGTCCAGCTCGGTGGAGAATTCGGATCTGTCTTTTCCCGCCAGCTTCAGTGCGTAGTCGATGGTGGCGTCTACCTGCAGCAGCCCCGCGGTCTCCCCGTCCGGATTATTCAGGCGGTTATACAGCACCGACGCCACATTGGTGCGCTCTTCGTAGTCGGCAACGGCCTCCTTCTCGATAAGTGAAGCCATAGTCACAATCTCCTTGAGGGAGTATTTGCTGCTTTGGATCTGAGCCAGCAGATCGCCGCTGACCCGATTATTGAAGTTCGTTAACATAGTGTCGATGGCATACACCGCCGACTTCTTCTTGGAGAATTCGTAGGTATCGGGGAACAGATAGCCCTCCAGCCGGTTGATCTGCCCGGTAAGCTCCTTGTCGATAAACGGATATTCCTCGCCGAAGTCGAAGTTGGACACGGCATCCACCAGCTCCTCCTTGGTGGCGATGCCGTTTTCAGCCAGCAGATCCACGATCTGCTGCACTGTGTAGCCCTCGGGAATGGTAATGAGCACCAGCCCCTCCTGTGCCCGGCGCTCGGCCTCCGGATCGTACATATTGTGAACCAGGCTCCGATAGTCCATGTCCGTGCTCAGCTCATAGGTGCCGGGATCGATGTCGTTTTTCGCCCCAGTGACGATCTCAAAGAGCACAAAAAAGCCCTTCAGCCGGATCAGCCCGGCCTCTTTCAGCTTCCCTGCAATGGCGAAAACGCCGTCTCCCTCCTCGATGGTCACTGTATAGGTCTCGTTGCCCTTATCCAGGGCGCACAGATCGTTGGCCAGCACCCAGCCGATGCCTGCCAGCAGCATGGAACCCAGCACCACTGCGGTCACATAAATCGCCCAGTTGAATTTTTTCCTGCGGTGCCTTCTCTTTTTCCCGTTTGCCGGCGTGCCGTCGACCTCCGCCTGCTGTATGATCTTCTGGTGCACCTCCTCGGCGTCCCAGCCCTGCGTATCAAAACGCTTGTTATCATCCATAATATTGGCATCCTTTCTGCAATTTCTCTGTAATATAAGCCGGACAAGTTCCAATTTCCCCATTCTGCACATACAATACTGTACCATCAGGTAAGTGAGGTGAAAAAAATGTCCTTTGACAGTAACAACTGCTCCTGCATCTGGCTCATCGTGATCCTGCTGCTGCTTTTCTGCTGCTGCGGAAACAGCGGCAGCAGCGACTGCTCCTGCAGAGGCGGCGACTCCTGCTGCTCCTGTTGAGAACATACGGAGGGAAAATTCCGGGGCGGACACCGCCCCTTTTTCCCTCATCTCTTACAGGACAAGCAGATCCTCCACCCGGGCCAGCACCTCCCGATGGATGTCCTCCACCGTCCGGATCTGACCGTCCTGACTGCAATCGATCTTCTCCCAGCCGTACAGGGCGACGATAAGCTCCGCGCTCTCCCGGCAGGCGGCCAGATATGCCTCGTCCCGCTCGTGGATGTCGGCCTTGGTGCAGGTGGCCTCCTCCCGGCGGCGCATCATCTGCTCGGACAGCTCCGTGGGCAGATCCAGATACAGCACCCGATCCGGCTGCGGCAGACCCAGCAGCCTGTATTCAAAGTCAAACAGCCAATCCAGAAATTTCCTCCGCTCCTCCTTGGGCAGCTTCGGGGTCTGGTGCACGGCGTTGGAGGTGGTGTAGCGATCGGCAACGATCAGCCCCCCACTCTCATAAAACGTCCCCCAGTCCTGCCGGTAACTGGCAAACCGGTCCACCGAATAAAACGTGGCTGCAGCGTAGGCGTTCACGTCCTCCGGATGCTCTCCGAACGCACCGGCCAGATACAGCCGGATCAGCGCCGAGGACTCCTCCTTATACCGGGGAAATTCCAGCTTCCGGTACGGCACGCCCCGCCGATCCAGCTCCTTGCACAGCAGTGCCGTCTGGGTCGCCTTGCCGGAGCCGTCCGTCCCCTCAAATACGATGAGTCTGCCCTGCATACTGCGCCCTCCTTTTACTTGCCGTACAAAAACTCATTTTATTATAGCACCTTTTCCTCCATTTGTCACGCAAAAGAAATGCGCAGTCTTTAGACTGCGGACGTGAACTCTGCGAGGCTACTTTCACATTGGTGCGCAGTCTGAAGGCTGCGCATTTTTTGCCCTATTTTATCACCCCGCCGGCATGTCCGGTATATCCGTATTTACAGATCACGCAAACAATGCTATGATACATCCATCGAGGTGATCAAATGTCAAAGCTCATGCGGGAAAATTATCTGGGCGACACCGTGTCCATTGCTGCGGGACTGCTGGGCAGGTATCTGGTGCGGATGTGGCAGGGGCAGCCCCTTGTGTGCCGCATCGTAGAGACGGAGGCCTATGTAGGTGCCGTGGACAAGGCCGCCCACGCCTATGGTTACCATAAAACCCCGCGCAACGCCGTCATGTTTGGCCCGCCGGGCCATGCGTATATCTACCTCATTTATGGGATGCACTGCTGCCTGAACTTTGTCACCGAGCCGGTGGGGGAGCCGTCGGCCGTTCTTCTGCGGGGCCTGGAGCCTGTATGGGGCGTGGAGCAGATGAGCCTCCTGCGGTACGGAAAACCCTGGCCGCAGTTCAGTTCCTACCAGCGGAAGAATTTTCTCAATGGCCCGGGCAAATGCTGTCGCGCCCTGGGGCTGACTCGGGCAGAAAACGGCCTGGATCTCACCGGAAACACACTTTTTCTATGCGATACGCCGGAGGATATCGGCCTGCCACCGCCCCCGCCCGTATCCTACGTCCGGCACACCGGCAAGCGCATTGGCATTGACTACGCCGAGGAAGCCGTGGATTTCCCCTGGCGTTTTTGGCTGGAAAGGAGCAACTCATGCTGATTTTTGACATGGACGGAACCCTCATTGACTCCAATGGTGTCTGGCGGGATGTAGACATCGCTTTTCTGAAAAAGCGCGGCTTCCCCTACACCAAGGAGTACTACCAGGGCGTGGCCCATACCATTTTCCCCAAGGCGGCGGTATTTACCAAGGCTTACTGCGGCCTCACGGAGAGCACCGATGAGATCATGGCAGAGTGGATGGAAATGGCCGGCGATGCCTATGCCACCCGCGTGCCGGTAAAGCCCGGCGTCCGGGAGTATCTGGAGCAGTGCCGCCGGAAGGGGGAGCGGATGATCGTTCTCACCTCGGCCGTGCCGGATCATTGCCGCAGCGCCCTGACCCATCTGGGTCTGATGACCTATTTTGAGACGATCTTCTTTGCCCACGACCTGAATCTGGACAAGAAGGATCCGGATATCTTCCTTCTGGCGGCAGAAAAATGCGGCGTGCATCCCGCAGAATGCACCCTGTATGACGACTCGGTGGACGCCTGCCGGGGCGCAAAAGCTGCCGGAATGCACGCCGTGGGCGTGTATGATCCCTATTTCGATGTTTCGGAAGCGGAGATGCGGGCCATCTGCGACGGATACATCCACAGCTTCACGGAGCTGCTGGAGGGGTAATTACAGATCCTTCAACAGCTGGACGATCTCCTCCTTGGGGCGATAGCCCAGGGATTTTGCCACAGGCTTTCCATCCTTGAAGAGCACCAGCAGCGGAATACTGGTCACACCGAACTGCTGCGCCAGGGCCATCTGTTCATCCACGTTGACCTTGCCCACCTTTACTGTGCCCTCATAGTCCCGGGCGATCTCCTCCAGCACGGGAGCCAGCATCCGGCAGGGGCCGCACCAGTCTGCCCAGAAATCCACCAGCACCGGCTTATCTGCGTGCAGCACCTCCTCCTCAAAATTGGAAACGGTAATTTTTACTTCGGCCATAGTATCGCGTCCTTTCTTTTGTACCTCTGTTTTTAATCCTGCAGCGACTTATAATAGAGCATGCAGTGGCAGTAGCCCTGGAAGTTGGGGTCATTGATCTGCTCCTTGAACTCCCTGCACATGCACTTGGTGTCCTCCGTCCGTTCCAGTCGGCAGGGGCAGTACCCGCCCGTGCGTTTAAGGCCCTCCCGTACAGTCCTGACGATCTCCTGATCCGGATTCAATGTGATTTTCACGCGACCCACCTCTTTCTGATCGATGTCTATAGTATGTCCCTTTTTCCGGCGCCGCATCATTTTTCTGTCCGGAGGTATTTCTCCTTCCCTTTTCCGGCGGCATGGGCGGCAGGGATCTCCCGCCGGTAAGCCCCCGGCCGCAGCGCACTATTGTCCTATAATTTCAGTCGCTTTTCTGAGAACCGATGCCACGCCGGCATCGGTTCTCTGCCGTATATACACTTTCCGGCAGCCGCTGCCGCAGCAAGATCTGCGCCGCCTCTCAAGGCTCAGTAGTTTTCGGCGTGGACTTCAAAATAGCTCTGGGGATGGTTGCAGGTGGGACAGACCTCCGGGGCCTTCTCCCCCACCACAATGTGGCCGCAGTTGCGGCATTCCCACACCTTGACCTCGCTCTTTGCAAATACCTCCGCCATCTCCACGTTGTGCAGCAGGGCGCGGTAGCGCTCCTCGTGGTGCTTTTCCACTGCGGCCACCAGGCGGAAGCGCTCGGCCAGCTCCGTGAAGCCCTCTTCCTCGGCGGTTTTGGCAAAACCCTCGTACATATCCGTCCACTCATAGTTCTCCCCCTGGGCGGCGGCGAGAAGATTCTCAGCAGTGTCGCCGATCCCGTTCAGCTCCTTAAACCAGAGCTTAGCATGCTCCTTCTCGTTCTCGGCGGTCTTGAGAAACAGAGCAGCGATCTGCTCATAGCCCTCTTTCTTCGCCTTGGAGGCAAAATAGGTGTACTTATTGCGGGCTTCGGATTCCCCGGCAAAGGCGGCCATCAGATTTTTCTCGGTCTGCGTTCCGGTGTATTTGGTCTCTTTCATGAGAATATACTCCTTTCAATAGATAGTCTCAACGAATTTTCTTGATTTTATTATACACTTTTTCCTCATTTTGTCTGTGACAAAAGTCACAAACTCCATCCGTTTCCCTGGGATATTTTTTATGCGTTCTGCCCTTCTCTCTGCCAGTGAAAAAGGAGCCGCAGCCATGTGGCTGCGGCTCCTAAACCCATCAATTGTATAGACAAATTACAGACAAAATCACGCCAAAATGCAGCGTTAAATGTCTGGTTTATGTCAGTCAATCATGCTCTTGAGGTTCTCGGAAACGGTGATGGGGGCAGCGGTGGCAGCCTTCACCTGATCCACGGTGAACTCGGGGTTGATCTCGGTCATGAGCAGGCCCTTGTCAGTGACTTCCAGCACACACATCTCAGTGATGATCTTGTTGACGCAGTGGGAAGCAGTCAGGGGCAGACGGCACTTCTCAAGGATCTTGGGGTTGCCCTTGGCGGTGTGCTCCATGCAGATGATGCAGTGCTTAGCACCCACGCACAGGTCCATAGCGCCGCCCATGCCGGGCATCTTCTTGCCAGGGATGATCCAGTTGGCCAGGTTGCCCTCGGCATCCACTTCCAGAGCGCCCAGGAAGCAAGCATCCACATGGCCGCCGCGAATCAGGCCGAAGTTGGTAGCGGAATCAATGAAGCCGCCGCCGAAAGCCACGCTGGCAACGCCGCCGCCGGCGTCGATGACGTGGTAGGGATCATAGTTGGCATCGCCCTCTTTGGGGGTAGCACCGGCAGAGACGATACCCAGCTCGGCGTGGATGATCAGCTCAACGCCCTCGGGCAGGTAGGAGGGGATCATGGTGGGCAGGCCGATACCCAGATTGACGACATCGCCGTCCTTCAGCTCTTTTGCGCAGCGCTTGGCAATAAAGGCTTTGATTTCAGACTTTTCCATTACTTTCTGTCTCCTTCCACGATGTAGTCAACGCACATACCATAGGTATGAATGTTCTCGGGCTCGATATCGCCCACGGGGACGATGTACTCACACTCGGCAATAACGGTGTCAGCAGCGGTGGCCATGACAACATTGAAGTTGCGCATGGTGCCCTTGTACCAGCAGTTACCGAACTCATCGCACTTGTAGGTGCCCAGCAGAGCAAAGTCAGCATGGATGGGCTTCATCTTCAAATACTGCTTGCCGTCGATGGTCTCCTTGCCCATGCAGAAGGGGCTCTCCTCGATAAGGGTATCCACGCCCACGGGAGTCAGCACACCGCCCAGACCGGCGCCGCCGGCACGGATGCACTCAGCCAGAGTGCCCTGGGGCAGCAGGTTCACTTCCAGAGTGCCCTCGGTGTTCTGCTGGCCCACCTCGGGGGTCATGCCCACATGGGTGGCGATGACGCGCTTGACCTGGTGGTTATGGATCAGCTCGGCAATGCCGAAGAACTCCTCACCCTTGGGGCCCACAGCGCGGCCCATATCATTGGCGATGAGAGTCAGGTCCTTGGTGCCCAGCTTCACCAGCTCCTTCACGATGGCACGGGCCTGGCCGCAGGCCAGGAAGCCACCGCACATAATGGTGGCACCATCGGGGATCATTTTTGCTGCCTCAGCGGCAGTCAGTACAGGTTTCTTTGCCATTTCTATTCCTCCTTATTAATGTAAGGGTCTTCAATAATGGGTTAAAATTGCCAATTCATTATAGCATGATACAGGGATGAGCACAAGAGAAATCGGAAAGTTCTCCGTCTCCTCCGCCTCAGAATTCCACGCCGACACGGGCGTTGAGCCCCTTGTCGAAGGGGTGACGGACCTTCTGCATGCGGGTGATGTAGTCAGCCAGCGGGTCCGTGCAGGGCGTGGGTGCCCGGCCGGTCATGACCACCTCCAGATCCTCCGGCCGATTCCTCAAAAACTCGGCCAGCTCCTCATCGCTGATCATTCCCAGTGACACAGCGTCCAGCACCTCGTCCATCACCAAAAGCTTGGCGTGATATTTCTTCACAGCCTCCAGTGTGTCGAGAAAATGCTGCTGCACTTGCCGCTGATACTCCGTCTTTTCCCCCTCGTCCATCTGGAAGACGAACTTGCAGGTGGTCGTGGGCGCCGGAACATAATGGTAATTGGGCAGATTGCGGAGCACATTCAGCTCGCCGCTGGTAGAGCCCTTCAAAAACTGACTCAGAACCACCGGCCAGCCCCGGCCGCAGGAGCGAACACTCAGGCCAATGGCCGCAGTGGTCTTCCCTTTTCCGTCTCCGCAGTAAATGTGAACTTTTGCCTTTTCCATTGTGTTCCTCCTGTTTTGTACAGACCAGACGGCCACGAAAGAATTTCTCTCATGGCCGCCTGATGATTGCATCTTATTTCATGCCGCGCTTGACCATTTCGGTCACAGCGAAGCTGGCCACATCATCGGCATACTTTCCGGCGCCGAAGCCGGCATCATAGCCCAGCTCCTTTGCCAGCTCATGAGTGATTCGGGGACCGCCGCAGCAGACCACGAACTTGTCACGCAGGCCCTCGGCCTCCAGCAGCTCAATGAGGTTGGTGAGGTTCTGGATATGAACGTCCTTCTGGGTGACGGTCTGGGAAACCAGCAGCACGTCGGCGTGCAGCTCCAGAGCCTTCTTGATGAACTCCTCATTGGGAACCTGAGAACCCAGGTTGTAAGCCTCGATCATCTCGTAGCGCTCCAGGCCATAGTGGCCGGCAAAGCCCTTGCGGTTCATGATAGCATCGATGCCCACGGTGTGCGCGTCGGTACCGGTAGAGGCACCCACCATCACGACCTTGCGGCCGATATTCTCACGGATATAGTCGTTGGTGTCTTCCATGCTCATGACATCGGACTCCACAGTGATCACATGGATGTCCTCATAGTTCACGGTGTGCACGCAGCTGCCGTAGACGACATAGAAGGTGAACTCCTTGTCCAGTGCATGGTGATAGGCCACGTTGGGCTCTTCCAGGCCCATTTTCTTGGCGATCTGACGGGCAGCCTCTTCGCCGCGCTCGTCGTCCTTGATGGGCAGAGTAAAGCTTGTCTGCACCTTACCATCGTTCATGGTATCGCCGTAAGGCTTCAGGCGGGTCAGATCCAGCGTGGTATCGAAGTCGATTTTATGGGTATTATACAGTCCGCTGCTCATTCTGCTGCCACCTTACCTTTCATGACTTCAACGAAGGGATTGAAGTATTTGTCGTCCTTGACCACAACGCCGCTCAGGCCCTTGCCGCCATCCTTGGGGCGCTTCACATCGGCGAAAATGCCCTTCTCGATGGTGGTGAACAGGCCCAGCTTCTCGATCTCAGTCAGCAGGTCGGCGGCCTTGGTCAGCACCTCGTTGGCACGGTTGCGGATGATGCCGTTCTCTTTGTAGGTCAACTCACTGCCCAGATCCTTCATGGTACGGAAGATGTACTGCGCGTTCTCAATGGACAGAGCGCGGTCAGACATGAAGGGGGTGTGAATGGCCTCGGTCATCATGCCCAGCAGGCACAGGCGCTGATTGGTCAGAATGGTGACCATGTTGAACAGAGCGTCCTGGATGTGACCGCGGAAGATATTACCGGTCATGAACTTGGTGGGAGGCATGTACTTCAGAGGCGCGTTGGGGAAAATCTCACGGGCCATCTGTGCCTGGGCCAGCTCATACAGGAAGGTGTTCTCCACAGAGGGATCCATCTCAAAGGCGTGGCCCAGACCCATCTGCTCCTCACGCATACCGGCGTCCCGGGCAAAGGCCTCGTTCAGGAACTGGGAGGCCAGAACGGTGTGGGCGGCGGTGATAGCGTCATCGGTGGTCAGATAGTTATCCTCACCGGTGTTGATGATAACGCCGGCATAGCCATTGATGACGCGGGAGAAATACTGGTCAACGATGGTGCGCTGCATGTTGATGTCGCGGAAGAGGATGCCGTACAGAGCATCGTTCAGCATAACGTCCAGGCGCTCCAGAGCACCCATGGCAGCGATCTCAGGCATGCAGAGGCCGGAGCAGTAGTTGCACAGGCGGATGTAGCGGTGCTGCTCCTCGCCCACTTCGTCCAGAGCGGCGCGCATCAGGCGGAAGTTCTCCTGGGTAGCGTAGGTGCCGCCGAAGCCCTCGGTGGTAGCGCCGTAGGGCACATAGTCCAGCAGAGACTGGCCGGTAGTACGGATCACAGCGATGATATCGGCACCCTGCTTGGCACCGGCCTTGGCCTGGATGATATCTTCATAGATATTACCGGTGGCCACGATGATATACAGGTAAGGGCCTTCCTTGTCGCCCCACTCCTTCAGGTAAGCGTTGCGCTTGGCAACGTTCTTGTTGATGCGCTCCACGGTGGCGTTCACCACGGGGGTGATAGCCGCGCGGATCTCGCTGTCGGAATGAGCGGGGAGCTTGCTGAGGTCCAGTTCGCCGCTGTCCACAGCCTCTGCCACGCCCTGGGGATCCTTACCGGTCTCCACCATAGCGTTACCCACGGCCCATGCAGCGCCGGCAGGCAGCAGAGAGGTTGCCAGCAGATGATCCACCAGCACATTGGGCATGGGGACATCCATTTCATTTACGCCGTCGATGCCCAGCAGGCGGCAGACGGCGCGCTCCACGGTGACCGTGGTGTGCTGGTCAATGAAACCCTGGACATCCGCTGCCACATGGGCAGCGGATGCACGGGCTCTCTCGACCAATTCCATATTCAAGCCGAGTTTGCTTTCCATATTTGTACCTCTTTAATTACTTCTTCACATGGCGCTCGTTGCGCAGCAGCTTGGTGGGCTCCAGATAACGCTGCTTGGTGCCCTGGGCGACCCATGCAACACCGGTCTTCTCAGCAACCTTCTTGCCCATGCAGACGTCGCAGTGGCAGTTCTGCTCATAGTGGGCGGGCTCGGTGTAAGAGGTGATAACGCCCTCGAAGTTACGCAGAATGACCTTGCGGGGAGTCTGAGAAATGAGGTAGGTGGGCATAACGGGCGTCTTGCCGCCGCCGCCGGGAGCATCCACCACGAAGGTGGGCACGCAGTAGCCGGAGGTATGGCCACGCAGAGCTTCCATAATCTCGATACCCTTGGAAACGGGGGTACGGAAGTGGCTCAGGCCCAGGGAAGGATCGCAGGCATAGATGTAGTAGGGACGCACGCGCATCTGCACCAGGCCGTGGACCAGATCCATCATGACATGGACGCAGTCATTCACGCCTGCCAGCAGCACGGACTGGTTGCCCAGGGGGATACCGGCGTCAGCCAGCATCGCGCAGGCCTTGGCAGCCTCGGGAGTGATCTCGTTGGGGTGGTTGAAGTGGGTGTTCAGCCACACGGGGTGATACTTCTTCAGCATGTTGCACAGCTCCGGAGTGATACGCTGGGGGCACACCACGGGGGTGCGGGAGCCCAGACGGACGATCTCCACATGGGGGATGGCGCGCACGCGCTTGATGATGTACTCCAGCACATCGTCATCCACCATCAGGCTGTCGCCGCCGGAGAGCAGCACATCGCGAACCTCGGGATGAGCGGCCACATAGTCGATGCACTTGTCGATCTGGGCCATGGGCACTTCGCAGTCATTCTGACCGGCGAAACGGCGGCGGGTGCAGTGAC
>URSX01000027.1 GCA_900550615.1 uncultured Eubacteriales bacterium
TTAAAATCACAAGTTTTTGAAACTTTTTCAAAGTTTCAAAAACTTAGGCAGCGCGTCGAAAAGACTTTTTCGACACGCTGAAAGGAGCTCTTCCTGAGGAAGAGCTCCTTTTTTCGGCTTTTCCCCTTGCGTTTTTGCGCCGGGTGTGGCACAATCGAAAAAAACACAGGAGGTGCGGGTGATGGATTTTCTCAGGGATCCGGAGGGCATGGGGCCGTCGGAGCTGCGGGCATATCTGGATGATATCCGCTGTCAGCTGGAGATCATGGATGAGGACGAGCCGGAGGACGAGACCAGCGAGGAGTTTGTGGACTGGGCCGAGGCGCATGAAGAGCTGGAGGATCTGGCCGATGAGATCATCGAGCGGCTGGAGGCCCTGGGTGAGCCGCTGGAGTGAGACGGTAAAACAATTTGGAATCGTGCGCTGCGAGGCGTGTAGGGGCGACCCTTGCGGTCGCCTGTGGGCGGGGAAATCGCCGATGTGCTGCCAGCGGCAGAAAAAAGCGAGGCGATTTCGAGGAAGTGCCCCGATTAGCAGGCGCGACCATGGGCGGGAAAGCTCCCGCCTCTACGCACTTCTTAAATGATCTCGGCGGGCCCCGCCCTACGGAAATTAAAATACCCCGGGAGGGAATGCCTGTATGGGCGTTCCTCCCGGGGGTTTCTTGTTAAGAACAAAATTAAAATGTCATAATTTCTGCCCCGCCTAAAGCGGCGGCATCTTCCCGGTCATGGGTCACGCACAATATGGCCGCCCCATTTCGATGCCGGAGGATATAGTCCGCTGTCTGCCGCCTGGCGGCATCGTCCAAGCCCTTGAAGGGCTCATCCAGCAGCAGGAGGTCGCCGCCATAGCATACCGCCCGGCAAACCGCTACTCTCCGGCGCATACCGCCGGACAGCTCCCCCACGGGCTGGTGCAGGCTGCCGCCCAGGCCCAGCTGCTCCAGGTGGCGGCAGATCTCGCTCTCGCTCACGGCCTTGCCCATGACCAGGCGGATATTGTCCACGGCAGAAAACCCACCGCACAGCCGATCCTCCTGAAATACATAGCCGATCCGATCCGGCAGGTCCAGAATTTCCCCGCTGTCGGGCTTTTCCAGCCCGGCGATGCAGCGCAGCAGGGTGGTCTTCCCTTGACCCGAGGGGGCCATGAGGCAGGCAATCTGCCCTGCCGGCAGGGTCAGGGATACGCCCTCCAAAACGGCCTTGCCGCCGAAAGATTTACACAGATGGGAAACGATCATGGGCGGCCGTCACCTCCTATCTGCCGAAGCAGTCCTCGCAGCAGCCGCAGCACCAGCCATTCAAACCCGGCGCTGAGGGCCACGATGACCACCGTCCAGGCCAGGAGGTCGGCGGTCATCAGGTAGATTTTCGCCTCGTACAGCCGCTCACCAATGGAGCCGCCTACCACGCCGATGACCTCCGCCGCCACGCCGGCCTTCCAGCTCATGCCCAGGGCAGCGGCGCTGCCCGCCAGTAAAAACGGCTCCACCGACGGCAGATAGATCATCCGCAGGCGTCGCCGCCATGGCACGCGGAAGATCTGGGCCATTTCCAGAAGCTGCCCATCGGCATTTTTGATGCCCGTCAGAATATTGGTATACAGCAGCGGAAAGACCATGAGAAAGGAGATGAACAGGGAGAGCCGGGAGATTTTCAGCCAGATCAGCGCCAGAATGATGAACGATGCCACCGGCACGGACTTAATGGCCAGCACATAAGGCTGCAGCAGGATCTCCAGCATCCGCAGCCGCCCGGCTGCAAAGGCCAGCACGGCGGCTGCTGCCAGCGCCAGCAGAAAGCCTCCGGCGATGCGCAGGAAGCTGAAAAAGACTGTGCACCAGAAGCCCGCCGTGGGAACCAGGACGGCCAGCCGCGCCGCTACCTGCACCGGGGAGGGCAGCAGCAGGGGGGAGGCCACAGCCATGGACGCCCCCTGCCAGACGGCCACGGCCAGGGCAGCGGCTAAGAGCTTCTGCAGGCGCTCCCGGCTCATGCGCCCAGCCAGTAGAAGCCGTCTGTGGGCATAGCGCCGCCTACGGACTCCGGCTTCAGATCATACAGGGTCTGCAGATAGCCGCTGACGGCGGTTTTCATGTCGGCACCGGTGATGCAGACCAGATTGCAGGCGGGGATGGCTTTTTCTGCCACGGCGGCCTTTACAATGCCCAGCTTCTCCACCAGCACGGCGGTTTCGGCGGGATGGGCATTGGCATAGTCGGTGCTGGCGGCATACTCCTTCAGGAACTTGGCCACGGCCTCCGGATGCTCGTCGGCAAAGGCCTTGCGCACCAGCAGGCCCGCCGTGACCAGGCGGCTGTCCACGCCCAGCTTGTCCCACTGAGCGGAGAGATCCAGGGCCACCCGCAGACCCTCCACCTGGCCCTGGGCCACGGTGACAAAGGGCTGGGGCAGCATGGCCACGGAGGATTCCTCCTGGGCCATGAGGGTCACGATCTCCGTGGGCTCGCTCTTCCACTCCACGGTGACGTCTTCGCCCAGGGTCAGGCCGTTCTGGGCCAGCAGGTAGGTCAGGGCATACTCGGGAGTGGCACCCTTGCCGGTGGCGTAGATGGTTTTGCCGGCCAGGGACTTGATATCCGTCACGGTCTCGCCGCCCTTTTCCACAATGTACAGCACGCCCAGGGTGCTGGCGGCCAGAAGCTCCACCTGGCCCTGGGTCTGGTTGTAGAGAATGGCGCCCACATTGGCGGGCACGGCCAGAATATCCAGCTCGCCCTTGATCAGCTGCGGTGTCAGATCCGAGGCGGAGGCGGCCATGGTGAACTCATAGGTGTTGGCGGTCAGCTTGTTTTCAGCGTTGTCCAGCAGCTTGGCCATGCCCATGGAGGTGGGGCCCTTCAGGCCGCCCACACGGATGTTTACAGATTGGTATGTTTCCTGGCGGGGCTGCGCGGCGCAGGCGGCCAGGCTCAGTGCCAGCACCAGGGCCAGCAGGAGGGAGAGGATCTTTTTCATTGTGGTGTTCCTTTCTTTTGCTTTAGTTTTCCGCAGGGGTGATGACATGGGAATACTGGGTCTTGGCGCTGACTCCCTCCAGGCGGCCGATCTTGCCGCTGAGGGCGGAAATGGCGTCCTGGGGCGCGTCCAGCACCACGGAGATGATGTTCACGCACTTTTCCCGGTAGGGAAGCCCCATGCGGCCAATGATGTAGCGGCCGTACTGGTGCAGCAGCTCGTTCAGCGCGGCCACCGACGACTCCTTTTCCACAATAATGCCGATGAGGGCGACTCTGGTTTCCATGTGATTACCTCCCGGATGAATTTTTGCGGCAAAAAAACCGCATCGCTCTGCGACACGGCCACAAGACCCGCCGGGGGCGGGCAATTCTCTCTATGGCGCATCTTCCGCCGCAAGAAAACTTTTGGCGTCAGGAGCTTGGTTTGTATTGTAGGGGAAAATGGGGGGATTGTCAAGCCTCCTTGTGCCGCCTGCGCAGGGGAGCGTGTGATTTTTGCGAAAAATTTGCGAAGAATGTCTATGACATTCCCGGCGAAAATTTGCTATGCTGAACGGGAAGTAAATAAGCGAAACAGGACAATAAATGTTGCTCTCCCTATGTCTGACGGGTGGGCGGCGTTTGTTGCCCTTTTTTCGCGGAGAAAAGGAAAAAACAATGCCGAGAAACAAAAAGCAGGGCATTGCCCTGCCCATTCAGATGCTCCTGGTGGCCCCGCTGTCCCTGCGCCTGACCCGGGTGCTGGTGAAAGGGTAAAAGAAAAGAGGTCAAGCCCCACGGCTTGGCTTCTTCTCAAGAAAACGTTCACTCCCATCCGTGTAAATGCTCTACCGATGGGGGCGAAGTCCATTACGGTCATCTCCCTTGCAAAGGGCCTATGAAGTTGGAGGCCCGGGAGGCCGTCTGCGCGTTCAGGGCCGTGGTGGCGGGTGCGAAGAAGCGGGCTATGCCAGGACTGCGTGCAGCGCCCGGTTCAATTCCTGAAGGAAGCCCTCGATCTGCGGCGTGACCACCTTGCTGCGGTGCAGCACCATCTGTACCGCCTGAGTCAGCTCCCATTCCGGGATGGACAGGCACCGCAGCCGTCCGGTCTCCACGTCCACGCACACCGTGTACCATGGCAGCAGGGACAGGTATGCCCCGCCCAGCAGCAATTCCCGTGCGGCACTGGCGCTGGGCAGGCGCAGAAAAGGTTCGCACGACACACTGTGCTGCGCCAGCAGACCCTCAAAGCGGCGGTTATAGGGCGCGTCCTGCTCCATGAGGATCAGCTCGCTGCCGGAGAGATCTCGCAGATCTACGGATGGGCGGCCCGCCAGCGGGTGGGACGGACTGGCCACCAGAACCACCGGCACCTTTGTCTGCTGCCAGATATGCCATTGGGCGGGGGGCAGGGGGTCGTCGATGACGCATATGGCGTCGACGGAACCCTGCTGCAGCAGCTGCGTCAGGTTCACAGTGGTGTCCACCAGCAGTTCCACCCGTACCCTGGGAAAGCGGGCGTGGTAGGCCGGCAGCAGCGGTTTCATCAGCAGTTCAAACAGAGAGTCCGTGATGCCAATGCGGATGGAGCCGGATAGAATCGCATCGGACTTGCCGAAATTCTCCACTGCGGCTACTGCCGCCACGGCCCTGCGGGCATAGGGCACCAGTGACCGACCAAAATCCGTCAGGTACACGTTCTTGCCGATACGGTCAAACAGCGGCATGCCCAGCTCCTGCTCCAGCTGGCGAATCTGCACACTGACCGCCGATTGGGAGTACCCCAGTTCCGCCGCCGCTTTTGTAATGTTCTGCAGCGATGCCGCGTGCAGAAATGTATTCAGATTTCGTATCTCCATGACCCGGCCCCCTTTTTGTATATCGTATCATACATTCACAGAAAATCAATTATATATTTTAATAAATATCATAAAAATCATTCGTTTTACAAAACTGTTTAACCGCACTACAATGATCACAACGAAGGGCGGTGCTCAAAGCACCGCATAATAATCTGAGAGGAGCGTATGAATATGGAAGGAAAACTGCACATCAACACCACTGCCGTACACGGCGGCGCACGGAAGGACGACTGCTTCGGCGCCATCAACGAGCCCATCTACATGACCTCCAACTACCGCATTCCCACCGATGGTACCCCGGTGGACTGGAGCGGCATCCACAGCAACATTTACCAGCGCAACCGCAACCCCAACCAGATGGTGCTGCAGGACAAGCTGTGCGCCCTGACCGGCGCAGAGGACGGCGCAGTGTTCGCCAGCGGTGTGGCCGCTTTGGCCGCCGTATTCACCACCACCCTGAACTCCGGCGACCACGCCATCGTGTCCGAGGTGTGCTACAGCGCCACGAACCTGCTGTTCCGGGAGTATCTGCCCAAGAAGTACGGCGTGGAGGTGACTCTGCTGGACACCACCGACACCGAGGCCGTTCGGGCCGCTGTGCGCCCCAACACCAAGCTCATCCACGTGGAGACCCCGGGCAACCCCACCACCGGCATCAGCGACATTGATGCCATTGCGGAGATCGCCCACAAGGCCGGGGCGCTGCTGAGCGTAGACGCCACCTTCGCCGGCCCCGTGTACATCCGTCCCTTGTCTCACGGGGCGGACCTGGAGATCCACAGCATGACCAAGTACATCAACGGCCACGGTGACTCTCTGGGCGGCTGCGTCCTGGGCCGCACGGAGCTGATCGACCGGATCAAGGAGTTGGCCATGGTGAACTACGGCGGCATCCTCAGCCCCTTCAACGCCTGGCTGGTAGCCCGGGGTCTTACCACGGCTCCCCTGCGGATGAAGCAGCACAGCGACGTGGCTCTGGCTGTGGCAGAGTTCCTGGAGAGCTGCCCGGCTACCCGGTTCGTGTGGTATCCCGGCCTGAAGAGCCATCCCCAGCACGACCGGGCGGAGAAGCTGATGCACGGCCAGTACTCCGGCATGATCTCCTTTGACCTGAAGGGCGATGAGAAGCAGCATGAAAAGTTTTTGGATGCCCTGAAGCTGGTGACACATGCGGTGTCTTTGGGCGATGTGGAGAGCCTCATCGTCTACTATGACAAAAACAGTGATAAGCTCCCGCATTATCCTGCCGTTTATCAGGAAGGATTCTTCCGGTTCAGCATTGGACTGGAGGATGCCGAGGACATCATCGCAGACCTGACCCAGGCCATGCAGGCGGCGGACATGCTGTAAATTTATCAACAAAACAGAAAGATTATAAGGCTTCTCATAAGGCGATAAGCGCCACAAGGCATTCAGACAAATAGAAGTTCCCGGTTTCGTAGGAAACCGGGAACTTCTTGGTGGAGACTGCTGGAGTCGAACCAGTGACCTCCTGCGTGTGAAGATATGATGAAGGACGGAAAGCGTTGGTATCCAACGCTTTCCGTCCCTTTTGCGTGCTTTCGGCTCAGTGGGCGATCCACTGTGTCCGCCTGTATCCACCTGCTTTTTTCCGCGTTTGGGTCAAGCCCTGCGAAGGTGCAGAAATGACCACGCTGTAACCAAAGAATAGGCGTGCCGCCTATCGACTTCCTTCAAAACAGTCAAATCCTGTGGTCGCGCACCCATTGGAGAAGCGAGTCGTAGTCCATTGTGCCGGAGGCGACGGATAATCCGGCCTCCACAACCTCCTCGTTGGTACACTCCATGTGTATCCCGTTCACTTCCAGAAACGTCAGCATAACGTACATGCAGATGCGCTTGTTGCCGTCCACAAAAGCGTGGTTGGAGATGAGCGTATAGCCGAGCCGTGCGCCCTTTTCCTCCTTGGTAGGATAGAACTCCTGCCCGTCAAAGCCGGCAAAGGCGTTCTCCAATGCGGAATCCAGCAGGGCTTCATCCCGGAGACCGATACTGCCGCCTGTTTCCTGGGCGACATTATCTGCTGTCTGGATGAGTCCAGTTCCACCGAAGGCGAAGCTGCGGCTTGGGGCAAGGCGGTAGCCATGACCCTGCTGGAGATTGCAGCCGAGAGCTGAAGGAGCTTTGCGCTGATCCATTTTGCTGGAAGCAGCAGTTGTCAAGTGGACATATTCCGTCCGGGCGAATACATACTGGAGGATAAACTGACGGCTTCGGAAACCTTCCCCGGCGGCGGCACCAACTTTGAACGCCCCATCCGTGAAGCACTCCGATTGATGGACACTGAGGGCTTTGAAAAGGCCGATGTGGTTTTCATCACGGATGGCGAATGTGAGTTGCCCGATGCCTGCCAGCAGGAATTGCAATCAGCACAGGTCGCATATCATTTCACGGTAACAGGTATTTTGTTGGACGAAGGGCAATCTGGTATGGATTTCAGCCTGAAACCCTTTTGCCAGAAGATTTACCGAACCAGTGAGCTGACGGATAATGCTGTTGTGCAATCGGTGATAGGCTTGCTGGTGTAGCGCATGATATTATCCAAAGCGCAATATTTACAATCGGATCGGAGGAAAATATTATGATCGTTAATATAGTAGGGTGTGCGGCTGAAGTCCATCGCCTTCCGCACATCGGCACGGTAGACATTGTAGCGGGTAGGCTTGCCGTTTTTCTCATCCAGCCAAACAGGACGGGAGGCGCTTTGTGAGACCTCTCAATGACGGACAGTCCGTATTCCCGGCAAAGGCGATCCGAGGCTTCTCGCAGGCGCTGTTGCTCTGCTTTGGAATAGTTGTACTTGCCGCCATCCCGAAAGGACACGGAGTTAAAGCAGAAATGGCAGTGGATATGCTCCTTTAATGAGTACGATGGCTGCGCCTATTTGGCCCGGGGCGGCGCCACTGAGCTGGCCATCGAATCCTTGGTTACCTACACCATAAGCGGCTCCGGCAGCAACGGCGCAGACGAAGCCTTTGCCGACATCGCCGATGTGTGGTACCCGGATGGTGAGAAGGGCGGCCTCAGCTGTATCGTCATCCTGTCCGATGGCCAGTGGGGCCTGGGGGGAGCGCACTCAGGCCGGGGAGGACTTTGTCACCGTGGACCGCGGCCAGCTGGAGCAGGATCCGGACGACGCGGACCAGTATTACGCCCGCTCCAGCGCCTTTGATGACGTCACCTATGATATGCACACCACCGCTGAAAAGGACCTCCTCTGGTGGGGCGGGGAAAATGACACCTACCTGCGCCAGGCGGACAGCCAGTAAGCGGGCATTGCCCCCATGTGTCCATGCCGATTAGATATAAAAGCTCCGCTCCTTCGACGCCAGGCGAAGGAGCGGAGCTTTTATCTTATCTTGCGGCAAAGCCACATGGCCTACACAGGATTTCTGTTACAGGATCACCAGCTTGTGGCTGCATTTCTTCTGCAGAACCTCTGCCACATCCCGGCTTAGCGCATCCAAGGGGGCGCCGTTCAGGGAGCGAATCTCCAGCCTGCAGGCCTGTTTTCCCGTGCAGAGGCCGGTTATCAGGTCTATAAAAGCCTCCGCTACGCGCACCATGGGTACGCATGTCGGCGTCTGCGCAGGCAGGATAGGCTGCAAATAGGCCAGGTCCGAGAGCTGGCGCTGTGTCAGATGGTCGCTCCAGGTGATCTGATTGCTTTGGCAAAGCGCCTTCAGCACCTGGGACATCCAGCCGCCGGGAAGGGACGGAATGGTGCAGACCTCCAAATGCAGCACATTTTCCTCCACATCCCTGGTTTTCTGCAAGTGGAACTGCTTGCTCAGCTCCTGCAGCTCCGGAGAGGGCTCGGCCCCCACATCCCGCAGCAGCCGGCCATAGAACATCTGATAGTACTGCACGGCATCCCGCCAGGCGCTTCGCCGGATCAGTATCTCCAAACGGATTTTTGCAATATCCTCGTTATAGGGGTCTATCTCCTCGCAGGCGGACATATACTGCAGGCAATCAGCATCCAGTGCGTTTTCATAGGTCAGCCGGATCAAGCGGTGATAGACCACCAGCTTTCGGTTTTCCAAATAGTACCGGCGCTGGATGATATACTCCAAAAAGTTCTCGCAATTGTGCAGGCTGCAGTTTTCAAAAAAGTCGCCCCGGAACAGGGATAGCAGATGCTTCAGCTCTGCGATGGAGTTGATATCCTCGAGAGCGGCCTGCTCGATCTCAGATATATCGCACAGGAAGCTAAAGTTGGGATTGACTTTGATATCATCCTTGGACACCAGCAGAAGCGACTCGCCATCCGCCTGCACGAGGGCCTTTTTGATCTGCCAAAGGTTGAAGCGCAAGTTGTATTTGGCGGCATCATCGCTGCTTTCGCTCCAAAGATAGCTGATGATGTCGCTGCGGCGCATTTGCCGGGTCTCCTTCATCAGGACCAGGGCGATGATAGCTGCAGCCTTGCTGCTGATCTGATCGCTGACATCCGCACCGTCCAGCAAAAATCGGGGCCCGCCCATAAACGTAATATACAACATACTCATACATTCCGGTCAAATACGACCCGCCCGTCTTTGATGGTCATATCCACTTGAACGTCCTTCAGCTGCCGCAGATCCATCTGCGTTATATCCCGGTCCAGGATCACAATATCGGCATCCTTCCCCTCACGGAGGCTCCCCTTTTTCTTTTCCAAAAAGAGGGCATAAGCCCCAAGGCTTGTATACATCTCCAGTGCCTCCTGCAGCGTTACGCTATTGGCGGCAACGGGATGGTTGACGGCGTAGTGGATGCCCTGGAAGGGATTGGGGTTGGTGATGGGTGGATCCGATCCGCCGCAGATGGTAATGCCGCTGTCGATAATCCGGCGAAATTGGTTGGTAGTGCCGTAACGATCGCCCAGGCGCTGCTGATACATACCGCCAGGATAGCCCCACAGCCCCTCATAGGCGGGCTGCATGCACAAAATGACGCCCAGGCGGGCAGCCCGCTGCATCTGGGAGGGTGTTATAAGCTCCGCATGCTCAATGCGGTGGCGCATGGAGCGCACGTCATAGTGTTTCGCGGCGGCCTCCAGCGCCTGGAGCACGGTCTCGATGGCGGCGTCGCCAATGGCGTCAAAGCCAATCTGCAGATTGTTTTGGCAGCACTCCATGGTAAAATGTGTCAGCGCATCCCGAGTCATGTAGATCCACCCCTTCCGGTGGGGCGCATCGGCATAGTCAAAGGAAAGGGCCGCTGTCCGGCCGCCCATGGTGCCGTCGATGTACAGGGCGCCGCCGATATGCTTGAGGCCGTGCTGCAGGGCACGCTTATACTCGGTGGTCTGATAGAAAATCTCTATGGTCAGAGGATAGCGGTCCTTATAGCGCACCAAGAACTCACTGGTGCGCAGAGGGCTCTGCTCTGCCTTGGCGCCCCGGCACTCCATGGCGGCCACGGTGGTAATGCCATGGGAAAGGGCTGTGCCCACTGTGCGGGCGGCAGCGGTATCAAAGTCATCATAGGAATAGGCGTCCAGCACGTTGCCCTCCAGCCGGTTTTCCGCCTGATTGGTGAAGATACCTGTGGGAATACCGCTGTCATCCATATGGATGCCCGGCAGGGTAAAGGGAATCTTATTATACAGGATGCCCACGGTATTGAGGATAATGGTGTGATAGTCTAAGGAGAAGATCAGAACCGGCTTATCGGCGCAGTAACGATCCAGGACCTTGCGATCCGGAAGGGCCTTTTCCTCCAGGCGGCTGCTGTCCAGCCGATAGGCAGTGACAACGCTGCGGCTGGCCGCCTCACGCCGGATAATCTGACCGATCTCATCATAATTGCGCACATGGGACAGATCTACATACCCGCACTCCAAGCCGATACGCACCACCTGAAAGTGGTTATCAATAAACCCCGGCAATACCGTCCGGCCCCCGGCATCAATGATCTGCACGGTGCCGGAGATATACTCCGGGTCGCACTTTCCCACGCCCAGGCGGGCAATCTTGCCGCCCTGGGTCAAAAGCCAATCGGCGCGCACATCTCCATCCATACAGAGGATCTTCCCGTTTTTGATGAGCAGGTCTCGTTGATCCATGGCATTTGCCCCCATCCTACAGTGTTCTTTACAGAAAGAAGTATAGCAGACTCCGCCCGAAAAGGGAAGCCTCTATTCCGCTGTCTCTATGAAGGCGGCCATGGCTGCCAGGAAATCTGCGTCCGTCAGCTCTGCCGCCAGGTCATAGCACAGGGAGAGACCATTGTCGCTGTTGGTGGTGACCACAAGGCCATCCCCCGTCTGCTGATCCCACAGGGCCAGAGACTTGAAGCCATCGTTATCGCCCCAGTGCCACCGGACGGAGGGTTCCTTTCGTATGAGGCCCACACCCAGGCCCCAGGCAATGTCATCATCGGCGATGCTCTGCACGGAGCCCATCTGGTGATAAGTGTCCTCCCGCAGCCCACCCCGGCTGCAGAGCAGGCCGGAAATAAACCGGGCGTAATCCGCGGCGTTGGAATACAGGGACCAGGCAGCATTGGGCTCCGGGGCGTTGCCGGTTAGATCCACACAATCCCGCACGCGGCAAGGATTGCCCTCCGCATCAAAGCCCGGAGAAATGGCGCTGCCCACCCCCGGCGTCCAAAGCACGGCGGAGCGGTGCATTTGAAAGGGCGTGAAAGCATGGCCCGCAAACAGCTCCGGGAGAGATTGCCCCGTAATTTTTTCCGCCAAGTGCTGCAGCAGATAATAGCCCTGGCCGGAATAGCTATAGGCCGTACCCGGGGCAAAGAGCATGGGCATAGGGCGGCTGTGCCAATCCGGCAAGCCGGAGCTGTGGCTGAGGATGTGGCGGGGGGTGATCTTTGCAAAATCCGGGTCCTGGGACCAGGGCTCGCCTCCCAGCCGGGCAGGCACCGACTCATCCAGGGCCAGCAGCCCCTCATCAGCTAATTGCAGGGCCAGTACGGCAAACAGGGGCTTTGTCAGGGATGCGCACTCAAAGAGGGTACCCTCCGTCACCGGGGCGGCGCCGGCAGCGCCGCTGACAGCGGAATGGGTCACCTGTCCCCCCTGCAGCAGGGCCACGCTGCACCCCGGTACACCCCGGCAGGTCATCCGGTGGGCCAAAAGCTCCGGATCCCCGCAGAAATGCTTCGCTTTTTCCGTTACAATATGCATAGAGTCCCCCTTACATTTTTTTCACGGGATAGCCTGCGAAGGAAACAGCAGCCTCGGCCAGGATCTGCGTGGGATCCGACACGGGATAGGGCAGCTCGCATTGGGCAAACACAATGGGAAGCTCCGTGCAGCCCAGGACAAAGCACTCCGCCCCCTGGGCTATCATGGCATCCAGGGTGCAGCGCAGGGCTGCCACGTCAATGGCGCCTAAGTTTCCGGCCTTGACGCCATCGTAGATGGCGGACATGACCCGGCGCTGACCGGGAGCATCGGGCTTGATGACCCGTATGCCACGACCGGAGAGGAGGTTTTCATAAATGCCGGTTTGAATGGTTCCGTCGGTGGCCAAAAGGCCCACGGCGGTCACGCCCGCCCGTTCCAGATGGTCCGCCGTCAGGCGCAGCATGTGCAGCACCGGCAGGTGGGTCCGGAGGCAGAGGTCATCGTAGAACCAGTGGGCAGTGTTGCAGGGCATGATCAGGACGTCGGCCCCGGCAGCCGCCAGGGTGTTAGCCGAGCGCACCAGCTGGGGTACCGGATCCTCGCCGCCCATGAGGATGGCCGCAGTGCGGTCGGGAATATCCGTGTTGCAGTCCACGATCACATGGGGAAAGTCCTGATCCCGGGCGGCGTCCGTGGCGTGGATGATCTTCTCGAACAGATCTGCCGTGGCCAGGGGGCCCATGCCGCCGATAATGCCGATAATCTTTTTCACAGTCGGTCCCCTTCTTACTTTTCGGATTTTTTCTCGGGCATATAGAGGTCTGCCAGGCTCTTATAATGGTTGCCCGCCCGGCCTGTTACGGCTTTGGCGTGGAGCATGGAGCTGATGATAGCCTCGTCCACGCTCTCGATAGCCGCCCGGAACACCTCGTCAATATCCTCCTCGTACACCAGGCGGATGGATTCCAGCCGATCGCTGCTGTAATGGGCCAGCTTGTTTCCGGTGGTGAAGGCCAGGGCAATTTCGCCGCTGCCGTTGCCGGAAATGCCGCCGGTGCGGGCAATGCCGGATTGGGCGCGCTTGGCCACCCGCTCCAGCTGCCGGGCTGAAAGGGGAACATCCGTGGCGATGATGACGATAATGCTGCCCTTATCCTTCAGCTCCGACTGCTCCTGCCAGAACAGCCGCTCACCTACCGGGTCCCCTGCCACACGCAGGTCACGCAGGGTGCCGAAGTTGGTCATGACCAAGGCGCCCACGGTGTAGGTCTCGCCATAGAGATGGCAAAGCCGGGAGGCGGAACCGATGCCGCCCTTGAGGGAGTAGCACACCATGCCGGCGCCGGCGCCCACATCACCCTCGGCAAAGGTCTCCGATGCTGCCGCCAGAGCCGCACGGGCGTGCTCCTTGGTGACATGCAGGCCGCGGATGTCGCTGAGACGGGCATCGTTGCACTCCATGACCAGGGAATTGACCGTGCCTGCATCCAGGCCAATGTCGTCGTTTCGCTCCAGCATATACTCCACCAGCGCCGTGGACACGGTGCCCACGGACAGGGTATTGGTCAGCAAAATGGGGGTCTCCAAAGTGCCCAGCTCCTGCACCTGGACCAGGCCGATGCTCTTGCCGAAGCCGTTGATAACATGAGCCCCGGCCAGGCACTTCTCGTGGAACACATCCCCTGTGTGGGGAATGATGGCGGTGACGCCGGTATGTACCTCGCCGTCGTGGAGGGTCACCTGGCCCACACGAACACCCGGCACATCGGTAATGAGGTTGCGCTGACCGTGCTCCATGTAGCCGAAGGTCAGGCCATATCTGCTCTCTACGCCCATAATCTTATTTCCTCCTATTTTCTTGCTTATGCAACAAGAGGGCCGCCCGCTCAGCTCGTACAAACATACGCACTGAACGAGCAGCCCTGTCGCTTTTCGTAATCGTTACTTCTTATAAACTACCTTGCCGCCCACAATGGTCATTACGGGCAGGATGTCCTTGATCTCCATGGGATCCACGGTGAAAATATCCCGATCCAGCAGGACCATGTCCGCATAATAGCCGGGCATCAGGCGGCCCTTGACATCCTCCTGGAACTCCGCGTAGGCGCTCTCCTTGGTGTAGGCGTCAATAGCCGTTTCCACATCCACGCACTCGCCGGGATAGAAGCCGCCTGCGGGACGGCCCTGTCTATCCTTGCGGGTAACGGCCATGTAGATATTGGTGAAGGGGTTGCAGTCCTCCACAGGGCAATCGGTGCCGTAGGACAGATGCACGCCCATGCGCAGAAGGGTGCCGAAGGCGTAGGAGGTGGAGGCCAGCTCCTTGCCGCACAGCTTTTCCACGATATTCATATCGTAATCCAGGAAAATGGGCTGGGCAAACACCAGAATATCGTCCTTGGCGATGCGTTCCAGCAGGGCACGGTCGGTAATCTGGCAGTGAACAACGGCGTGGCGGAGCTTGTTCTTGCCATCCACGAAGGCCCGCTCATAGCACTCCACAGTGCGGCGCACGGCCTCGTCACCGATGCAGTGGGTAATCACCTGCAGATTGTGCTCCTTTGCCAGCTGGCAGTAGCGGTCCATATCCTCCACGGTGATCCACTCCAGGCCGTGGTTTTCCGGATCGTCCACGTAGCCGTGGGACATAAGACCCGTGCGGGCGCCCAGGCTGCCGTCCTTAAACAGCTTCAGGGGGCCCAGGGTAAGCCAGGAGCCCTTCTTATACTCGCCCACGGCGTACTCGCCCCGGGTCAGGTACTCCTCGAAATCCTTCAGGTTGTTGAAGCAGACCTGATGGCGATAGCGAACCTTGCCCTCTCCATTGTCGTACATCTCGTGCAGCAGGCGGAAGGCAGCAGGGGTATCCAGGAAGGTGGTGCCCACATCGTTGCTCTGGACGCTGGTGAGACCGTGGGAAACCGCATAGTCCATGGCATCCTTCATGAACTCATGGCGCTCCTCCAGAGTGAACTCCGGGATGAGACGCTTGGCGATATTGCAGCCGTTGCCGGTGAAGATGCCGTTGGGCACGCCGTTTTCATCGGTGAGGCAATCCTCGCCCTTGCACTTGTCTATCTCGCCGGTGCTTTGCAGGATCTCCAGGAGCTTGCTGTTGACGGAGACAATGTGTCCGCAGACACGCTCCAGCACGATGGGATAGTCGGTACTGATCTTGTCCAGGTCATGCCGGTCGGGCAGGCGGCCGCCGTCGGTGAAATAGTCCTGGTTCCAGCCGATGGCATGGAGACCGTTTTTCACACGCTGGGGGTGCTCCTGGGCGAATTTGCGGCATACCTCGATCAGCTCCGCAATGGACTTTACATCGGCGATATGGGCCTGGTTCAGCGTCTCGCTGAACTGGGCAAAGTGCATATGAGAATCATTGAGACCGGGGATCAGGGTGCGGCCGCCGCAGTCCACCCGGGTGGCGTCAGCCGGGGCATCGGCCAGCAGGGCATCGCTGCTGCCTATGCGGCGGATGATGCCGTCTTCAACCAAAACTGCCTGCTCATAATGACCCTTTTCCACATAGACCTTGGCATTATAATACAGCTCAGCCATCATTAGCCTCCTTATTCTCCCCCGCTTCCTTCTTCAGCTTGCGGTCAAAGATCCAGTAAACAACGGCGCCGATAGCGGGCACGATGAAGCCGAGGGCGCCCAGGAAAGGATTATCAATGGCGGAGTTGACGAACAGGGCCACGAACACAATGGCAGTGAAGATGATGGACACGGGATAGAGCCACACCTTGTAGGGACGCTCGATGTTGGGGAACTTCTTGCGCAGGATGGGCACAGCCAGAACGATCATGACATTGAAGAGCAGATTGCACAGCACCACCATGTCGGTCAGCTGGCTCAGGTTACGCAGCAGCACCAGGGCGCTGGAGATGACAGCCTGGACAAGGATGGGCACATAGGGGATCTTCTGCTTATTCAGCTTGGTGAAGCTCTTGAAGAAGTGGCCTTCCTTGGCCATGGCATAGTACATTCTGGGCTGGGCCAGGATGAGGCCGTTGAGGCTGCCGAACATGGCCAGGACCATGCCCACGGTAACCACCACGGCACCTGCGCTGCCCAGCAGCTTCTTAGCAACCGCCGTACCCAGATACAGGTCGCCGGCGTCGATCATGGAGGCGATCTCCTCGTGGGGCAGAACCTTCATGATGGCAAAGTTGAAGAGGGTGTAGAGAATCGTAACGCCGCCGATACCGATGATAAGGGCCAGGGGCAGATTCTTGCGGGGGTTCTTCATTTCCTCGGCCACGGTGTTCAGGTTGGTCCAGCCCTCATAGGCCCAGAGGGAGGCCACAACGGCCAGGGCGATCATGCTGAAAACGCTGGTGTTGTTCTCGGCAGCATAGACGCCGGCAGAGCCCAGGGACAGGTCGGGGGTAACATGGCCGACAAACAGGGCTGCCAGCAGAATGATGGCAACGGGCACCATCTTGGCGACCATGGAGACATTCTGCACCACGGAGGCCAGCTTAACGCCCACCATGTTATAGGCGGTGATACCGAAGATGAGTACAACGGCGGCAATCTTGCAGCCGAAGTCGCTGAGGTGGAAAATGGGCTGGAACACGCCCATCAGAGCCAGGGCCAGAGCAGCCACGGAGCCGGGGCCGCCGATGAGCCAATCCACAAAGCCGTTCATGAAGCCCACGATGGGATGATAGGCCTCATTCAGGTAGACCACACGGCCACCGGACTGGGGCATAGCCGCGCCCATTTCCGCATAGGCCAGACCGCCAAACAGGGAAATGACACCGCCGATGATCCAGCACAGCAGAGCCAGACCGCTGTTCATGCCCGCACGCTGCAGCACATAGGCACCCAGGTAGAAGATACCGGAGCCAATCATGATACCAGCAATAATGCTGACACCACCAAAGGCACCTATTTCTCGCTTTAGTTCTGTTTTTTCTGTTGTCAGGTCGCTTATAGTTTCTTTTTTCATGGGATGCGCCTCCTTTTTTAGCTATAAAAATAGCCTGAATGTAAATTTATTGTAAAGTATTCCCGTTCCCAAAGGTGTTTATAAAAAAACTTTTCTTCATTTTTGATCTAAACGGTTTATTAAACTCAAATAAAACATATCGGATTTTCTATATGCCCCCAAGCAAAAAGCTTGCCCGGGGATGGAAGGGTCTATCTCACCCGCTCGGAACATATCGGTGTATTTCCTGGTGTTGGCGGCGGCGTACCCCATCTCTGAGAACGGTGAGATAGCATCCGCACCCCGTGGTGCAGGAGGATACCAGCCACGCGCAATCCTGTATGATAACACAAAATGACCACACTGTAACCAAAGAATACTCCCGCTGTGCAATTGATAACTTTCTCTTAACTCTGCCCATCTCCGATAGCTATTAAGGTCGGTTTGTGGTATGTGTATTGGCTACCAAGAAAAGGAGTTGATACTATGCCGAAAAAACGTGCAAACGGTGAGGGCAGCATCCGCAAGCGTAAGGATGGCCGCTGGGAGGGACGCTACACCGCAGGCAATGATCCTGCCACCGGCAAACCTATTCACAAAAGCGTCCTCGCCAATCCCGCCAAAGGCTGCCGCCTGCCGAAGCTGGAGAAGCGGGAGATGAAGATACTGCCGGAGGACAAGATCGGCCCGTACCTGGCCGAAGCAGAACGGCGCGGGCTGCTGGCGGCCTTCTATCTGGAGCTGACCACCGGTCTGCGCCGGGGCGAGCTCCTCGCCCTGCTGTGGACGGACTTGGACGTGGAGAATATGACCATCTCTGTCAGCAAGCAGGTAAACCGTATCAACGGTGAGCTGGTGGTCAGCCAACCCAAGACACCCAACTCCATCCGCAAGCTGGCCATCCCGCAGCGGGCGGTGGAGCTGCTGGTGGAGGAACACAACAAGCATCCACACCGTCCCTACCTGTTCGTATCGCCCAAGACCGGCACCATGTTCGACCCGGACTCCTTCCGGCACACCCACGAGAAAATTCTAAAGGCCATCGGCGCGGAGCACATACGCTTCCATGACCTCAGGCACACCTTCGCAACGCTGTCCCTCAAGTACGGCGTGGACGTCAAGACACTGTCCGGCGCGCTGGGCCACTACGACGCGGGCTTTACCCTCAGCACCTACACCCACGCCACGGAGGGAATGAAGCGCTCCGCCGCCGACACCATCGGCAGCGTCATCAGCCAGACCATGTAGCCCGCAAAAAAGCCGGAAAGGGACGGATGATGCCATCCGCCCCTCTCCGGTGCTTTCCTGACCTTTCGGCTTTTGGGTCAGCGTTTGGGTCAAGCGAAAAACGCCAAAATGCCGCGTCACTATTTGAAGACATAAACAGAAAAAGTTCCTGATTTCTGACGAAATCAGGAACTTTTTGGTGGAGACTGCTGGACTCGAACCAGTGACCTCCTGCG
>URSX01000028.1 GCA_900550615.1 uncultured Eubacteriales bacterium
TTCTTGCCCCACTGCGGCGTACCTATCGCACTCAACCTACAGGCAAAGCCCTGTGATTCCAAGACAGTGACCGGCGTCACGGTCGTGGGAATCCGCAATACCCCTGCGTAAGGCTTCGGCCCTGCGCAAAACCAAGCATCGCACTCCTAAAAATCAAAAAAGGAGCAAAACGGGAATGGAAAAAAAGAAAAACACAAGGAAAATAATCGGCGTCATCGTGGATGTCATCATCTGGGTGTTCGTCATTTTATGCGTGGGCGTGTCCATTGTGGCCGTCTCCGCGTCTACCAATGCCAAAAACGTGCCCACAGTGGGGGGCACATGCTTCCTCAACGTGAAGACCGACTCCATGAACGCGGCGAAGCCCGCTGACGTTCCCGCCGGCAAGCCCTCGGGCTTCTCCGCCGGCACGCTGCTGCTGAGCAAGTACATCGCTGAGGATGAGTCCGCCGTGGACGCGCTGGAGGTAGGAGACATCATCACCTTCGAGATGAGGCTGGACAGCTCCAACACCGTGGACTACAACACCCACCGCATCATCGCCGTGGAGCGCAACGAAAACGGCGCGCTGCTGTCCGTGACCACCAAGGGCGACAACAACGAGCTGGCCGACGGCAGCCAGGTCAGCCGCTCCAACATCATCGCCGTGTATACCGGGTCCAAGATCCCGGGGCTGGGCAAGGCCATGGACTTCCTCAGCACGCGGGTGGGCTTCGGCGTGTGCATCCTGCTGCCGCTGATCCTGTTCTTCATCTATCAGGTGGTGAAGTTCGTGATGGCCTTTATGTCCGTGAAGAACACCGGCAAGAAGGTCATCTCCGCTGCCGATGAGGAGCTGATCCGGCAAAAGGCCGTGGAGGAATACCTGAAAAAGCAGCAGCAGAGCGGCGATAAGGCCGAGGAAGCTATAAAAGAGGAAATAAAGTCCTGAAGCGGGACTTGCAGATACACATATCCATATCAACCAATGCAACAAAAATGAGTGAGGGAAAACGGCTATGCATGATTTTTTATACGGGTTTTTGACCTGGTTCAAGGCCTTTTTTGACAATATGCTGGGCGGCGTCCTCATGGTCGTAAAGGGGATCGTGCTGGGGATCCTGAAGATCTTCAACATCCCGTATTATTTCAGGATCTGGGTGGACGAGGCCCCCAACTTCGGCGTGTTCGACTGGATCTTCTCCATCCTGGCGTTCCTGCTGACCCTTGCGGTGTGGGCGGGGCTGATCTTCCTGCTGGTGCTGGCCATCCGGAAATATATCCGGTTCCGCCGCTCCATCGTGGGCAACGAGGATCTGCTTGAGGAGATCGCGGACCTGCACAGGGATGTGCTGCGCCTGACGGCGGAAAAGGAGCGCATCATGCAGCTGAAGGTCTCCCAGGCGGGCCTGTCCTACGACGAGTTCCGGCAGCTGATGGAGGCCACCGGAGAGGCGGAGGAGCCTGCCGCCCTGGAGGCACCTGCCGCCGGAGAGGAGAAGACCGATCTGCCCGCTGTGCGCTTTACCCGGCTGGCCGCAGTGGATGAGAAGTACATCTACTACGCGCCTCCTGCGTACGAGCACGGCATGACGCTGAAGGATATCTGCGCGGATATGCGCAATTTTGCCTGCACCAACAACGGCCTGTATTACGACGAGCGCACCATCCGGCTGATGATTTCGGGCTTTGCCTGCACGAAGCTGGTGATCTTGCAGGGTATTTCCGGTACAGGTAAAACCTCTCTGCCGTACATGATGGGTAAGTATTTCCAGAACGACGCCACCATTGCCTCCGTGCAGCCCTCCTGGCGCGACCGGAACGAGCTGTTTGGCTATTTCAACGAGTTTACCAAGAAGTTCAACGAGACGGACGTGCTGCGCCGCATCTACGAGGCCGGGTACAACGATGAGATCAACCTGGTGATCCTGGATGAGATGAACATCGCCCGGGTGGAGTACTACTTCGCGGAGATGCTGTCCATTCTGGAGATGCCCAATCCCGATGAATGGCGCATTGAGCTGGTGCCCTCGGCCTGGGAGAATGACCCGGCACACCTGCAGGACGGGTTCTTGAAGATCCCGCAGAATGTGTGGTATATTGGTACCATCAACAACGACGACTCCACCTTCTCCGTGTCCGACAAGGTGTATGACCGCGCCTTTGTCATCAATCTGGACAGCAAGGGCATCCCCTTTGACGCGCCCAAGACACCGGCCAAGAAGATCGCCTACTCCGAGGTGGAGCGGCTGTATGAGCGGGCCAAGGAGGACTTCCCGGTGAGCCAGGAGGCCCTGGACAAGATCGAAAAGCTGGATCTGTACGTCATCCAGCATTTCCGCATCGCCTTCGGCAACCGTATCATGAAGCAGCTGAAGGACTTCGTGCCGGTGTATATCGCCTGCGGCGGCACGGAGACGGAGGCCATCGACTATATCTTTGTGACCAAGGTTTTCCGCAAGTTTGAAAGCCTGAACCTCTCTTTGATCCGGGGTGAGATACGGGGACTCATCGCTATGATGGATTCCCTCTTCGGGCCCGGGGCTATGCGCGAGAGCATCGAATATCTGCAGCGGCTGCAGAAAATGTATTAATGACTGACAGGAGGGACCGCCATGGGCGCCACATCCTTTGAAATGGAGAATATGCGTGCAATGGCGGATCCCGCCCTGCGGGTGCGTTTCAGCCTGTCCTTTGCCGGGCAGATGATGCTATCCGGCGAAGAGGTGAAGGAGTACTGCGCGGCGGCGGCCAACGCGATCCTCAGCTATGAGGACACGCGCTACCGCACCACGTGGACGGGCGTTTATTTTACGGCGGGCGGCAGGCGGATAGCCGCCCTCGCTTTTTATGAGGACACCCTGTGCCTGTTCCTGGCCGAAAAGGCCGAGAATGTGTCCGGCGCGCGGTATAAGGCCCAGGATATGTCATCCGTGCGGCGGTTTGAGAAGACTCCGGCCATGCTGCCCCTGAAGAGCGAGGGGGCGGTGAAAAACGCAGTGAAAAGGCTGAGGGAGCTGGCCGCGGGGCTGTCCCTTACGGAAAAGGCCGCCCCGGCGGCGGTGTTCTCCCGGGAGCTTTTCCCCAGGGAAGAGTTCGAGACGCTTTTGCAGCGGGGACTCATCCGCCCCACGGGTAAGTATGGCGCAGACGCCGAGGGAGAGTTTGCGGAGGTACTGGCGGCCCTGTCGGCGGGGGAGGCGGCCATCCGGTTCAGCGAGAAGAAGATGCTCCGGGCTCTGGACGAGGGCTGGGTGGAGCAGATCGAAAAGTGCCTGCCTGCCATCGACGAGCTGCTGCGCAGGCCCTCCCACTTCATCGCGGAGACGGAGGAGATCCGGCCCATGGAGCTGACGAGGAAGATCACCGGACGCTCCGTGGCCCATCTGTGTCAGCACACGGACTTCATCGCCAGTGTCAAGGGGGATGAGGTGACGCCCTCCAAGATGCTCAACATCATCCGGGAGGACTCCATCCTCACCTATGAGAACAAATTCCTCAACACGCTGCTGGCAAACCTGTATTTCTTCGTCAGCGAGCGCTATCGTATTGCCCTGGAAAACGGCGTGGACGAGCGCATCAGCAGCGTGCGTTTTTCCGACTCCTTCTATCAGGGGGACACCAAGGCGCTGGTGACCATCAACATCCAGCGCTCGGAGAAGGTGGCGGACGCCAAGGGGGTACAGAAGAGCTACTTCAGCTCCAAGCTGTGGAAGCGGGTGGAACGGCTCAACGAGATTACCCGGGCATATATGGAGTCGGACTTCGTGCGGGAGATGGGCCGCAGCTATGTGAAGCCGCCCATTCTGCGCACCAACGCGATCCTGAAAAACAAGTATTTCCGCCAGTGTCTGGATCTGTGGACCTTCCTGCAGAGCTACGACGAGAGCGGCTGCGGCCTCACCGTGGAGGAGACGCTGCTGCAGCCGGATCAGAAGTACATGGGCGACCTGTTCGGCGCGGCGGCGGCGCAGTATCTGCTGTTCTGCCGCAACGCGGGGGACGGGACGGAAAAAGACGTGCTGCACACGGCTACGGCACCCACCGTGCATCCGCAGCTGAACATCCTGGTAGAGGATGAGGCGGACGCGGCGGCGGAGATCCCGGATCTCACCGTGAAGGCGCCGAACCAGCCGCCGCAGGAGCGGGACATTGGCTTTGCCCTGCGGGTGGCGCTGAAGGCGGCGGCGTTCTATGACGAGCAGCAGGCGACGGGGGAGACCGTCCGCCTGGAGAAGGATCTGGAGGCCCGGCTGCGTCTGGCGGATCAGCAGACCAAGGAGCGCTTTGCCGCCATTGCCGACGCACTCAGCGGCTACAGCAATGTGAAGAAGATCCAACGGCGGACCAATTTCGCCTTTTACCAGGGCAAGACCGTGCTGGCCCGGCTGACGGTGCGGGGCAGCGAGGTGCTGCTGTACACGGCCCTTGCGCCGGAGAAGCTGCCCAAGTCCTATGGGGTGCAGGATGTTTCCGGCGTGAAGCGTTACGCGGTCACGCCGTCGCTTCTGTGCGTGAAAACGGACCGCCAGATGGCGGCGGCGCTGAAGCTGGCGGAGCGGCTGGAGAAGAGTTATTCCCTGGAAAAGAGCGGCCCGGTTCGGGCGATGGATCCGGAGGACTATGGGATGCTGCCCTTCGAGGAGCTGCTGGCCCGGGGCGTGGTGCGCCGGGCGGAGACTCCGAACCGGAGCGAAACGGCGGAGCGATCTGGCCGGAAGGAGCCTGTGCAGCCGGTTCAGCCGGCGGCGGAGAGACCTCACAGAGAAGAGATCCCGCCCATCGTCCAGCAGGAAGAGCCGGAGGGAGAGGAAATCACTCTGGGTGTTCGGGAGGAGCCGATCATGCCGGAGCTGGCCGGAGAAGCCGGCGGCGCGGACAAGGAGCCGACGGCGGAGGCAGAGTATTTTCAGGCGGCTGCTACCCTCGATGAGGTCCAGGAGATCATGGCGGAGGAAGCGGCGGCAGAGGCTGCCGACAACGGACACTCGCTGCCGTCCATGCAGTATCCTGCCGCCATGGACTACAGCCGCCCGGCCCAGAAGGGCGTGGACGATGTGGGAAGCTTCCTGGAGGACAGCAGGACAAACGAAGATCGTGAGCCGGAGTCTGCGCAGAAGCCTGCGCCGAGGACCGGTCTGCTGCAAAGGTTGCTTCGCAGAAAAAAAGGCGATAAAGGAAAAGCAGAATGAAAAAATGCGGGAAGATCCTGTCACAGATCTTGTTTTATGCCGGGCTGCTGCTGATCGTGGCAGCTTCGGCCTTCTTCCTGCTGCAGAAGAGGAGCGGGCAGCCAATGTTTTTCTTTGACCGCTGCCTGCTGTGGGTCCAGACGGGAAGCATGCAGCCCACTATCCCGGAAAAGAGCTATATTCTTGCAGAAAAGGCACAAGGGACGCAGGTGCAGGTGGGGGACGTGATCGTTTTCCTCTGCCGGGACACGACCTCCCCTGTGTACGGGAATTATGTGGCCCACCGGGTGGTGCAGCGGGACGGGGACGGGTACAAAACCAAGGGGGACAGCCCCCTGGCTCAGGTGGATCCGTGGACGGTGGAGAGGGCGGACATTCTGGCGCTGTACCAGAAGAATCTGCCCGCTATGACCGCGCTGGGGCGGCTGTTTGCTACACCTATGGGGATGGTGGCGGTACTGGCGCTGTTTTTTGCGGTGTGTGGATTTGTCTTCATCCCGACAGTGGTGAAAACGCTGAAAACGGAACCGGAGGCGCAGCTCACCGGTGAGGAATTCGACGAGCTGGTGAAAAAGGAGCTGCGGCGACTGGAAGAAGAGGGACTGGATCCCCGGGATGAGATAGGGAGAGGAAAATGAACAAGTTTTTCGCAAAATACGGAAAAACGACGGTTTTCGTCCTCATGGTGATCGTGTGCCTGACGTTTTTGGTACACCTGCTGTCGGTGAGCAGCGGCTACTACCGAAGCGTGGATAATCAGGCGCTGGATCGCGCCGAAAACTATGCCGGAGAGCAGGCAGTGGGTATTCAGGAGCAGTTCGGCGCGTTGAAGATGCGGGCCGATTACTGCGCGTCCGAGGTGCGCAAGGCTACCTCTCAGGCAGACGCTGTGGAGCGGCTGCGGACATTGGGAACCGAGCAGCGCAGCGCCGACGGCGAGAAGTTTGTGGCGGCCCTTTACACCAAGGGTGGGGCGGTCTACGGACTGAATGAGGAGGCGGAGACCCGCTACCCGGAGCTTACTGAGCTGGCCGCAAACACGGATGGCGGGGTGACCCATCTGTTCCAGTATGACAATTCCAATATGGTTTTTGGTATTTCCGCCCCGTGCAGCACGGCCTATATGGACAGCGTGGTGCTCCTGTATCTGCGCACGGCGGTGTCTCTGGGCGCTTTCGTTCAAAGCAGTGATCACAGCTACATACCCAGTGTGCAGGCAGCGGATTTCGTCCTGCTGTGCAAGCACGATGGGATCATCCTGGAAAAGCTGCGGGTGGGAGACGCGGTGGATCCCGGATTTGGCTCCGTGACGGAGGGGCTGTTCAAGCAGCTCATTGCGGACGAGAAGACCATGGATCGGGTCACGACGGCGATGGCGGCCGGGAAGTCCCAGGCGGAGATCGTGTCGGTGGGGTCGGAGAAGTACGCACTTTCGGTTAGCCCGCTGGGCAGCGGGTGCGCGGGACTGGTTCTCATTGGCCTGTACGATATGACAGGGCTTTACGGCTCGGGACATCAGGTGCTCACTACCATCTGGGGAACCATTGCTTTCCTTACTCTGCTGCTCATCGGCTTTGTGGTGCTGGCCATTGGAGACCGTATCCGCACGGGACGGAAGATGAAGGAGATCACCACCATGGATGGCACTGTGGGCTGCCCCAACCAGACCGGCTTTGAGACGACGGCGCAGGAGATCATCGACCGGCTCCGGGGTACGCAGTTTGCCGTGGTGCTGCTGCGCATCAACAATTACCGCTACATCACCGAACAATTTGGAGATCAGCAGAATATGAGCGTACTGCGATTTATCCGCAGCCGCTGCGCCAAGAGTATGATGGTTTCAGAGACCTTCGGCTATGCGGGAGAGGGCCGATTCCTGCTGCTGCTGCACTACAAGGAGAAAAAAGCGCTGACAAACCGGCTGGACGGGCTTTATTTGCAGGTGGCCCGTTATAAATTCGAGGAGGACGCGGAATACAAGCTGAATGTATCCTACAGCATTTACGAGGTGGACAAGGACGAGCGTGTGAGTGTGGGGCGGATGATCGACAAGCTCAACATCTCCGACAGCGGGCCCGCCCGCAAGACCGGCGCCGTGTCTCTGGAGTTCTACGGCGACACACTGCGGGAGAATTACCTGAAAAAGGCGGAGATCGAGGGCCGGATGGAAAGCGCCTTTGAGAACAATGAATTCCATATTTTCTACCAGCCAAAATACAACATCAAGCGCGGCGGCATGGACGGCATCGAGATCCTGGTCCGCTGGTTCGACACCAAGATCGACCACTATCGCACGCCCAATGAGTTCCTCCCTATTTTCGAAGAGAACGGATTCATCAGCAGACTTGACCGATTCGTGTTCTACAAGGCCTGCGAGAATGCGGCGAACATGGTGGAGAAAAAGCAGCCGGTCTATCCCTTCTCCGTCAACGTGTCCCGGGTCACGGCCATCCAGCCGGATTTCTTGGAATACTATAAGCGCATTAAACAGAAGTTCAATATCCGGGACGGCTTCGTGACCATCGAGTTTACGGAGAGCTTCGCCTATGAAAACTACGAGTATCTGGCGGGGGTCATCCATGAGCTGCATGGGTCGGGCTTCCAGTGCTCGCTGGATGACTTTGGCACGGGCTACTCCTCCTTTGCGGTGCTGAAGGACCTGGATTTTGATGAGATCAAGATAGACAAGTCGCTGCTTGCACCCAGCGCGCATCCGGAGCGGGACAAGGTGCTGCTGCAGAGCATCATCAATCTGGTGCACACCCTGGGGGCCAAGATCACCCAGGAGGGCATCGAGGACGCCGGGACATTCCGGGAGATCAGCGAAATGGGCTGCGATGTCATGCAGGGGTACTACTTCTCCAAGCCCATGAAATATTCTGACTACCGGGAGTTTATCGCTATGAACCGCGGCAAGCTCTGAGAGAACTTTACAAGACTCAGGCGGGGACATTTCTGTCTCCGCCTGCTGCGCGTTATACAGATGATACAAAAGGCGGCGGAGCATTGCTCCGCCGTCTTTTATTCTTGAAATAAATATTACAGTACCTTGCTCAGAAAGTCCTGCAGACGGGGATCCTTGGGACTGTCGAACAGGTCGGCGGGGCTGCCCTCTTCCAGGATCTTGCCCTCGGCCATGAACACCACCCGGTCGGCTACCTCCCGGGCGAAGCCCATTTCGTGGGTCACCACCGCCATGGTCATGCCCTCCTTGGCCAGGTCCCGCATCAGGTCCAGCACTTCGCCCACCATCTCCGGGTCCAGGGCGCTGGTGGGCTCGTCAAAGAGCATCACCTCCGGGTCCATAGCCAGGGCCCGCACAATGGCGATACGCTGCTTCTGTCCGCCGGAGAGCATGTTGGGATACTCGCCTGCCTTGTCCGCCAGGCCGATGCGCTCCAGCAGGCCCATGGCCTGTACCCGGGCCTCCTCTGGGGTCTTTTTCTTCAGGGCCACAGGGGCCATGGTGATGTTTTGCAGCACGGTCTTGTGGGGGAAGAGGTTGAAGTGCTGGAACACCATGCCCATCTTCTGGCGGTGCAGGTTGATGTCCACGGATTTGTCCGCCAAGTCCACGCCGTCAAAGATGATCTGGCCGCTGGTGGGCTCCTCCAGCAGGTTCAGGGAGCGCAGCAGGGTGGATTTGCCGGAGCCGGAGGGACCGATGATGGCCACCACCTCGCCCTGATAGATGTCAAGATTGCAGTCGTTCAGGGCCTTCACGGTGCCGCCGTTGTACTCCTTCACCAGGTGCTGCACGGAGATCAGCTTATTGCTTGTCGCCACGACGCATCCTCCTTTCAATGGCTTCGATGGCCTTGGAGGCCGGGTAGTTGATGCAGAAGTAAATAAGAGCCGCAATGGTATAGGGTGCCAGCGTAATGTAAGTGCCGGTGGCTACGGTCTTAGACACGAACATCAGCTCCGCCATGCCCAGCATGGAGCAGATGGAGCTCTCCTTCACCATGGTCACGATCTCGTTGGCCAGGGCCGGGAGCACGTTCTTGATGGCCTGGGGCAGCACCACCAGCTTCATGCTCTGCCAGGAGGACAGGCCCAGAGACCGGGCGGCCTCCGTCTGCCCCTTGTCCACGGCCAGGATGCCCGCCCGGAAAATTTCAGCCACATAGGCCGAGCTGTTCAGGGCCAGGGCCACCACGCCGGGGATGAACCGGCTCAGATCCACAAAACCCAGAATGGTGATCCGGGGGATGGAGATCGCAGTGAACAGGCCAAAGTAGATAATGGAAAGCTGTACCAGCAGGGGAGTGGAGCGGAATACAGCAATGTATGCGCCGGAAACGCACTGAATGGCCTTTTTGTTACTCAGCCTCATTAAGGCCAGCAGCAGGGCGGGGATCACCGCCAGTGCCACGGATACTACGGCCAGCAGCAGGGTATAAGCCATGCCCTGCAGGAAGTACCCGGTATATGCAGGAAGGAAAGAGAAGTTGAAAAAGCTGGTGCTGCTCATATCCTTGAACAGATTGGTCCACCACATAATCGGTCAGTCCTTTCTTCAGTGGGATTCAAATACAGTGCGAAAGTGCAAAGCCGCGTTATACGGCTTTGCACCACGCATTATGATGTAGGTTAAAGGAGAGAGGGGTTATTCTGAAAGCTCAGGAGGGATTCTCAGGGGTGACTTCCTGCCACACATCCTTCAGAGCATCAGCGGCACTGATGAAGCTCTCCAGCTTGTTCTCCTCATTCATCTTGGCGATGGCTGCGTTGATGGCGGGCAGCAGACCCTTGGGGTCGCCCTTGGCCACGGCCACACAGTAGGGCTGAGCGGAACCCAGCTCAGAAGAAGCGTCAGCAATAACCAGGTCCTTGTTGGTTTCGGCGTACTGCTTTGCCACAGCGCCGTCTACCAGGATGGCATCCACCTTGCCGTTTACCAGCTCGTTGACCATATCGGTCACCAGGGCCAGGGGCACGGCGTTGGCACCGGTGAGCTGCTTATTGACGATGTCCAGCTTGGTGGTGCCGGTCTGGGCAGCCACAGACTTGCCGGCGAAGTCGGCCAGGGTCTTGTAGGAAGCGGCGTCAGCAGCCTTCACCAGGATGGCGGGAGGCAGGTCGGTATAGTAGGGGTCGGAGAAGTCGGCGCTCTTCAGTCTTTCGCCATCCGCTTCCATAGCGGCAATCACGATATCGAAGTCACCCTTGACCAAGGAGGGCAACAGGTACTCGAAGGACATATTCTCCACCTTCAGCTCCTTGCCCATGTTGTCAGCGATGTACTGTGCCACGGAGACATCAATGCCGCCGTACTGCATGGTGCCGTCCTTGCCCTTGTACATGAACTCAAAGGGGGCGTAGTCGGCGGAGGTGCCCATCACCAGGGTCTTGGTGTCGCTATTGTTTTTGTCATCATCGGCTTTCTTGCCGCAGGCTGCCAGGCTTGCTACCATCAGCAAAGCCAGGAGCAGGGATACGAACTTTTTCATCTTGTCATCTTTCCTTTCAATTTTTTGAAATGGTTCTATATGTTCCGCTGCACGGCTGCGCGGTATATAGATGAAATTTGTTTTGGGGCAGTGCCCCTTGACAATGCATACTATACACCTGCGGTGCATAAATGTCAACATGTTTTTGCATAAAAAATCACTCTATCTGCTGATTTTATCAGTAATGATAGGATGATTTGCAAATTTAGATGGATAATATGTGTGAATGTCACAAAAAACGATGTGCATAAATGAATAAAAATGCACATATACAGAATGAAAGAGGCGGCCCGTTTGTTCGGGCCCCGCCTTGCAGAAGAAAGGGGGATATTAACCGGAAATGATGCGGCCGCCGCCATAGTAGCTGCTGCTCCAGTGGCTGCTGTAGAGAGAATCCACCTGCACGCCGTAATCGCTGGCGTGGATGAACTGACCGCCGCCTACATAGATGCCTACATGGCCGATGCCATAGTAGAAGAACACCAGGTCGCCGGGCTGCAGCGCCGAGCGAGAGACAGGCTCACACTGGTAGTACTGGGGGTTGGAGCCGTGGCTCAGGGAGATGCCGTAGTGGCCGTAGATCTGCATGGTCAGACCGGAGCAATCCGTTCCGGAGCGGCTGGCACCACCGTATACATAGGGGATGCCCAGGAAGGTATAGGCGTATTCCACCACGGCGCTGCGCAGAGAGCTGCCGCCGGAGACTACACCGGAGCCGAAGGATACGGAGGCGGAGGATACGGCAGCGGCCTTAGCCCGGGCGTCGATCTCTGCCTGGGTGCGCACGGCATCAGTGTCGTCATAGTCCGCATAGGAAACGGGAGTGCACACGTCGGCGGAAACATAACCGCTGCTGTCTCCGAAGGTGACCAGGTACCACCGGCCGGTCTCATCGATCCCCTTGAGTCTGGCGACCTTGCCGGATTCAATAGTATCGTCGGTGGCGGTGGAATCGGCGCCGGATGTGTACAGGGTGGCATCGGCGCTGAGCTTCACGCCGTCATACTGGGCCAGCAGGGCCAGGTTGTCCGCTACCTGCTCCCGGGCCACCTGCTGGGCCTCCTCCTCGGCTTCCATTTCATCCAGCGCCATCAGCTGCAGCTGGGTGAGGGAGGCCGACTGAGCGCCTGCCGGAAGACCACTGGAATACAGCCGATCCATACTGGTGCGGCCGGAATCAAAGCCGCTTTGCAGGCCGATATCCTCCAGTACGGCCACAGCCTGCTGATAGTCCTGCTCTGTGGAATGGATGTCGGGGGTGCTGTCAGCATAGGCAATGGATACCGTGGAGATCAGCACAGACAGGGCAAGATACAGGCTGCATAATTTTCTGGACATAGGAAAAGACTCCCTTCTTTCCTTCGGAATCAAGGCTTGAATCATTGATCTGAAGGTAGTATACCATAAGTCTATCAAAAAAGCTACACAAAAATTACAAAATAATAACAAAATTTTCAAATGGTTAAAAATTGAAAAAAGGTAGAAAAAAACAGGGCCCGACCGGAAAACAGTTTCTCTTGAACGGCCGGTTTTTTTCGATTATAATAAGTGACGAACACGAAAGGGGCGAGAGGGCTATATGAAGCTTACCATGCTGGGAACCGGCAACGCGGTGGTCACGGCGTGCTACAACACCTGCTTTACATTAGAGGAGAACGGGGCATTTTTCCTGGTGGACGGCGGCGGCGGGAACACCCTGCTGCGGCGGCTGGAGCAGGCGGGGATCGACTGGCGGACAATACGCACTATCTTTGTGACCCATAAGCACATCGACCATATCATCGGGATCCTGTGGATGATCCGCCTGATCTGCCAGGGGATGGCCCGAGGGGAGTATGACGGGGAGGCGGTGATCTACGGACATGGCGAGGTTATCAGCTTGCTGCGGGATATGGCGGGCAAGCTGCTGCAGGAGAAGCAGACTCGGTTTTTAGGTGAGAAGCTGCATTTGGTGGCGGTGGAGGACGGGGAGCGCCGGGAGATCCTGGGGAAAACCGTTACCTTTTTTGACATCGGCTCCACCAAGGACAGGCAGTTTGGCTTTTCCATGGAGCTGGGGGAGGGGAAGACCCTTACCTGCTGCGGAGACGAGCCCTTCCACGACAGGGAGGAAAAATATGTGCAAGGGAGCACCTGGCTGCTCCATGAGGCGTTTTGTCTGCACAGCCAGGCAGAGATATTTCATCCGTATGAAAAGCACCACTCCACGGTCATGGATGCCTGCGCCCTGGCGGAGAAAATGAAGGTGGAAAACCTGGTACTGTACCATACGGAGGACAAGAACATTGCCCGGCGCAAGGAGCTGTATACCCAGGAGGGGACCATGTATTTCCATGGAAATCTGTATGTGCCGGAGGATCTGGAGACGATAGAACTGTGAGGCGTGAGGAAATGATCACGATCAGAAACGCTGCGATGGAGGATGCGGGGACGCTGCTGGAGATCTATGGGCACTATGTGCGCAGCACCGCCATCAGCTTTGAGTATGAAGTGCCCTCGGAGGTGGAATTCCGCCGGAGGATGGAGAACACCATGCAGCGCTATCCCTATCTGGTAGCGGAGCAGGACGGGCAGATCCAGGGCTATGCCTATGCAGGGGCCTTTAACGCCCGGGCGGCTTACGACTGGTGCTGCGAGACGACCATATATCTGCGCAGGGATGCCAGGAAGCACGGCATGGGGCGGATGCTGTATGACGCGCTGGAGGAGGCCCTGGGAAAAATGGGGATGCTGAACCTCTATGCCCTGGTGGCGGTGCCTGAGGAGGACGACGAATACCTGAGTACCAACAGCCGGGATTTCCACCTCCACCTGGGATTTCGGGAGGTGGGGGTGTACCGCCGCTGCGGCTATAAATTCGGGCGGTGGTACAACATGTCCTGCATGGAGAAGATCATTGGAGAGCATGAAGCCGGGCAGCGGGCGGTGGTGCCGTACCCGACGCTGACGGAAAAGTGAGGACGAGGACATGAATGATGAAATTTTTATGAGAAAAGCCATCGAACTGGCCAGATCCGCAGTGGCACACGGCAACGAGCCCTTCGGCGCGGTGCTGGTGAAGGACGGTGAGGTGGTATTCAGCAATGAAAACCAGATCTATACCCGCCACGATCCCACGTTCCACGGTGAGGCGGGACTCATCCGGGAGTTCTGCGGGCAGACGGGCATTACCGATCTGCATGAGTACACGATGTACGCCAGCTGCGAACCCTGCTTTATGTGCAGCGGCGCTATGGTTTGGGTGAAGCTGGGGCGGCTGGTGTACGGCGCAAGCAATGACGACCTGGAGACCATGCTGGGCAACAGGGGCTGCAGCTGCTCGGCCATGGTGTTCGAAAACTCCTTCTGGCAGCCGCAGGTCACGGCCGGGGTGCTGCGGGAGGAGAGTCTGGCGATTTTGAGAGATTACTTTGCCGGACACAAAAAGGGCTGACAGAGCGGAAAAAATAAAGAGCCGCAGGCATTTGCCTGCGGCTCTCTGCTTTTGCTGAGATATTATTCGATCTCCAGGCGCTTGGAGGTTTTCTCCTCCTTGGCTGCCTTGGGCAGGATCAACTCCAGCACACCCTTGTCGTACTTGGCCTTGATGGCGGAGGTATCGATGCCGGTGACGTTGAAGGTGCGGCTGTAAGAGCCGTAGCTGCGCTCGCAGCACAGGTACTTATCCCGCTTGTCCTTGTTCTCGTGCTCGGAATGACGCTCGGCGGAGATGGTCAGGGCGTCGTCGTACAGATCCAGATGGATGTTCTCCTTTTCAAAGCCCGGCAGGTCGGCCGTGATCTTGAAATGATCGCCTTCATCGGTGACATCGGTGCGGAAGGAGTCGGTGAAGGTCCGGCTGAAGTTGCTCCACGGATCATCGAAGAAGTGCTTCTCGATCTTTTCCATCTCGCGGAAAGGATCAAATACGCTCAGTGCATGATTGCGATTCAACATAATAAAGACCTCCTATAGAAACTGTCTTGGATTACTTCATCTGTTCCCCTTGGAACAATTATGATTCTATGCCGGATGTGTGAACAAATCCTGCAATTCTTATGAACAGACTATGATTTTTAGCACTTGAGCGTTGTGAGTGCTAAAACTGGAATGCGGCACGAAAGCCGAAAAACTGCGGGGAGGATGTCCCCGCAGTTTTTCGATTTCATGTTTTGCCGCGGCAATGAGTGCAGCCTCCGCAAGAGCCGCAATTGCCGCCGCAGGAGTGCTTTCCCTGCTTGCTTTGGCGAATGAGGTAGCGGATGATTAAAAAGATCACAGCAAGTAAGAGAAGGGAAATGACAATGGTTGAGAGATTGGAAGTCAGCCAATGCAGCATGAGAAAAACTCCTTTCCGAAAAAATCTATTCAGACAGCCACCACTAAGTCCTCCAGAGAAGCTCCGGAGCTCAGATGGCGACAGTAGTCTGCCGTGCAGGATTTGAAGGCATGGAACATCCGACGGGCCTTGGCCACGTCGCCGTATACCTTCCACAGGCCGGAATATTTGCAGCTTCTGGCGCTGTTGGCGATGAAGCCGGCTACATCTTCCGGCGGGTAGCTGAGAAACAGTCCCACCTCATGGGGAAACTCCGCCTGCCGCCGCAGCCGCTGCACCAAACGGGTCACGCACATGGTGCTGGTGCCGCAGGGATACCCGGCATTGGCCAGAACCTGCCGGGCCAGATCGTTCTCCAGATCCCGCCGCAGATGGTCGGGACGGTAGAGATACAGCAGAGCGCTGCCGTTTTCGCAGCGGACCGGGAGCATACACAGACCCTTGGGTACCAGTATCCGGTTCATCCGGCGGATCTCATCCATAAGCTGTGCGCGGGAGTCATAGCGGCAGGGAAAAAGGCTGCCGGTTTTGATGCCGGCCAAGGTGGGCGCACACTGGCGGACGACCAATTCATCAGACATGGGATCGTCTCCTTTCACGGAACAGGATGCGCCGATTTGCCGACCGTATACCCGGAAATCTCAGGTGGTTAGTTTTCTCTAACTGATTGGAGTTTAACACATCTAACTGCCGCTGTCAACAGTTTTTTGAAAAATTTTTAAAGTTGCACAGAGGGGGGCAACCGGGTGGGCAACGACGACGAAAGGGGCGGGGGAATTGAGGGCTCAAACAGGCGGCGAGCATATAAAATGAGGAAAGGAATGAGAGAGATGGAACTGACGGTCAAGGTAAGGAAAAAGGTGGCCCAGGGGTGTGGACGGCGGATCGTATGCGCCAACAGCGACTATACGGTCCGGTTTGACCTGGACGAGGAATGGTCGGGCTATGCGGCCAAAACCATGCGGGTGGACTATGGCAACGGGACATATACGGACGTGGTGTTCACCGGCGAGACGGCGGCGCTGCCGGTGATCCGGGGGAGAAGGATGATCCGCATCGGCCTGTATGCCGGAAACATTCACACCACCACCCCTGCCGCATACGAATGCGAGGAGAGCATCTCCGACGCGGGCGGCATTCCGGCGGCACCGGAGGCGGATGTGTACGCGCAGCTGACGGAGCTGCTGGAGAGTGGAAAAATCAAGGGCGAGAAGGGAGATACTGGTGCACGGGGGCCCCAGGGCGAGAAAGGTGACACCGGAGCTGCCGGCCCCAAGGGCGACCCCGGCGAACAGGGGCCCCAGGGAGAAAAGGGCGACACCGGAGCTGCTGGGCCGCAAGGTGCCACCGGCCCTCGCGGCCCCCAGGGGGAGACTGGCGCAGCCTTCACCTACGACATGTTCACAGCGGCACAGCTGGCCGCGCTGAAGGGCGAGAAGGGTGACAAAGGAGCTACTGGCCCCAAAGGCGACCCCGGCGAACAGGGGCCGCAGGGAGAAAAAGGCAACACCGGAGTCGCCGGGCCGCAGGGTGCCACCGGCCCTCGCGGCCCCCAGGGAGAGACTGGCGCAGCCTTCACCTACGACATGTTCACGGCGGCGCAGCTGGCGGCGCTGAAGGGCGAGAAGGGCGCTACGGGAGCTACAGGCCCAAAAGGAGACCCCGGAGAGCAGGGGCCGCAAGGGGAAAAAGGTGACACCGGAGCTACCGGCCCGCAAGGCGAGAAGGGCGCTACGGGAGCTACAGGCCCACAAGGCGAGAAGGGTGCCACCGGCCCGCAAGGCCCGCAGGGAGAGAAGGGCGATACCGGAGCCACCGGCCCTCGGGGGCCCAAGGGCGACCCGGGGACTGTCACCGTGACCACCCTGACCGTCACCGCCTCCGGCTCCTCTATGAAAAACGTAACCGGTGCGGCCAAGTATTTCCCGGCCCTGGGCATGGGGATCCTCCGAGTATACGGCCTGACCAATGCAGCACTGACGGCGGGGACGGCCTACGACGTGGGGAAAATCTCCGGCAATTTCCCCGGGGCGGTAAACGCTCTGAATGTGTACTGCGGGAAGCAGGTGGCCGCGCGGATCAACAGCTCCGGCATGGTGCAGATCCGGCCTCAGGTGGCCGTTGCCGCCGGCTATGACGTTTACATAGCGGGCGTATGGACATCCAACTGATAAAAAGGAGGATGGACAATGACAGAGACAATCATAGTGGCGCTTATTACCGGGGGACTGTCACTGTTGGGGGTGGTCATCACCAGCAGGCAGACCACAAAGGACGTGGAGGCCAAGCTGGAGCGGCAGCAGGCCGTTACCGACACCAAGCTGGAGGAGCTGACCCGGGAGGTACGGGAGCACAACAATTTCGCCCGGCGTGTGCCGGTGCTGGAGGAGCAGATCAAGGTCATCAATCACCGGATCGCGGATCTGGAGCACCCGGGCAATTCATAAAATATATTGGAATGTGCCCGAATGGGGCACAGAAAGGAGCAAGGCATGAAAATCCCTGATAAACTGTACGACATTCTCAAGTGGGTGGTCATTATCGTGCTGCCCGCCATTGCCACGCTGTACGCGGCCCTGTCTGCCGTGTGGGCCTGGCCCTACTCGGAGGAGATCGTCACCACCATCACCGCCGTGGATACCTTCCTGGGCGCTGTGCTGTGTATCTCCACGGCTGCTTATCACAAGGAGGGCAGCGGCAATGGCTAAAGTATATCTGTCTCCCAGCGACCAGACCAATAACACCTACGCATATGGCGGTACCGCGGAGTCCGTCCAGTGCGGCAAAATCGCCGAAGCCTGCCGTAAGGCATTGGAGCGCTGCGGCGTATCCGTCAAGGTTGGACACATGATCTCCATGCAGCAGAAGTGCAGCGAATCCAACGCCTTCGGCGCAGACCTCCATGTGCCCATCCACACCAACGCCTTTAACGGAAAGGTGCGCGGCACACGGATGTTCTGCTACGACACTAAGGGGAAGGGTATGGCGGCGTGCAAGGCAATTTTTGCAGAGCTGGCGCCCCTTACCCCCGGCGAGAGCGAAAATATCAAGGCTGACCCCTCCCTGTATGAGGTGCGCGTACCGGCGGCGCCCACGGCCTACACGGAATGCGAATTCCACGATAGCGTAGAGGGCGCCAAGTGGATTGTGGAGAACACGGACAAGATCGGCGAGGCCATCGCCAAGGGTATCTGCAAATACCTGGGGGTGGCATTTCAGGAAAAAACGCAGTCCAAACCTGCGGCTGATACGAAGACCGGCGGAAAGCTCTACCGGGTGCAGGTAGGGGTGTTCAAGGAACGGCAGAACGCGGAAAAAATGCTCACCCGCCTAAAAAGTGCGGGCTTTGAGGGATATATCCGGGAGGAGAATTAATAAAGGAGGCCCGCCAG
>URSX01000029.1 GCA_900550615.1 uncultured Eubacteriales bacterium
TTCCGATCTCAGACGGACAAATTCCACACTGGCAGCCTGAATCGTTTCCAGGTTTACTCCCCTTGCTGCTTCTTCCGGCCCAGACTGCGCAGAAAGCCGGTGGCCTGCTTCAGCCCGTCCTGGGCAGAGGAAGCCACCTCCCCGCCGATATCCACAGCCAGACGCTTGAATAGCTCCGCAAGGATGCGGCGGGTCTTTTCATCCGCTCCGGCGTATTCCTTCACCAAAGCCACCGCGCCGCCCAGGCCCATCTCCTGCACATCTTCCAGGGTACGGGCCCTGCCGCCCATGCTGAGGATATCAAAAAAGGCATCGGTGAAGTCCCGGCGCTCCTGGGGCGTCATGGAGCCTACCCAGTCCCGAAGGACATCGTCCGTCCGACGTCCCATGGCAGAGCGCTCCTCCAGATGGATGAAATGGTTGCGCTCGGTGCACCAGGACAGGGCCTCGTGCTGCATAATGGAGCGGGCCGTGCTGGCAATGACGGTATACTCCTCCCAGTGCTCCAGCAGCACACCCACAATGGAGGACTCCGGTATAAATGTATGGAGCCGATCCTTCACCAGGGCGTACTCCGGCGCCTCGGTCACGCTGCGGTTGAAGCCGGGGCCGTCGTTATTATACACGGCCAGCAGGCGGCTGCAGTCCTTATCGGGCAGGTGCAATCCCGCCCAGGCCGCCAGATTGCCGCCCTTGGAATGGCCGCCGATGCGGACCTTGTGGAAGCGGCAGAGCTTCATAATTTCCGCCGTATATTCCGCCGCGCGCACCTGAGCCGGGACGGCCTCCAGATAGCTCATGTTGAAGTCCTCTTTCCAGCCCACCAGGGACGTATCCGTCCCCCGGAAGGCCACGAACACGGACTTATCCGGCAGCAAAAAGGTCACAGCGGCAAACTGCATCTCCCGCTCCTCGTCACTGCAGTCCTCGAAGGCAAACATCCGCACCCCGGCAAACCGCTCCGACTGCGCCGCCTGCTGCGCCACGGGTATGTAGGGGAGCTGGGAAAGGCCCAGCTGCTCATCCTCAGGCTTCAGCCGGGCGCAGACATCGCTCAGCAGCACCGCCTCCCGGACCGACCGGGTCTTCAGCTCCGGGAAGCGGGAGAAATTGATATAGGATATGATGCACAGCACCAGATTATCCACCTCGTTGAAGGGATCCGCAGAAAAGGGAATGTCCCCCCGCCAGGTCAGATAATCCGTAACCGTCGTGGTGTATTTCATGGCGTTCTCCTCTCCGGGTAGGAAAAAAGGGAGGCGCGGCCGGCGTCTCCCTTTTTTGTTTCGGTACGATCAGTTCTCGTCTTCCTCGGCGCTGTCGGCCAGGTCGCTGAGGTCAAACTCCAGCTTCTCACCGCATTTGGGGCAGCGGATCTCGCCGCTCTCCAGCGTGTCCTCGTCAAAGACGATCTCCTCCTGGCAGACGGGGCAGGTGGTCTCGAAGTACTCGGCGTCGTCGTCCAGCTCCTCGTCCTCCTCATCCTCGTCCAGCTCGTAGAGGGTCTCCTCCACGTCGGACAGATCGTCGCTGACGGCGTCCAGACCGTCCTCCAGATCCGCCAGGTTCTCATCGATGTCCTCAAAACGCTCACTCATCTCATCCAGCACATCGATGATGGCGGCGATGAGCTTGCCCTCTTTGGTTTCCGTGTCCAGAGCCAGGCCCTCGGCCAGACCCTTCAGATATGCGACTTTCTCAGAAATTTCCATGTTGCGCTCCTTTCTGAACCGCTTAAATGTCCTACTTACTTTGCACGGGACAGATACTCACCGGTACGGGTGTCGATGGTGATCTTGTCGCCGATGTTGATGAACAGAGGCACCTTTACCTCGGCACCGGTCTCCACGGTGGCGGGCTTGAGGGTGTTGGTGGCGGTGTTGCCGGCCAGGCCCGGCTCCGTCTCGGTGACCTCCAGATCCATGAAGTTGGGGCACTCCAGACCGAAGACATTACCCTTGTAGCTGAGCACCTTGCACACGGTGTTCTCGGTGACGAAACGGAACGCATCGCCCAGCAGATCCTTGCCCAGAGGGATCATGTCGAAGGTCTCCTGATCCATGAAGTAGTACAGATCGCCATCGTTATAGCTGTAGGCCATGTCCTTGCGCTCCACGAAGGCTTCCTCAAACTTTGCGGTGGGGTTGAAAGAAGTTTCGGTGACGGCGCCAGTGACGATGTTCTTCATCTTGGTGCGGACAAAGGCCGCGCCCTTGCCGGGCTTCACATGCTGGAATTCCACCACCTGCATGATCTTGCCGTCCATCTCAAAGGTCTTACCGTTTCTGAAATCACCTGCGGTAATAGTTGCCATAGTCTGTTTCCTCCTATGTATGAGGAAATTTCTCTCTCATTTCCTCGAAATTATATTATGCGCCAAATGGGCCGTATATATTCTATATGAAAACCCGCCATTTTGCAAGTGTTTTGTTGCATTTTTTCGGACTGATACCTGAAAAAGTAGGTTCACAGGCACAAAAGGGCCTTGTCCGCCCTGGTAATGTCCCGGCAGCCGTCCCCCTCCAGCACGATCACATCCTCGATGCGCACACCGAAACGGCCGGGCAGATAGATCCCCGGCTCGGCGGAAATGACACTGCCGGCGGGCAGGGGCTTGTCATTTCCCGGGGTAGCGTTGGGGCTTTCGTGGATCTCCACCCCCACGCCGTGGCCGAAGGCATGGCCGAAGTATTCACCGTATCCCGCCTGCCCGATGACCTTTCGAGCGGCACCGTCGATCTCCGCACCTGCAGCACCGGGCCTGGCGGCGGCGATACCCGCCAGCTGGGCCCGCAGCACCGTGTCATATACCAGCTCCATCTCCTCCGTGGGCCGGCCGATGCAAACGGTGCGGGTCATATCGGAGCAGTAGCCCCGGTACACGCAGCCGAAGTCCATGGTCACGAACTCGCCAGAACGCAGCGCCCGGTCCGTGGGCACGGCGTGGGGCATGGAGCCGTTGGGCCCGCTGGCCACGATGGGATCGAAGGACATCTTCTCCGCCCCGAAGTGCAGCATGAGATACTGCAGCCGGGCGGCCACCTCCTTCTCCGTCACGCCGGGGCGCAACTCCGTGAGGATCTGCGCCAAAGCCTGCTCCGAGATGCGCTGGGCCTGCTCCAGACGCTCCAGCTCCCCGGCATCCTTCTGCCCGCGCAGCCGATGCATAAGCGCCGAGGCAGGCACCAGGTCGGCCTCCAGCTTCTCGCTGTAGAGCCGGTGCTCGGCCACGGTCATGGTCTCGTCCTCAAAGCCCAGACGCTTCACGCCGGAAAGGGCAAGGGACTCATTGATCCAGGCGATATAGCCCTTGCCGCGCTCCACCATGCCTATGGCGGCGTTTTCCACTGCAGTCTCCGCCGCCTCGATATAGCGGCTGTCGGTGAAGTAAAAATTTCCCTTTTGGGTCACCAGGGCCACGCCGTCCGTACCGGTGGAGGCAAAGCCGCTGGCATAAAAACGGTTATACTCCCCTGTGAGCAGTACACCGTCCAGCCCCGCCGCCGGGAGTGCGGCGGCTATCTTATCAAAATGGTTCATGCATCACGCTTCCTTTCTGCTGCGGCACAGAGCCTTGAACGGACGCTGCAGGCCGTGGAGCACATGGTTCCACAGGCCCCGGGGCCCGCCCATAGGCTCCACCATCACCGCCAGCACACCGCTGCGGTTGGCCCCCAGCACGTCGGTGAGGAGCTTGTCTCCCAGCATGGCCGTCTGCTCCGGTGTAACGCCAGACTGTTCCATGGCCCGGCGGTAGCCACGGGTGGAGGGCTTCCCGGCGTGGCCCACATAGTCGATCCCCAAATCCCGGCAGAAACGCTCTACCCGGACGGGGCTGCGGTTGTTGGAGAGTATCATCACCCGGACGCCCGCCTCCTTCATGGAAGCCAGCCATTCCCGCAAGGTCTCATCCGGCTCAGCCACATATTTGGGCGCCAGGGTATAGTCCAGATCGCACAGCAGCAGGCGGACGCCCCGCTCCCGGAGCATCCCGGGCGTCAGGTGGCCATAGCCGGGCAGTACCATCTGGGGAATCAGCGAAAAGGACATATCCCACCGACTCCTTTCATACTATCAATACTATAGATAATTTTATCATCTTCCACGCGGCAATGCAAGAGGGAGGCGCATCTATGGATGTATATCTGGCCGCCGACAGCGGGCGGCTGCGGCAGGCCATGGCCTGCACAACACAGCTGGCACACATGAGCTACCGCATGGGCCCGGAGGGCACGCTGCTCTCCTCCCCCCTGCCGGCGGGTCTGCGGGGCGGACTGCTGATGCTCTCGGACGAAGGGGGGAGGTATCCCACCCAGGCGGAGGGCCTGTGCCGGACCCTGGCCCAGGAGTGCCAGAGGCGGCACTACGCCGGGGTGGTGCTGGACGCGGCGCCGCCGGAAGGCTTCTGCAGGGCTCTGGATGAGGCCCTCACCCGCCAGGGACGGAAGCTGTTTTTGCCGGAGTCCGTGGCACCGTTCGCCCCCCACGGCATCGCTCTGCTGTGTACCGCCCTGACCTCCGGCGACCTGGAGCAGCACCTGTCCGATGCCGCCGGGCGGTGGGGGCCGGAACGGCTGGCCCTGGATCTGCAGCGGATGATGATCGACTATCCCCTCTCCGGGCCGGGCAGCGGCGTCCCCCTGACTATCGGGCAGCTGCACCAGCTGGCTCAGGGCCGGGCCACCTATTTCAGCCGCCCCCTCTGCGCCAGGTACTTTACCTACCGGTCGGACGGCGGCGGCACACGGTTCGTGCTTTTTGACGATCTGCAGACCCTGCAGGCCAAAATGGAGGTGGCGGAAAAGCTGGGCATACGGCAGGGGTTTTTCATGCTGCCGGAGGTAGAGGATCTGACAGGCGGACTGTTTCCACAGCGGGAGAGCGCGGCCCGGTGACGGGTGACGGGATAAAATAATATCAAAAAAATGAGGTTCCGGAATCGGAACCTCATTTTGCATGGCATGTAGGCAGAAAAAAGATCAATAATATCTCTTGTTTCTGTTCTTGCGGGCAGCCTCGGACTTCTTACGGCGCTTGACGCTGGGGCTCTCATAGCACTCACGCTTACGCACCTCTGCCAGGACGCCGGCCTTCGCGCAGCTTCTCTTGAAACGCTTCAGAGCACTGTCCAGGCTCTCGCCTTCCTTGACATGAACTTCGGACATCTATTTTCCCTCCCTCCGATGCACCCGGCTCGATCCAGGGTGCTCTTTAAGAGTCATTAACATGACTAACGGCTGTATTATACCGGGGATAGTGCGCATTGTCAAGCAGTTTTTGGACAAAAGGCGAAAATTGTGAAAAAACGGCGTTCACGACCCAGGAATTTGCCGGATAAATTTTAGGGCTTGTACTTTTGGAAAATATATATTATAATGAAGTGCTATTATAGGCAATTTATAAACCGATATCCTACACAGAAAGGAAGTTCGTTTATGGTTAAAGTCCTTACGGATCAGGGCGAGATCGGCATCAGCAACGCCGTGTTCACCACCATCACCGGCGCCGCCGCCACCAACTGCTTCGGTGTGAAGGGCATGGCCTACCGCAGCATGACCGACGGCATTGTGCATCTGCTGCGCCCGGAGGCTATGAGCAAGGGCGTGAAGGTCACCTATAACGAGGACAACACCGTTTCCATCGAGCTGCACATCATCGTGGAAAACGGCGTGAATATCGCCACGGTCTGCCGCTCCATCATGGCGGAGGTCAAATATGTGGTGAGTAAGAACACCGGCGTGGAGGTCCGCAACGTGGATGTGTGCGTGGACTCCATCACCATGTGATGCCGGCAGGAGGAGAAGCTACATGACAGACAGAATCAGCGGCAGCGTTTTTAAACAGATGGTTCTTTTCGGCGCTGCCTGCATCACCATAGAACGAGAAGCCATCAACGACCTGAACGTATTCCCCGTGCCGGACGGCGACACCGGCACTAACATGAGCCTGACCATCCAAACCGCCGCCAACGAGCTGAAGAAAAACCAGCCCGTCACCGTGTCCGACGCCGCCTCTATCACAGCCTCCGCCCTCCTGCGGGGCGCAAGAGGAAACTCCGGCGTTATCCTCTCCCTGCTGTTTCGAGGTGTGTCCAAGTATCTCAAGGGCGATGAGGAGGCCGATGGTGTGCAGCTGGCCGGCGCTCTGAAGGAGGGCGTGGCCACCGCCTATAGCGCTGTGATGAAGCCCGCCGAGGGCACCGTGCTGACGGTCTCCCGGCTGGCGGCTGACCGGGCCGTGCAGGCGGCGGAGGAGTGCAACAGCGTGGAATACGTCCTGCAGGAGGCCATCCGCAAGGGCCAGGAGACCCTGGCGGAGACCATTGAGATGAATCCGGTGCTGAAAAAGGCCGGCGTGGTGGACGCCGGCGGAAAGGGGTATCTGGTGATCCTGGACGGCATGCTGCGGGCCCTGCGGGGCGAGGAGATCCCGGATGTGACCGAGGAAAAGGCCGAGAGCAAGGCCGATTTCTCCGCCCTCAGCGAGGAGGAGATCACCTTCACCTTCGACACGGTGTTCATCGTGCGCAAGTGGGAGAACACCTCCATCGAGCCCCTGCGGGCCTACCTGAGCACCATCGGCGACTGCCTGGTCATCGGCGAGGACGACGAGGCCTTTAAGGTCCATGTGCACACGGACATCCCCGGCGTCGCCCTGACGGAGGCCCAGAAATACGGCACCCTGGAGCTGGCAAAGATTGAAAATATGCGCACACAGTACGAGGCTGTGGCCGCCGGGCGCAAGGCCCAGAGCACTGACGACCTGGACGAGGTGGAGCGGGAGCTGGAGAGCATGGAAGAAGAACCGGCTGTGGCTCCGGCGGAGAAGCGGTACGGTTTTCTGGCCGTTTGCGCCGGCGAGGGGCTGGCCACTGCTTTCCGGGATCTGGGCGTGGACCGCATCGTATCCGGCGGGCAGACCATGAATCCCTCTACGGAGGCCATTTTGCAGGAGGTAAACCGCACGCCCAGCGAGGTGGTGTTCATCCTGCCCAACAACAAGAACATCATCATGGCTGCCCAGCAGTGCGTGGGGCTGACGGATAAGAAAGTCATTGTGGTTCCCACGGCCACCGTGCCCCAGGGTATCACCGCCATGATGAATGTGGATCTGGACTGCATCGATCCCCAGGCCATGGCCCAGGCCATGACCGAGGCCGCCGGGGCCGTGACCACCGCCCAGGTGACCTATGCCGCCCGGAACTCCGACTTTGACGGCTTTGCCATCAACGAGGGGGACTACCTGGCCCTGGAGGACGGAAAGCTGTTCGGCACCGACCGGAGCATTGAGCCGCTGCTTTCGAAGCTGGCGGAGGATGCCAAGGCCCGCAGCGCCGAGTTCGTGACCATCTTCTACGGCGAGGATGTGACGGAAGAGGATGCCCAGAAGGCCGAAGCGGTCTTTGCCGCCGCCTGCCCCGACGCAGAGGTCAGCGTGCTGGCCGGCGGACAGCCGGTGTACTACTACATCGTGTCCATCGAATAAAAAACCGAAAGAGGCCCCCGGCGGAGCTTTTCCACCGGGGGCCATTTTTATTTGGGAGACGGGAGATGCGGTTTGCCACGGGCGCTTTGCGCCCTCGCAATGACAGGTTGTACGGGATGCGGTGCGGCGGGCCGATGTGGGCATCGGCCCCTACAAATTGAAAGTCGGCTGACCTACATAGGCCAGCCGACTTTTTCATTACCTTTCAGCACTTTCTTTGCCTCTTCCTTGCTCCCGACGATCTCCGTAAGCGCCGTGATAAGCACATCTCCTAAGACGAAATAGAAAACGGCAGCAATTACCAGTGCAACAACCATATAACTCTCCTACAATTTATTTTTTATCGTCTTTTCCGTCATCTCGGAATAACCACATTCCCACGCCTCCACTAATCATCAGAAGAACACCACCCATATTCATGCCATTTGGTGCATCTCCCTCGTATGTTATTGTTTGCCCTCTCCAGTCTTCATAGGAACGCGTCTCCGTTTTGCGTGGCAGAGCCATACCAATAAGGAACACTACAATTCCTAAAGTCAATACAATAGCAGAAATAAATCTCATAACTCCCTCCATCTTTGATTTTGTCCTGTCATAGGACATATTTAGGTAAATTGAAGTATACACTATGTTTTGTCCTATGTTAAGACAAAACGGAGGCGTATTTTATGGCAAGAATCATTGATGGGGCCGCCATGAATATGGTGGGTGACAAAATCAAAATGTACCGCATAAAAAAGAAGCTCAGTCAGCAGGCTCTCTCCGACAGGCTGGAAACTATGGCGATCTATGTCTGCCGAGGCTCTGTATCCAGGATTGAGGACCACCTGAGGACCGTAACGGACATTGAACTGTATGGTATCGCTAAGGTCTTGGGCGTGGGCATTGAAGAACTGTTTGAGGAGCAGGTATAATTCCGCAAAACGAAAACCTCCGAGCGGGTCGGAGGTTTTCATTTTATATGCGGTACTTTTTTACACCCCGGTCATGGTTTCCATGACCGCCAGCTCCTCCGGGTCCAGTGTCTTCTTCATGGCCAGACCCTCGTCGATATCCAGGTCTACGATGCGACCGTCCCGGTAGCAAATGACCCGGCTGGTGCGGCCCTGCGCCAGCACCCGCACCGCCTCCACGCCCATACGGGTGGCCATGACCCGGTCATGGGCCGTGGGGCTGCCGCCCCGCTGGATATGGCCCAAAATGGTGACCCGGGGGTCAAGGCCCAGCTCCTTTTTGATCTGCTCACCCACGGCCATGCCGCTGGCGGCGCCCTCCGCCACCACAATCATGAAATTGGTCTTGCCACCCAGGCGGGCACGGCGGATCTTATCCACCACCTGCTTTTCAAAGTCATAGGGCACCTCGGGCACCAGCACCGCCGTAGCGCCCACGGCCATAGCCACATACAGGGCCAGATACCCGGCATGGCGGCCCATGACCTCCACCACGGCGCAGCGCTCATGAGACTGCATGGTGTCCCGAAGGCGGTCGATACACTCTACGGCGGTGTTGGCCGCCGTATCAAAACCGATGGTATACTCGGTGCACACGATATCCTCATCGATGGTGCCGGGAATGCCCACCACGGCGATGCCGTGCTTGCTCAGCTCCTGGGCACCCCGGAAGGTTCCGTCGCCGCCGATGGCCACAATGCCGTCCAGTCCCAGAAGCTTGCAGGTATTCACCGCCTTCTGCTGCCCCGCCTCGGTGCGGAACTCCTCGCTGCGGGCGGTATAGAGCATAGTGCCGCCGCGGTTGATGATGCGGCTGACACTGGAATTGTCCATCATCATAATATCGCCATTGATCAGGCCGCTCCAGCCCCGGCGGATACCCACGCACTCAATACCCCGGCCGATGGCCGAGCGCACCACGGCGCGGATGCAGGCATTCATGCCCGGCGCGTCGCCGCCGCTGGTGAGAACGCCGATCCTCTTCACTGCATTTTCCATAGGAATAACTCCTTTCGGGGGATTTTTTTCGATTATAGCACATTTACAGATGGTTGTGAATCCCGTTTTTTAGGTTGCCCGGATCGCCGTGGCGTGCTATACTGCATGTAGAAATCTGCGCAGAGGAGGAGAACGATGCATCCGAATTTTGAGGTGTTGACGCCCCGCTGGTTCAAGCGGGCTTTTGTGTATACGGGCAGCATCGGGGAGTTTCGCTATCGGTTCGCCAACGACAAGGAGAACAACCTGATCCACGCCGCCGTGTACACCCATTTTTGCTACGAAATAGCCAAGGACGTACAGGAGCAGGACTTCCCCTGGGACGAGGAGGGCGTGGAGCAGCTGAAGGTCTGGCTGCAAGAAAAGCTGGAGGCATGCAAGGCATAATGCAGGCCCCACAGCGCCGCGACGAATGGGCGTTGCAATCAAAAAAGGGACACCCTCCGGCCGGAGGGTGTCCCTTTTTGATTCACTTTAGGCTGATTTGTCAGATCCGGGGTTCCGGGATCAGAACAGCTCCTTCTTCCGGGCCACATACACGCCGCCGGTCAGGGCCGCCGCGGCCAGGCAGATATAGAGCACGACGCCGCTGTCACCCGTGGCAGGTGTGTCGGGGGTGGTGGGGGTAACGGGAGCAGGAGGCGCCACATAGCCCAGATTGGTCATCAGAGAGGCGATCTCCCCATCGGTAAGGCCGATGGCCTTCATATAGTCCTTGGCGCCCTGCTGCAGGTCAGCCGTGGTCAGATCCGCTACGCCGAAGGCGGCCTGGAGGGTCTTGATGATGTTGCTCTCGGCGATGGCGGTATACTTCTCAGAGCCGCGCTCCACGCCGTAGTAGTTGTAGTAGGTGGTCATATAGTCCTCTACCACCTCGCTGAAGGTCGCGCCCATAAGGCACTCCAGCAGGGCGTTGACGAAGCCGGCGCGGTCCTTGCCCTCGGTGCAGTGGACATAGTAGACACCCTTGTTCTCCGCGAAGAAGCGCAGGCCATCCGCCAGACCGGCCTGGAACTCGGGAGCGGAGAAATCCACACCCAGGTTCAGGTAGATGACCTTCTGACCGGCATAATAGGTATCGGCAAAGCCCTCAAAGGCCTTGGCATCCGCCTCGCTGTTGGCCAGGTTCATGATGACGGTGACACCGGCCTTCTTCAGCGCGGCATCTGCATAGGTGCTGCGGCCCAACTGGGGATCAATAGGCGAGGAGCCGCGGTAGAGCAGGTTTTTGCCCATGCCGGTGGTGGCCACATTGCGGAAGTTGGCGAACTCCTCATCCGTCAGGTCGGGATAGTCCGCCCGGTCGTTGGTGCGCTGCAGCTCATGGAGGATATATTCCGCCCGGTAGCCGTCCTTCTCTGCCATGGTGAAGGTGACCTCCACGGGATAGGTGACGCCCTCCCAGGCGGTCCAGTACCAGTTCTTGTCCGCGTCTGTGTGCTTCACGGCCAGCTCATAGGTCTCGGCAAAGTTGCCCATGTTGATGGCCATGCTCACATAGCCCGTGGGATTGCCGTCCTCGCCCTTTTCCACGATGATGGCGGGCTGGCCGGAATCCACATAGGAATAGGTGGGGACCACAGGCAAGGTCAGGGTCTTGCCCAGGAACTGCACGGTGACCAGGTCGCCCCAGTTAAAGCCCATGTCGCCCATGAACTTTTCGGCCTTGCAGTCGGTATACACGTTGCCGTACTTGGTCATCCAGATGTTGGCGTCCAGGCCGCCGATGGTGATCTTGCCGTCGGGCTCATCGGGTGGCAGGAGGATGGTCATGCGGCCATCGGGCTCGGCATACTCCTGGCCCACAACGCCGCCCAGGACGGTGGTGATATAGTCCATGACCACCTCGTCCAGGGTAAGGCCGGTGTCAAACTGGCTGGATGCCGCCGCAAAGGCATAGTAGGTGTCGCCGCCGGCGGCACAGAAGTTATTGGTGATGACGGAATAGGTGGCGTTTTCATCGAAGGGCTGACCGTTGACGCTCTCGATGGTGACGCGGTTGATGCTCTTGGGGCCGTAGTAGGTGGAGCCGGGATAGGTCGCGTCAGCCTGGTCGTAGTCCTTGGTAGCGTCCAGGGTCAGCTCCATGCCCGCCGTCTGGGGGAAGCCGCCCAGGGAAATGGGCGTGCAGAAAGTGGACGCCTCCAGCGCCTCCAGCAGCTCAGCGCCGGTGACATTCACCACCGTCAGCGTGTTGCCGAAGGGCAGAACGGTGGTCACGTCCGCCTTGGAAATATCCCCCGCGTGGATCCACGCGCGAATGCCGCCGCCGTTGGTGATGGCCACGGCGTTCTCCATGTTGACGGCAGGGGCCTTGGTCTCGATGGCCCACATCATGGCGTCGGTAATCAGGTCGCCCAGGTTGGTCTCCTGGGTGCGGTTGCCCGGCTCCTTGTCGCCGTTGAGCTCCACCTCAGACTTGGCGAATACCGCGCTGTACTCCTCGTCGATGGGGTCCATAATGGCCTTGGCAGCGGCAGCCACGGCGGTGTCCTCATACTCATACTGGCCCAGATCCAGCATCTCCGTGTCCAGGGCCTGCTTGGTCTTGTTGTCGATCAGCAGCACGCCCACATAGGCCAGCTTCGTGCCCGTGGACTGAATGGGCAGCTGATAGTAGGGGTTGTCGATATAAGTGGGGTTTCCCTCCTCGTCCACGCCGGTCTGGAGCTTCTCATAGCCGGCCAGCATCACGGAGTGAGAGTGGCCGTCAATGACAAAGTCAATATCGGGCACGTTTTTCAGGAGGTCATAGGAGGTATTGGGCTCAGAGCTGCTGTCCACACCCAGGTGGGCCAGGCAGATCACCGCATCCGCGCCCCGGGCCTTCAGCGCATCCACCTGGGCCTGGGCGGCGGCGTACATCTCCTCCCGGGCCAGGAAGGTCAGGCCCTGGATCAGGGCGGGGTTGGCCTTGGTCTGTGCCTCGGGGGTCTCCAGACCGAAGAAGCCAATCTTCATGCCGCCCTTTTCGATGATGGTGTTTTCAGCAAAAATGGGCGCGCCGTCCTTGCTGACGTTGGCGCACAGCACCTGGAAGTTTGCTTTGGCCATGTTCAGCATTAGCTGCTCGTAGCCGTAGTCAAACTCGTGGTTGCCGATGGTGGCCACATCATAGCCCGCGGCATTCATCATGGTCACGGCGTCGGCACCCTTGTTGACGCTGACGTAGATGGTGCCCTGGCTGTAGTCGCCGGCATCGGCCAGGATCACGTCAGCGCCCCGGGCCTTAAGCTCGCTCTTCAGGGCAGCCACCTTGGCGTACTTGGCGATGTCGCCATGCACATCGTTGGTGTGCAGGATGACGGTTTTGCCCGCCAGATCCTGCTCCACCGGGTCTGCCCAGGCCGCGCTCACTGTCAGCGACAGCGCCATGACCACGGACAGAAGCAATGCTAAAACTTTCCGCATGGTTCTTTTCCTCCTTTTAAATTCAGAAATGCACCTGCATCTCTCTGTATCCTTTATCATACAGGATTTTCCCGCAAAAGGGAATCATTTTACGCATGGTGTCCAGCCAAAAAAATCCGCCCGCAATTGTGTATATTGCACAATTATATCAGGACATTATCCGCTATTATTCTGCATTTTTCATCCATTTCACCGTGATATCCACCAGTTTCCTTTTCATCACCTCCCCTGGCAGGCGGCTAAAAGCGAAGAAATCCGCCCGCCGGCATAGCCCTTGCAAACGGCGACCCTTTCCTGTATAATCGGAGCATTCACAGGAGCCTTTCCGCGCCGCGCCGCCGGATAAGGCATCTCCCATACGAGGTGACACAATGAAACGATCCAGCGGCATGATCCTGCCGGTTTTTTCCCTGCCCTCCCCCCACGGCATCGGTACCCTGGGCCAGGCGGCTTATGATTTTATCGATTTTCTCCGGGACGCCGGACAGTCCTGGTGGCAGATGCTGCCCCTGGGCCCCACGGGCTACGGAGACTCCCCCTACCAGAGCCTTTCCGCCTATGCGGGCAACCCCTACTTCATCGACCTGGAGCTGCTGGCGCAGGAGGGGCTGCTGACCCGGGAGGAGATCGCCGCCCAGCCCTGGGGCGCGGAGCCCAACCGGGTGGACTACAGCGCCCTGTATGCCCACCGCCTTGCGCTGCTGCAAAAGGCCGCCCGACGGGGCCTGATCCGGGGGAACCAGGCCGTGGACGCTTTTTTGCAGGAAAATAGGCATTGGCTGCCGGACTACGCCCTGTACATGGCGGTGAAGGAGCACTTCGGCCACCTGCCCTGGACCCAGTGGCCCGAAGAGGACATCCGCCTGCGCAGGCCCGAGGCCCTGGCCCACTATCGGCAGCTGCTGTCCGAGGAAACTGAAACGCACCAGTACATTCAGTTTCTCTTTTTCCGCCAGTGGGATGCCCTTTGCCGCTACGCCCACAGCCAGGGCATCGGCATCATCGGTGACATGCCCATCTATGTGTCCATGGACAGCGCCGATGTGTGGACGGAGCCGCAGTTCTTTCAGCTGGACAGCTGCGGCCATCCCACGGAGGTGGCCGGTGTGCCGCCGGACAGCTTCAGCGCGGACGGCCAGCTCTGGGGCAATCCCCTCTACGACTGGGAGGCCATGGCCGCAGACGGCTATGGCTGGTGGATTCGTCGGGTGGACGGCGCGGCCAAGCTGTACGACGTGATCCGTCTGGATCATTTCCGGGGCTTTGAGAGCTACTGGGCCGTGCCCTATGGCGAGACCACGGCGCAGAAGGGCCGATGGCGCAAGGGGCCGGGGATGGACCTGATCGGCGTGCTGCTGAATTGGTTCCCGCAGCTGCGCTTTATCGCCGAGGATCTGGGGTATCTGACGCCCCAGGTGCACCAGCTGCTGGCCGACTCCGGTCTGCCGGGGATGAAGGTGCTGGCGTTCGCCTTTGACGCCCAAGAGCCCAGCAATTACCTGCCCCATCTGTTCACGCCCAACTGCGTGTGCTACACCGGCACCCACGACAACGCCCCCCTGCGGGCCTGGCTGGAGGAGACCAGCCCGGAGGATCTGGCCTTCGCAGCGGAATACCTCGGGCTCAGCGCACAGGAGGGGGTTCTCCGGGGCCTGCTCCGGGGCGGCCTGTCCAGTGTGGCGGAGCTGTTTGTAGCTCAGGTGCAGGACTATCTGGGGCTGGGCGCTCAGGGCCGCATCAACACCCCCGGCACCGTCCACGGCAACTGGCAGTGGCGGCTCCTGCCCGGGCAGCTGGACGGAACCCTTGCCACCCGCATCGCCCGGCTCACACGGCTGTATGGGAGATGACCCGGCCGGAATCCCCCTTCCATTCAATGTAAAAAAGGAGGCAGGCAGCCAAAAGGCCGCCTGCCTCCCTGTTCGTTTGATTATAGGTGCGTTCTTGCCGGGGATCTACCGGCCGTCCACCTCTTCCTTGGCCCGGCGGCCGTCGTCCAGCAGCTGCGTCAGCCGCTCCACATCGTCCTCCGCCATAGCCGCCCGGTACTCCCCCAGCGCGCCGATGAGCCCATCCAGCTCCCGGAGCAGGTTGTCCTTATTTTCCAGGAAAAGCTCCGCCCACATGGGCGGATTCAGCCAGGCCACCCGGGTCAGATCCCGATAGCTGCCGGCGGAAAAGCCCTTGCGCTTGCGGGCCGTAGGGCTCTTGATATAGGCGTTGGAGATGACATGGGCCATCTGGGAGGTAAAGGCGATGATCTCATCGTGCTCCTCGGCGGTGGTGACGCTGATGCGGCCGAACTGAGCCGGCTTCAGCAGCTCATTTACCCGGCCCAGCAGGGCAATATCGTCATACACCGGCGGCACGATGACCATGGGCGCGCCCTTAAATAGAGTGGCCGAGGCGTACTTGAACCCGGAGTTGTGGGTACCCGCCATGGGATGCCCGCCCAGATAGGTAAAGCCCCACTGCCGGGCCAGGGGGAACCCCACCGCACACACCACCCGCTTGGTGCCGCAGCAGTCGATGACCACCGGCTTCTTCCCAAAATGCGGCGCAAATTCCTCCAGAGCCCGGCAGGCGGCCTCCGGCTGGATGGCGATGAGCACAATGTCACACTGGTCAATATTGGCCTCCGTCAGCTCCGCGTCCACCGCGCCGCTGACCATGGCAAAGTCCAGAGTAGACCGGTCCGTGTCCAGGGCCAGAACCGTGTGGCCCGCCTGGCTGTATGCCTTGGCCAGAGACCCGCCGATGAGGCCCAGGCCGATAATTCCCGCAATCATTTCGTAATGACCTCCCGAATGCTGTGTACTTTCTCCGCCAGCGCCGCGTATTCCTCCGGCCGCAGGGACTGGGCCCCGTCACACAGGGCGTGCATGGGGTCGTTGTGCACCTCGATGATCAGCCCATCTGCGCCGCAGGCCGTGCCCGCCAGGGCCATGGGCGGCACCAGCCGGGCAATGCCCGTGGCGTGGCTGGGATCCACGATGATGGGCAGATGGGTCAGCTCCCGCAGCATGGGCACCGCCGCCAGATCCAGGGTGTTGCGGGTATAGTCGTCAAAGGTGCGGATGCCCCGCTCGCAGAGGATCACCTGCTCGTTGCCCCCGGCCATGATGTACTCCGCGCTCATCAGCAGCTCCTTCAGGGTGTTGGCCAGACCTCTCTTCAGCAGAATAGGCTTGCGCAGCTTCCCCAGCTCCTTCAGCAGGTCGAAGTTCTGCATGTTCCGGGCGCCCACCTGGATGAGATCCACATCCTCAAACAGTGGCAGGTGCTTCACGCCCATGATTTCCGTCACGATGGGCAGGCCCGTCTCCTTCCGGGCGATCTTCAGCAGCTCGATGCCGTCGGCCTGCATCCCCTGGAAGTCGTAGGGGGAGGTGCGGGGCTTGAACGCGCCGCCCCGGAGCATGTTGGCCCCGGACGCTTTCACGGACTTGGCGATGGAGACGATCTGCTCCTCCGACTCCACGGAGCAGGGCCCAGCGATCATGCAGAAGTTCCCGCTGCCTACCTTCACGCCGCTGACATCCACCACCGTGTCCTCCGGGTGGAATTTCCGGTTGCAGCACTTGAATGGCTCCGTGACCCGCTTCACGGAGTCCACGATGTCCAGACTGGCGATGAGGTCCATGTCCACCTGGGTGGTGTCCCCCACCAGGCCCAGGACCGTCTGGTATACGCCCTGGGAGACATGGATGGTCAGGCCCTTGTCCTTCAGCCAGTGGATCAGCTGGTCGCGTTTTTCTTCCTTTACACCGTTTTTCAGTATCACGATCATGGTCTTTTCCTCCGTTTATCTGCGAGATTTTCATTTTTGCAAAAATAAATGCGGCACCGGATAACCCGTGCCGCATAGAAAAGCCTGTTATGGTTTCCTTTTACGCATCACAAATTATCCTTACTACCAAAGATAGTAAAGTAATAGTAATACCCGTAAGAAACGCAGAACATCTGTCATACCTCGCTATATGATTTGACCCTATTATAGGAGATGCCGCCGCCATTGTCAACCGTTCTTTGGAGAATCTTCCACAGTTTTCTCCCGTGATCCCCCCGTTTCTTTTTCCGAAACCGACAATTCCGGCACGCATCCCGCCGCGCCTTGCTCAGGAGATGCTTGCTTCTCCCGTAAGCGTCATCACGGCGAAAAACAGCAGGAAGGCGGCAAATACAAAGAAAAAGAAGCCGCCCAGAACAGGCTTTCTGGGCCTGTTCTCCGTGATATCCTCGGGGTTCTGGGGATCGTAATACCCCGGCACCTGCCGCCCCAGGTCCCCGGGGCCGACGCTCTGGCGGCTGCTGCGGCGATAGGTCTTCCCATCCACCACATACTCATAGGTGGGCAGGTAAACCGTGTCATAGCGCTGCACACGGGTGCCGTCCTCCTGCTCCTCCCAGGTCTCCAGGGTGTCCTGCTGCAGATCCGCCACCGTCATCATGGTGCTGTCGGTGTATTTCTGCACATCGCTCTCATACCCTTTCTGTGCGCTGCGCCGGGAGCGGATGCCCAGCCAGATCAGCAGCAGGGCCGCCAGGGCAAACCCAATGCCATACAGCAAATTCTCCATATTCTCTCCTCTCTGCCGCCCCTGCGGCGGGTCATATATAGTCAGTGTATCGTAAACACGCCGCAAAATCAATCATTTTCTTCCAGGTATTTTCCCCAACGCAAAAATCAGGACGGACATAAATGTCCGTCCGAGACTGTCGATAAAGTGGTATATTTGCGGCAACGGTAAGGAAGAGTGTGTGAGGGAAATCCAAGAAGGGTTTCCCTCGCCATTAAAATCACAAGTTTTTGAAACTTAATCAGCGTGTCGAAAAGGCTTTTTCGACACGCTGGTCCTCAATTTATAGGTTCTTCTTTATCTCCCCGATGGCGCCCTTTTCCAGACGGCTCACCTGGGCCTGAGAGATGCCTATCTCCCGGGAAACCTCCATCTGGGTCTTCCCCTCGCTGTAGCGCAGGGCCAGAATATCCCGCTGACGGGGCGTGAGCCGGGCAATGGCGTCCTTCAGGGCCAGCTGCTGCAGCCAGCAGGAATCGGTGCTGTTTTCATCGCCGATCTGATCCATGATGCGCAGGGCATCGCCGCCGCTGTCGTACAGCGGCTCATACAGCGACACCGGGTCGGCCATGGCGTCCATGGCGAACACCACCTCCTCCCGGCGGATCCCCAGCTCCCGGGCAATCTGCTCCACGGTAGGCTCCCGCTGCTGCCGGGCCAGGAGCTTTTCCCGGGCCTGGAGCACCCGGTAGGCCGTGTCCCGCACGCTGCGGCTGACGCGCAGGGGGCTGTTATCCCGCAGGTAGCGGCGGATCTCACCGATGATCATCGGAACTGCATAAGTAGAAAATTTCACATTAAATGATGCATCAAAGTTTTTTATTGCTTTGAC
>URSX01000030.1 GCA_900550615.1 uncultured Eubacteriales bacterium
GCCCCAGTGGGCCGGCTCCAGCTGGTACTTCCTGCGCTATATGGATCCCCACAATGATAACGAACTGGTGAGCAAGGAGGCCGAGGAGTACTGGGGCCCCGTGGACTGGTACAACGGCGGCATGGAGCACACCACGCTGCATCTGCTCTACTCCCGCTTCTGGCACAAGTTCCTCTATGACATCGGCGTGGTCCACACCAAGGAGCCCTATGCCAAGCGCACCAGCCACGGCATGATCCTGGGTAAGAACCCCCACTATGTGGGCAACGCCAAGACCGAGGAGGAGAAGCAGGCCCTGCGGGAGAAATACGGCGCCCGGGCGGAGCGCCCGGCGGTGAAGATGAGCAAGTCCCTGGGCAATGTGGTGAATCCCGATGATGTCATCAAGGCCTACGGCGCGGACACCATGCGGCTTTATATCATGTTCATCGGTGACTTTGAAAAGACCGCTTCCTGGTCCGACGAGGCCGTCAAGGGCAGCAAGCGCTTCCTGGATCGCTGCTGGAACCTGATGGATAAGGTCACGGACGATCCTGAGATTTCCCAGCAGAATATGGCCATTGTCCACAAGACCATCAAGAAGGTCACCGGCGACATCGATAATCTGAAGATGAACACCGCCATCGCCGCCCTCATGGCCATGGTCAACGACTTCTACGCCAAGGGCCTGTCCAAGGGCGATCTGGAGGTGCTGCTGAAGCTGCTGAGCCCCTTTGCTCCCCATATGGTGGAGGAGATGTGGGAGCTCATGGGCTACGCCGCCAAGTACGGCAAGATGTGCATGCAGATGCCCTGGCCGGAGTACGACGAGAGCAAGACCATCGATGCCGTCGCCGAGATAGCCGTGCAGGTGAATGGCAAGCTCAAGGGTGCCGTTACCGTTCCCACCGATTCCGACGAGCAGACCGTAGTCGCCGCCGCCATGGAGCTGGACAAGGTGAAAAAGTCCACCGAGGGCATGAGTGTTGTGAAGACCATTCTGGTCAAGAACAAGCTGGTGAACCTCATTGTCAAGCCCACCAAGTAACCTACAAAAATTGCCCCGCAGCCACTGCCGTTTACGGCTATGGCTGCGGGGCCTTTATTTATTCTGCTATGGCTTTACTTTCTGCCGAAAAAGTAGTCGTACAGGGAGCCGTAGTCGGAGCCATTCTGCCCGTTCTGCCCGTTCTGCCAGCCCTGGGTGGACTGATCCTCCTGCTTTGTCTCCTCCGCGGCCGCGTCAAAGGTCAGCTGCGTGGTCAGAGTCTGGCCGTCCCGGAAATAGGTCACGGTCACGGTGTCCCCGGCCTTGTGGCCCTTCTTGGCAGCGGTAAGATCCTCCATGGAGGTGATGTCGGTGCTGTCGATCTTGGTGATGACGTCGCCCATCTTCAGCCCGGCCTTATCGCCGGCCTCGCCCTTATTCACGGAGTAGACAAACACGCCCTGCTCCATGTCGATCTGATACTGGGCAGCCATCTGCTTGGTCATGCTGCCGGCGGTGATGCCCAGAGAGGGCTTGCTGGAGCTCTGGCCGTTTTCCATGATGTCCGTGATGATGGCCTGCACATCCCCGATGGGGATGGCGAAGCCCAGGCCCTCCACAGAGGTGTCAGAATAGCTGGAGTACTTGGCGGATACAATGCCCACCACCTCGCCGTACAGGTTCATTAGCGGGCCGCCGGAGTTGCCGGGATTGATGGAGGCATCCACCTGGATCATGTTGAAGGGCGTGCCATCCACATTGATGGCACGGTCACAGCAGGACACGATGCCCTGGCTCATGGAGAAGGTCAGCTCGCCCAGGGGATTGCCGATGGCCAGCACTGTATCGCCTACATTCACATCCTTGCTGCTGCCCAGGGTCACAGGCTGCAGGCCTGTGGCGTTGACCTTCAGCACCGCCACATCGTAGTCGCTGTCACTGCCCACCACGGTGGCGGGATATTCCGTGCCGTTATACATGGTCACGGTCACGGAGGATGCGCCGCTGATGACATGGTGGTTTGTGACGATGTAGCCGTCCTGGGTGATGACAAAGCCGCTGCCGGAGGAGGCCGATTCCACCCTCTGGCCGAAAATGTTGGTGGACACGGCGGAGCAGTTGATGCTCACAATACTGTTTACTGTGGAGGCATACACCTCTGCGGGGGACATGAGGGCCTGGCCGGTGACCTTTTTCACTGTAACCTCCTGGGCAGTACGATTGCTCTGCTGGATGGTAGTCTTGCCGCTTTTGGACAGCGCCGCGCCGCCGTAGCCCGCCGCGCCGCCGATCACCGCACAGCTCAAAAGCAGGGCCGTCACCTTCACGCCGGTCTTCTGCCAGAAGGAGGGCTTCTTCGATAGGACGGGTGTCTCCGTCCAGCCCTGGTCCTCCTGGGTGCGGTAATTATAGTGGTACAGATTGTTGGGATCGCTGTAGCTCTGCTCATCCGGTCTGAATTCGTTGTTTTCGCTCATAATGATTGCCTCCTGTCTTCTATCTTTGCGTCATTTTTCCTGGGGGGGTGCTTGTGGCCGGCGGAAAAATGTTGTATACTGTGTACTATCGATTTCAATTACTATACTATGCATTTATCTTAATCCAAGCTTTAAATTTTATGATTTTTTTGTAAAGGAGGGAGCGATTTGCTGAAGCTGGAGCAGGTGAAGCTGAAGCCGGAGCAGTTAGAGGAGCAGCTTTTGACCAAAGCGGCGCAGCTGCTGCGCGTTCCCGCCGGGGATATTCTCTCCCTGTCCGCCCTGCGCCGGGCCGTGGACGCAAGACAGCCGCTGCACCTGGTTTATACGCTGGCGGTGTCTGTGCGCGGGGAAAAGGCCGTGCTGCGCCGCTGCCGGGATAAAAACGTGACGCGCTATGCGCCGGTGGCGTATGCGCTCCCCGCCCCGGTGACAACGGCCCCGCAGCTGCCCCCTGTGGTAGTAGGTGCCGGTCCGGCAGGTCTGTTTGCGGCGCTGATCCTGGCGAATGCCGGGCTGAGACCCATTCTTTTGGAGCGGGGGCAGCCTGTGGAGCAGCGGCAGAAGGATGTGGAGGCGTTCTGGTCCGGCGGCGCGCTGCTGCCGGAGTCCAATGTGCAGTTCGGCGAGGGCGGTGCCGGCGCTTTTTCTGACGGCAAGCTGAATACCGGCACTAAGGATCCCCGCCACCGATTCATTCTGGAGCATCTGGTCTCCTGCGGCGCGCCGGAGAGTATCCTCACCGATGCAAAGCCCCATGTGGGCACGGATCGGCTCCATATCACCCTGATAGAGCTGCGGAAAAGGCTCCTCTCCCTGGGGGCGGACATCCGCTTCGGCCACCGGCTGGAGAAGCTGGAGACGGAGGACGGGGGGCTGCGGGCCATTGCCGTTTCCGGCCCGGCGGGGGCCTATACCCTCCCGGCCCGGCAGCTGGTGCTGGCCCTGGGCCACAGTGCCCGGGACACGGTGGAGCAGCTGTACGATCAGGGCCTTTCCATGGTGGCCAAGCCTTTTGCCGTGGGGGTGCGCATCGAGCATCTGCAAAGCAGGATGGACGCCGTGCAGTATAAGGAATACGCCGGGCACCCGGCCCTGCCGGTGAGCAGCTATAAGCTCTCCTGTCATCTGCCGGATGGCAGGGGCGTGTTTTCCTTCTGCGTCTGCCCCGGGGGCCAGGTGGTGGCGGCGGCTTCGGAGCCCCGGCGCACCGTGACCAACGGCATGAGCGAGTACGCCAGAAGCGGCGAGAACATCAACGGCGGCCTGCTGGTGAGCGTAACACCGGAGGATTTCGGCAGCGGTCACCCCCTGGCGGGTATTGCCTTCCAGCGTCGGCTGGAGGAGGCGGCCTACCGCCTGGGCGGCGGCTATACGGCGCCGTGCCAACGGGTGGAGGATTTTCTGCTGCACCGGCCCAGCACCGGCTGCGGCAGCGTAAAGCCCAGCTACCGGCCCGGCGTGCGCTACGGGGATCTGCACGGGTGCCTGCCGGAGTTTATTTGCAGCGCTCTGGAGCAGGCGCTGCCGGTGCTGGAGAAAAAGCTCCCGGGCTTTGCCGACGGCGACGCATTGCTGACGGCGGTGGAGAGCCGCTCCTCGGCGCCGGTGCGTATCCTGCGGGATGAAAATTGCGAGAGTAATATACGGGGCGTGTTCCCCTGCGGCGAGGGAGCCGGCTATGCCGGCGGCATTCTCTCGGCGGCAGCGGACGGAATGCGCTGCGCAGAAAAAATATGGGAGGCGTATATAAAATGAAAAAAATTGCGGCGGTAGAATCCTTTTTTTCTCCGGAGCACCGGGCAGTCATTGATAAAACAGCCGCCGAATGCGGCTTCGCGGTGGATTATTTTACCCAGGGCCATTTGCCGGCGGATAAGGCGGCGGACTATGAGGTCATTTACGGCCTCTGCCCACCCCGGGAGCTGAAGGCGGCCCAAAACCTCAAGTGGCTCTGCAGCAGCTTCGCCGGGGTGGATGCCTACACGGACGACGATCTCTATCCCGATCCCAACGTGCTCCTGAGCAACTCCTCCGGAGCCTACGGCATCACCATTTCCGAGCATATCCTCATGGTGACGCTGATGATGCTGCGTCAGATGCCGAAGTTTGAAGAGATCGTGCGCGCCCATCGTTGGGAAAAGGGACTGAGCATACGGTCTATCTGCGGCAGCAGCATCACCGTCCTGGGCACCGGCGACATCGGTACCAATTTTGCCCGCCGGGCCAAGGCTTTGGGGGCCAAGGTGGTGCGGGGCGTGCGCCGCACGAAAAAGGCCGGCGACCCCGCCTATGACGAGATGTACACCCTGAAGGATCTGGACAGTGTTCTGCCCAAGACGGAAATTCTCGTCATGGCACTGCCGGGTACCCGGGACACGGAGCATATCCTCTCCCGGGAGCGCATCGCCCTGCTGCCGGAGGATGCCTATGTGGTGAATGTGGGCCGGGGCGGTGCCATCGATCAGGAGGCGCTGATGGAGGCGCTGAACGGCGGCCATCTGGCCGGGGCGGCGCTGGATGTCTGTGTGCCGGAGCCTCTGCCGGAGGATCACCCCCTGTGGACCACCAAAAACCTGCTGCTGACGCCCCACATCAGCGGAAACATGTCCCTGGGCATTACCCGGGACCTGGATGTGGAGCTGTTCTGCGAGGATCTGCGCAATTACGCCGCCGGACGCCGTCTCAAGCGCCTGGTGGACAGAAAAATCGGCTACTGATGTCACACGTAAAAAGATCCGCCCCAAGGGGCGGATCTTTTACTTTTCTTCCCCGCCGATGGTCTCGGCGAACCCGGCTGCAAACAGGCGCGCGGCATAGATCGCCTCGTCCAGGGAGTTTCCGGCGGCGCCTACCTCCACCAGCAGCGACCCCGTGCTCAGGGACTGATTGTATCCGCAGGAGCGTATGATGATGGGCCGCATCAGAGTGGGGTGCTCTGCCAGCAGGTGCCCCTGTACCGCCGCGGCAAGGCGGAGATTATCCATCCATGCGTCGTAATTGCTGCCCAGCACGATGCTGATCTGGGCGGCCCGGGGATCCTCCTGGCTGACCACCTTGTACTGCTTGCCGTCTGCGTCGGAGATGGCGTCCCTGTGGATATCCAGCACGAAGGCCAGGGAGGGATATTTTTCCAGATAAGCGGCGGCGCTGTCATAGCTCTTGTCATAGGCGCTGTTGTAGTCCGTATCGTGGATCTGCCTGTCATGGAGAACGGAGATTCCGTACTGAGAGAGGACGGCGGCCACCTCGTCCCCGATGCGGATCATGTTCTTCTCCGTGTCTGCGGTGCGGTAGGAGCCGCTGGCGGCATATTCCTGGCCGGCGGGCATGGTGTAGGCCTCGCTGCCGTGGGTGTGGAGGATCAGCACCTGCGGCTCGGAGCCTCCGCTGAGCTTGGCGGGAAATGTCCCGTCCAGCAGCGCGGGGTCGATGGTGCGCTGGGAGCTGTTTTTGATGTACACATCACCGGCGACGGTGTAGCTCTTGGGGGAGCTGGGGATCACCGTCTGGCTGGGCGCGCCGTTGTCGGCAAAGGTCAGCCCATCTGCTCGGTCGCTTTGCCCGGCGGGCTCGCCAGTGGGTGTTTCCACCGGGGCCTGCTGGGTATTGTTTTGGGTGTCGTCGGAGGCCGGAGTCTCCTCCTCCGGCAGGGCACCGTAGGCCGCCCACAGCAGAGGCGATTGGCGCAGGCATAGCAGGGTGGACAGGCTCATATTTTTTTCCCCCGTCAGATCTCCCAGCTCCAGCCGCAGCAGCAGGCCCGGCAGGTGAAAGGATTCGCGCATGGCTGCCGCCGCGGCTTGGACGGAGCGGCTTTCTACCGTGGCAGCCACGGTCCATAGAGTGCATACGGCCAGCAAAAGCGCCCCGCAGCGGCGCAGAAATTTTTTCAAGGACAGCCCTTCCTTTCCGATCGAGATAGACAAGCTTATGCCCCGGCGGGGAGAAATATGCCGCCTGCATGGGTGAAACCGGGGGAATTTGTTACCAAAAATTAGTTGACGGCGGCAGACGCTCACCTTATAATATAAGGCATAAAAACCAAGGCGATTACAGGAGGTGTACAGAACATGGAACAGGTTATGGAAACCATGCGTGAGGCGGGCAGCCGCGTGCTGGACGCCATGTGCGAAACGGGGAAGGCCATTCTGGGCTTTGCTGCGGGCCTTGTGAAGTCTGTGAGCTGCGCGGCAGCGGGCTTTGTGAAAAAATGCACCTGCAAGGCGGCAGGCTGCACCTGGGATAAAGCCAAGCAGACGGTCGGCGAGCACCGCCAGGTGCTGCTCATTGCTGCCACGGCTGTTTCGGCGGCGGCTGCGGTGACGGCGGCGGTCTTTCTCCTGCGGGGGAAGAAAAAGTAACAGTACCGGCGCGTCCGGAACGGGATCATACTTCCAAGAAGAGGGCCTGCATCTGCAGGCCCTCTTCTCGTGTCAAATAAGCCTCGCAGGGTTCGCGTCCGCAGACGCTAAAAATTCAAATCATTTTCTCTCGCGACCTGTGCGTGAGAGAAAATACTTCTCCGGCTGCCAGTGTGGAATTTATGCGCCAACGGCGCACAAATTATGCGCGCAGCAGACTGCAATCCTTTTGTCGGAAAAACCCGGAGGATTTTTCCGACAGTCTCAGCAGGCTCTCTTTTTTTGCGTTTGTGTTGACGGTAGAGGGGGTTGGGTGTATAATACATTGACTTAATATGCGGAGGTAGGCCCTTTATGTGGATCGCGGACGGTTGGAAGGATTATGAGCTGCTGGATTGCGGCGGCGGGGAAAAGCTGGAGCGCTGGGGACAGCAGATTCTGGTACGGCCCGACCCCCAGGCCATTTGGGAGACGGATCATAAAAACCCCGGCTGGCGGCAGGCCAACGCCCGCTACAGCCGCTCCTCCACCGGCGGCGGCCACTGGGACAAGCACAAGCTCCCGGAGCAGTGGGCCATCGGCTATAAGGATCTGCGCTTCCAGGTGAAGCCCATGAACTTCAAGCACACGGGTCTTTTCCCGGAGCAGGCGGCCAACTGGGACTTTGCCATGGAGAAAATCAGAAACGCCGGGCGGCCCATCCGGGTGCTGAACCTCTTTGCCTATACCGGCGGGGCCACGGTGGCCTGCGCGGCGGCGGGGGCCAGCGTATGCCACGTGGACGCGGCCAAGGGCATGGTGGCCTGGGCCAAGGAGAACGCCCGTGTCTCCGGCCTTTCCGACGCGCCCATCCGCTGGATCGTGGACGATTGCGCCAAATTCGTGGAGCGGGAGATTCGCCGGGGCAAGACCTACGATGCCATCATCATGGACCCGCCCAGCTATGGTCGGGGCCCCGGAGGCGAGGTGTGGAAGCTGGAGGATAATCTCTATCCCTTCGTGAAGCTCTGCGCCCGGGTGCTGTCGGATAAGCCCCTCTTCGTGATATTAAACTCGTACACCACGGGTCTTGCACCCTCGGTGCTGGGATATATTCTGCAAATGCTCATCGGCAAGGACCGGGGCGGCAAGGTCACCTGGGACGAGCTGGGTCTGCCGTGTACCGATAGCGGCATGGCTCTGCCCTGCGGCGCCACGGGCCGGTGGATGAGTGAATAAAAAGCGCGATGTAAAAGTGAGATAAAGCTATGTCAATTATGCTGCAAACAGAAAAACTCACCTTCGCCTATCCGGCGGAGGATGGGGGACAGCAGGAGACCTCCGCTCTGCGGGAGGTGGACCTGGAGATAGAAAAGGGGAGCTTTGTGGTGGTTCTGGGCCACAACGGCTCCGGCAAATCCACCTTGGCCAAGCACATGAATGCGGTGCTGCTGCCTACCGGCGGCAAGGTCTGGGTGGAGGGAATGGACACCCAGGATGCCCAGTTGCTGCTGGAGATACGGCGGCGCATCGGCATGGTGTTCCAGAACCCGGATAACCAGATCGTCGCCAACGTGGTGGAGGAGGATGTGGCCTTCGCCCCGGAGAACCTGGGCGTGCCCACTGAGGAAATTCGCAAGCGGGTGGACGATGCCCTGGAGGCTGTGGGCATGTCGGAATATGCCCGCCACGCGCCGCACCTTCTCTCCGGCGGGCAAAAGCAGCGCGTCGCCATCGCCGGGGTCATCGCCATGGAACCGGCGTGCATCGTGCTGGATGAGTCCACCGCCATGCTGGATCCTGTAGGCCGCCGGGAGGTGCTGGACACGGTTCACAAGCTGAACCGGGAGCGGGGCATCACCGTGGTGCTCATTACCCACCATATGAACGAGGCCATGGAGGCCGACCGGGCCATTGTCATGAACCGGGGGCAGGTGGCCATGGACGGAACCCCCCGGGAGGTGTTCGCCCGGGTGGAGGAGCTGCGGGCCCTGGGCCTGGCCGCGCCGGACACGGTGGAGCTATTGTACGAATTGAGAAGCCGGGGCATGGACATCCCGCTGGATGCCATGACTGTGGAGGAGTGCGCAGATGCCATCTGCCGCGCCTTTTCCGGTGAAAAATAAAGGGGAATAAGCAAATTGGAACCGATTTTACAAGTGAAGGCTCTCACGCACACCTACAGTGCGGGGACACCTTTTGAGCACAAAGCCATTGATAACGTGGACCTGGAGGTCATGCCCGGGGAGTTTTTGGGCATCATCGGCCACACCGGGTCGGGGAAATCCACCCTCATCCAGCACCTGAACGGGCTGCTGCGCCCCACCGGCGGAGAAATTCTGCTGGACGGGGAGGACATCTGGGCAAAGCCCAAGGAGATTCGCCGGGTGCGCTTTCAGGTGGGCCTGGTGTTCCAGTATCCGGAGTATCAGCTCTTTGAGGAGACCGTTTATAAGGATATTTCCTACGGTCCGAAAAACATGGGCCTGGATGCTTCGGAGATCGACCGCCGGGTGCGTCAGGCGGCGACCTTTGCGGGCATCGATGAGGACATGCTGGAAAAGTCGCCCTTTGAACTCTCCGGCGGGCAGAAGCGCCGGGTAGCCATCGCGGGGGTTATCGCCATGGAGCCGAAGGTGCTGATCCTGGACGAGCCTACGGCGGGGCTGGATCCTCGGGGCCGGGAGGCTATTCTGGCCCAGCTGCGCTCGTACCATAAGCAGAAGGGCAACGCCGTCATTCTGGTGAGCCACTCCATGGAGGAGGTGGCTCGGAATGTGGATCGCATTGTGGTCATGAGCCATTCCCATAAGCTGATGGACGGCACGCCGGAGGAGGTATTCTCCCGGGCGGAGGAGCTGCTGCAGGTGGGGCTGGACGTGCCCCAGGTCACAAAGGTGGCCATGGAGCTGCAAAAGCGCGGCCTGCTGGCAGACAGCAGCGTGTATACCATTGACGAGCTTGTGCGCCGCCTCCTGGCGCTGAAGGGGGGCGAGGCGGCATGCTGAAGGATATTACCCTGGGCCAGTTTTTCCCCGGCAATACGCTGGTGCACCGGCTGGATCCCCGGACGAAGATCCTGGCGGTGATCCTGTATATCGTGGCCCTGTTCAGCGCGGACAGTGTGCTGACCTACGTCATTGTGGCGGCGGTGCTGGCGGCGAGCATTTTGGTGTCTAAGGTACCGTTTAAGTCCCTGACCAAGGGCCTCAAGCCTATTCTCATCATCGTCATCTTCACGGCCGTTATGAACCTGTTTTTCACCAAGGGCACGGCCATCTGCGATGTGTGGCTCCTGCGCCACATCACCTGGGAGGGCCTGGTGGCGGCGGCGAAGATGATGCTGCGCATCGTGATGCTCATCATGGGAACCTTTCTTCTGACCTATACCACCAGTCCCATTTCTCTTACGGACGGCCTGGAGTCCCTGCTGGGCTTTTTGAAGAAGATCAAGGCGCCGGTGCATGAGCTGAGCATGATGATGTCCATTGCCCTGCGCTTTATCCCCACCCTCATTGAGGAGACGGATAAGATCATGTCCGCCCAGAAGGCCCGGGGCGCGGACTTTGAATCCGGGAATATTTTCCAGCGGGCCAAGGCTCTGGTGCCCATTCTGGTGCCGCTGTTCATCTCCGCCTTCCGCCGGGCCGACGAGCTGGCCACAGCTATGGAGTGCCGGTGCTATCACGGCGGCGAGGGCCGCACGGCCCTGCATGTGCTGCGCTATAAGACGGCGGACTGGCTGGTTTTGACGGGCTTCGTGGCCCTGGCGGCAGGCGTTATCGTCCTGGGAAAATTCGGCCTGTGATCGTTTGAGAAAGGATACGCTATGCGGAATATTGCACTGATACTCATGTATAACGGCACGGCCTATCACGGCTGGCAGGTGCAGAAAACCGAAATTTCCGTGGCCGAGACCCTGGAAAGGGGCCTCAGCATGGTGTGCGGGGAGAAGATCAAGTGCGTGGGCTGCGGCCGCACCGACGCCGGAGTGCACGCGGAGTACTATGTGGCCAATTTCCATACAAATTCCCGCATCCCCGTGGAGCGCATCCCCTTCGCGGTGAACACCCATATTCCCGAGGATATCGTGGTGCGCCGGGCCTATGAGGTGGCGGAGGATTTCAATGCCATCGGCTCCTGCATCAAGAAGGAATATACCTACCGCATTTATAATTCCCGCATCAAGAATCCCTTCTATGTTCACCGGGCGTATTTTTACCCCAAGCGGCTGGACGAGACGCTTATGGACCGGGCGGCCCGGATGTTTGAGGGTACCCACGATTTTGCCGCCGTCCGCTCTGTGGGCACCAACGTAAGAAGCACCGTGCGCACCATCCATTACTGCCGCGTGGAGCGGCGGGGGGAGCTGCTGGAGCTGAAGGTGTGCGCCAACGGCTTCCTGTATAATATGGTGCGGGCCATCACCGGCACGGTGCTCTACGCCGCCGAGGGTAAGCTCCGGCCGGAGGATATCCCGGAGATCCTGGACTCCGGCAACCGCACTCTGGCGGGCCCCACGGCGCCGCCGGGCGGTCTGTATCTCACACGGGTCTGGTATGAGGATGAGAGACTGAATGGAACAGATGAAATTTGAAATGGGCGATTTGCAGCAGACCGCCCCCAAACGCGTAAAAAAGAGACAGCTGCCCCGGCGAAAGCTGCGGATGCTTCTGCTGGCGATTCTGGCGGTGCTGGCAGTGGTGGTGGTCGTCGTCCTGCTGGATCGCACCGCCTTTGACGGTCTGCGCCGCAGCATCGCCTACATGCGCGCGGAAAAGGACGAGAGCGGCTGCGCCCGGCTCTACCAGTATAACGGGGACGGCGCCGGGTGCTACGCGGATCTGGACGGCAGCCTGCTGGTGGCCTCCGGCAGTGAGATTACGCTGCTGGATGATAAGGGGAACGCCCTCTACCACGAGGCACTGCAAGGGGGCCAGGTGGCTGTCAGCGCGGCGGATGGCTTCGGCGCGGTGTATGAGATCGGCGGAAAGAGCCTGTACCTGCTGGATGCCAAGGGCCTTGTGAAGTCCATGACCATGGAGGGGGAGATATTCTCTGCAGAGATGGGTAGGGACGGCCAATTTGCCGTGACCCTGAAAAAAACAGGATATAAAACGGCGGTGTCCGTCTATAATGGCAAGGGTGAGCCGCTGTATGAATTTAACTCGGCCCAGAAGTACCTGATGACTGCCGCCGTGTCCGAAAACGGGAACTATATGGCCGCAGCGGCCATGGGCCAGACCGGCGGCAGCTTTCAGAGTACCCTGCAGCTTTATAAGCTCACCTCCGACTCTCTGCAGGCCGAGGTGGAGCTGTCCGGGGGCGTTTACCAGCTGGGCACTGTCTCCGGCGCGTTCTGCGCCGCCACGGACAAGGCCCTGTGCTTCGTGAAAAACGACGGCACCGTAGCTTCCTATGACTATAAGGGCGCGAGCCTCTCCCGGTGCAGCCTGGGCGGCAATAAATTTGCCGCCGTGCTGCTGGAGAACTATTCCTCCGGCGGCCAGACGCACCTGGCCACGGTGAACGCCTCCGGCGAGGAGATCGCCTCCCTGTCCGTGGGCAATGAGGTGCTGGATCTGTCTGCCTCCGGGCGCTATCTGGCGGTGCTCTACAGCAATCGCCTGGTGATCTACGATCAGAAGCTGCGGGAGTGTGCTGCGCTGGAGGATGTCAGCTCCGCCCGGCGGGTGCTGATGCGGTCGGACGGCTCGGCGGTGCTGGTGGGCCTGACATCTGCCAGCCTGTATTTGCCGTAAGGCAGAGGAGAACTGAAAATGATTTGGGTAGATTTGATTATCGTGGGCGTGCTCCTGCTGGGCCTGGGCATTGGGGCCAGGCGTGGCTTTTTGCAGACGCTGGGGGGCATTGCGGCCATCGTGGTGTCCTTTATCGGTGCGGGCATAGCCGCGGCGGCGCTGTCGGGCACGGTAGCCCGATGGATCCGGCCCCTGCTGGAGAAAAAAATAACGGCGGGTGCCGCTGACGAGAGCGCTGCGTCCCTGGTGGAGCAGGCCGGCTTTTTCGGTGATACCGCACGCCGCCTGACGGACAGCATCACCGCCCTGGTGCAGCAGACCAGCCAGTCGCTCATCACCGCCGTCACCGATGGCATCGCCCAGTCGGTGGCCTATGCTCTGGTGTACCTGGTGGCCTTTGTGGTGCTGATGCTGCTGTGCAGGCTGGTGCTGCGGGCCCTGCGTCTGGCATCCCGGATCCCGGGGCTGCACCTGCTGGATCTGCTGGGCGGCGGCGTACTGGGGCTGGGCGTTGCGGCGCTGCTGCTGTATTTTGCCGCGTGGCTCCTGCTGCGGCTGCAGCTGGTGCTCACCGAGGACATGGTGGCCCAGTCCGCCCTGCTTCGATTCTTTGTGGATCATTCCCCCATGGACTGGTTCACATCCCTGTAAACCCAAGGCCTATCCGCTGGTTGGATGGCAGGAAAAAACGGAGGAAACTATGCAACCTACTCTTTGCTCGAAATGTAAGAAAAACGTGGCCGTGGTGTTCATCTCCCGGATGAATGAGAAAAACGAGCCGGTGAACGAGGGCCTGTGCCTGCAGTGCGCCGCCAAGCTGGGCCTGCCCCAGGTGGAGGATATGATGAAGCGCATGGGCATCACTCCGGAGGATCTGGAGAGCCTCAGCGGGGAGATGATGCAGGCCTTCGGCGGTGCCGAGGAGCTGGAGGATGTGCCCACGGATGACAGCGAGGACGAGGACGAGAGCGGCAAGACGGCCACCTTCCCCTTCCTGAACCGTCTCTTTGGCGGCAGTCAGACCCCGGCGGAGAAGCAGCCCGGGGAGACCTCTGGCCAGGGCCGGGAGGCCAAGGGCGGTAAGACGGAGAAAAAACGTAAATTTTTGGATAATTACTGCATCAACCTCTCCCGCCGCGCCCGGGAGGGCAAGCTGGACGCTGTCATCGGCCGGGAAGAGGAAATTGAGCGGGTGGTGCAGATTCTGAACCGCCGCCAGAAGAACAATCCCTGCCTCATCGGCGAGCCCGGTGTGGGCAAGACCGCCATTGCCGAGGGCCTGGCTCAGCGCATCGCCGCCGGGCAGGTGCCCTTCAAGCTGCGGGATAAGGAGGTTTATCTGCTGGACCTGACGGCCCTGGTGGCCGGCACCCAGTTCCGTGGCCAGTTCGAGAGCCGTATGAAGGGACTTATCGAGGAGATACGCAAGGCCGGGAACATCATCCTGGTCATTGACGAGGTGCACAACATCGTGGGGGCCGGGGATGCCGAGGGCAGTATGAACGCCGCCAATATCCTGAAGCCCGCCCTCTCCCGTGGGGAGATCCAGGTCATCGGCGCCACCACCTTCAATGAATACCGCAAGTTTATCGAGAAGGATTCCGCCCTGGAGCGCCGCTTCCAGCCGGTAACGGTGGCGGAGCCTAACATGGAGGATACACTGAAGATCCTCAAGGGCATCGCCCATTACTATGAAGAATTCCATGGCGTGCAGATCCCCGAGGGCATCCTGCGCCAGGCGGTGGCCCTGTCGGAGCGGTACATCACCGACCGTTTCCTGCCGGATAAGGCCATTGACCTCATCGACGAGGCCTGCTCTGACCTGAACCTCCACGATGCCTCCATCAATCGCCGCATGGAGCTCAAGCGTGATCTGGAGAACATTACCTTCGAGCGGGAGACGCTTATGTCCGCCGAGCCCGAGGAGGGCAAGGAGTTCACCCAGGAGGAACTGGATGCCCGCTATGAGCGCATCGCCGAACTGCGCAGCCAGGAGATGCGCCTGCAGGAGGAGCTGACGGAGATCGAGAAAAAGGGTGTACCCCAGCTGACCATGGAGAATATCGCCCGGGTCATCGAGCTGTGGACGAAGATCCCGGCCAGCAAGATCCGGGAGGAGGAATTTAAGCGACTGTCGGAGCTGGAGGACCGGCTGAAGCAGCATATTGTGGGGCAGGACGAGGCCGTGGCCGCCGTGGCCGCCGCCATCCGCCGCAACCGCGTGGGTATTTCTCCCAAGCATAAGCCGGTGAGCTTCATTTTCGTGGGCAGCACCGGCGTGGGTAAGACCGAGCTTGTGAAGCAGCTGGCCGACGACCTCTTCCACGCGCCGGAGTCCCTGATCCGCCTGGATATGTCCGAGTTTATGGAAAAGCACTCGGTGTCCCGCATTGTGGGCTCGCCCCCGGGCTATGTGGGCTATGATGAGGCAGGCCAGCTGACGGAGAAAATTCGCCGCAAGCCCTACTCCGTGGTGCTGTTCGATGAGATTGAAAAGGCCCACCCGGATGTGCTGAATGTGCTGCTGCAAATTCTGGACGACGGCCAGATCACCGATGCCCATGGGCGCAAGGTGAACTTTGAAAACACCGTCATTGTCATGACCTCTAACGCCGGCTCCGACAAGAGCGCCGGCGGTACCGTGGGCTTTGGCCGCAGCAGCGACGAGCAGGATAAGGAGCGGGTCATGAAGGCGCTGCAGTCCTTCCTGCGCCCGGAGTTTATCAACCGCGTGGATGAGATCGTGTATTTCCACCAGCTGACCAAGGAGAATTTTGCCGGCATCGCCCGCATCATGCTGCGTGAGCTGACGGAGTCCCTATCGGCAAAGGGCTTTACCTTCACCTATGATGACGCATTGGTAGAGTATCTGGTGGAGCAGTCCTATTCCGCCGCCTACGGTGCCCGGAATCTGCGCCGCTGCATCCAGAAGGAGCTGGAGGATCCCATGGCGGTGCGCATCATCGAGAGCTTTGACCATCCCATTACCCATATCCATGCCTCCGCCTCGGGCGGCAAGGTGACGCTGGATGCGCTGTAAGGAGGAGCTATGCTGTTTCGAAAGAAGATCGATCCCCGCTGCGCCTACTGCGCCAAGGGCACCCGGATCAGCGAGGAGGAGGTGGCGTGCATCAAGTGCGGCATCGTGGCGGCGGAGCATCATTGCAGCGCCTTCCGCTATGACCCGCTCAAGCGTGTGCCGCCCCGCCCGGTGAAGCTGAAAACCGGGGATTTGAAGCGGGAGGATTTCAACCTGTAAGGAGGGTACGCGCCATGAAGCTGAATCAAGTATGGGCCGTATATTTCAGCGGCACCGGCACCACCCGCCGCACGGTGGAGCGCATCGCCGGGGGTATCGCGTCCCGCTTGGCGCTGCCGGTGGAGACGGTGAATTTTTCCCGGCCCTCTGTGCGACAGGAGAGTCTGCGCTTTGGGGAAACGGATCTGGTGGTGTTGGGTACGCCGGTGTATGCCGGGCGTGTGCCCAATGTGCTCCTGCCGTTTCTGAAGGAGAATGTGATGGGCGGCGGCGCGCTGGCGGTGCCGGTGGTGCTCTTCGGCAACCGGAATTATGACGATGCCCTCATAGAGCTGCGCAATATCCTCATAGCGGACGGCCTGCATCCCATCGCCGCCGGAGCCTTTGTGGGGGAACACTCCTTCTCCCGGGAGCTGGGGGCCGGTCGGCCCAATGCCGGGGATGAGGCGCTGATGGATGAGCTTGCTGCCCGGACGGCGGAATTGACTGCTGCATGGGAAACCGCCCCGCAGACCCCTGTGACCGTCCGGGGCCAGGAGCCCATCCGACCCTACTATACCCCCCGGGATCGGGCCGGGAACCCCATCAATATATTAAAGGTGAAGCCCAAAACGGACATGTCCCGCTGCGGCGGCTGCGGCCTGTGCGCCGAGATCTGTCCCATGGGCTCTATCGACCCGGCGGATGTGTCGCAGGTCAAGGGCATCTGCATCAAGTGCTGTGCCTGCGTCAAGGGCTGCCCCTCCGGGGCCAAGTATTTCGATGATGCCGGGTATCTCTACCACCAGCACGAGTTGGAGGCGCAGTACGCCCGCCCGGCGTTAAGCGAAGTGTTCTATTTATAATTGGTTATAATCGGGTACATAAAAACCATCCACACCATCGGTACCGATGGTGTGGATGGTTTTTTATTAGAGATCCACGATAGGCAGCAGCTCCGGCAGATCCCGAATCTCGTAGTCGATGCGCATTCCATCGGGCCGGGCCAGACCCCGGGGATTATACCAGCAGCAGGGAATGCCGTAGTTGTTGGCCCCCTGCAGGTCACTGGAGGGGGAGTCGCCAATGAGCAGGCAATTCTCCCTGGTGATGCCGGGGATACGGGAGAAAACATAGTCAAAATAGGCCACGGAGGGCTTGCTTGCCCCGGCGTCCTCCGAGATGAAGGCGTCCGTGATATAAGGCTGGAGGTCGCTGGCGGCCAGGCGGGCCTTCTGCACGGCAGCCACAGCATTGGTAACGATATATAGGCTGTGGGTTTGGGCCAGAGCCCGGCAAACCTCCAGAGCGTGGGGCAGCAGGACGGTGTTGGTCGCTAAAGTGCTAAGATGAATCTTGTTGCATCGAACCGGGTCAGCCTGCAGACCGGCCCGCTCTAAAAACAAACGAAATCGCTCAACAACAAGGAAATCCTTGGTACATTCGCCCCGGTCAAACGCACCCCACATCTCCGCATTGGCTTGTTCATAAATATGGAAAAGCTCGTCGCTGTCCGGCAGATGGCAGGCCTGGCACACGGCGCTGAAGGCCCGGCGGTTGCCCGCGTCAAAATTAAATAGGGTGTTGTCCGCGTCAAACAAGAGAAAGGAATAGGGTGTCATAGGGCGATTCTCCTTGTAAATTTGCGCCTTATTATAACACAGCCTTATTCAAAAAGAAAGAGCATAAGTACAAATGAGGGCAGAAATTAAAAAAAGTAAAAATAGGTATTGACAGGCGTAGGCGGATGTGGTAAAGTAACAAAGTCGTCGAGAGACGGCGGCTGCGGGGTCGGCCGGAGAGTGCTGAAAAAACTTGAAAAAAGTTGAAATAAGTACTTGACATGGCTGGCATAACGCAGTATAATAACAAATGTTCCGCATGGAGCGTGTACCTTGTAAATTAAACAACGAACGAAACGAAAAGCACCAGACGGGAGCACTGAAAAGTGCGACTAAAACTTGGGGAAGCGGGGTTAAGTCAATTACCCGCGGAACTAAGTATAAAAAGTTTTTGAAGCTATGACAAATAGCTCTGTAAAGATTTGAACGGCTCTCAGGAGCTGTTTAGATACCATTTATAGAGAGTTTGATCCTGGCTCAGGACGAACGCTGGCGGCGTGCTTAACAC
>URSX01000031.1 GCA_900550615.1 uncultured Eubacteriales bacterium
AACACGCGCTCTTTGATCTCCTGGGTACGGCCCTGGTTCCAGAACTGGGTGCCGATGTAGCCGCAGGTACGGCGGGCCACGTTCATCTTGTCCTGGTCGGTGTTGCCGCACTGGGGACATTTCCAGATGAGCTTGCCGTCCTCTTCCGCAATCTCGATCTCGCCGTCCCAGCCGCAGACCTGACAGTAGTCGCTCTTGGTGTTCAGCTCAGCATAGATGATGTGGTCATAGATGAACTTCATCACCTCCAGCACGGCGGGGATGTTGTTCTGCATGTCCGGCACCTCCACATAGCTGATGGCACCGCCGGGGGACAGATGCTGGAACTGGGCCTCGAACTCCAGCTTCTTGAAAGCGTCAATGGGCTCGGTGACGTGGACGTGGTAGCTGTTGGTGATGTAGCCCTTGTCGGTGATACCCTCGATGATGCCGAAGCGCTTTTGCAGGCACTTGGCAAACTTGTAGGTGGTAGACTCCAGAGGGGTGCCGTAGAGGGAGTAGTCGATGTCCTCGGCGGTCTTCCACTCCTGGCACTTCTCGTTCATCTTCTTCATGATGGACAGGGCGAAGGGGGTGGCGGAGGGATCGGTGTGACTCTTACCGGTCATGTACTTCACGCACTCGTACAGGCCCGCGTAGCCCAGGGAGATGGTGGAGTAGCCGCCGTAGAGGAGCTTGTCAATGGGCTCACCCTTTTTAAGCCTCGCCAGAGCGCCGTACTGCCACAGGATGGGGGCGGCGTCGGAAACGGTGCCCAGCAGGCGGTCGTGGCGGCAGCGCAGGGCCCGGTGGCATAGCTCCAGCCGGTCGTCAAAGATCTTCCAGAATTTCTCGATATTGCCGCCGGAGGACAGAGCCACATCCGGCAGGTTGATGGTGACCACACCCTGGTTAAAGCGGCCATAGTACTTGTGCTTGCCGGGCTCGTAATTCCCGGCGTTGGCAATGTTGCCCACCCCCGCGTCGGTGAAGCGGTCAGGGGTCAGGAAGGAGCGGCAGCCCATGCAGGTGTACACATCGCCCTTGAGCTCCTTCATCTTCTTCTCGGAGATGTAGTCGGGCACCATGCGCCGGGCGGTGCACTTGGCGGCTAACTCCGTCAGGTACCAGTAGGGGGAGCCCTCGTGGATGTTGTCCTCCTCCAAGGTGTAGATGAGCTTGGGGAAGGCGGGGGTGACCCACACGCCCTTTTCGTTCTTCACGCCCTGGTAGCGCTGGAGGAGCATCTCCTCGATAATCATGGCCAGATCTTTCTTCTCCCGCTCGTTGCGGGCTTCGTTCAGATACATGAACACGGTGATGAAGGGGGCCTGACCGTTGGTGGTCAGCAGGGTCACCACCTGGTACTGGATGGTCTGCACGCCCCGGCGAATTTCTTCCCGCAGGCGGGTCTCCACCAGCTCGCTGATCTTCTCCTCGCCGGGATCCACGCCGATGGAGGCCATTTCACCCTGGACGATCTTGCGGATCTTCTGGCGGCTGACCTCCACAAAGGGGGCCAGGTGGGTGAGACTGATGGACTGGCCGCCGTACTGGTTGCTGGCCACCTGGGCCACGATCTGGGTGGCGATATTGCAGGCGGTGGCAAAGCTGTGGGGCCGCTCGATGAGGGTGCCGGTGATGACGGTGCCGTTTTGCAGCATGTCCTCCAGGTTCACCAGGTCGCAGTTGTGCATGTGCTGGGCATAATAATCGCTGTCGTGGAAGTGGATGATGCCCTCCCGGTGGGCCTCTACGATCTCCTGGGGCAGGAGGATGCGTTCACTGAGGTCACGGCTGACCTCGCCGGCCATATAGTCCCGCTGAGTGGAGTTGACCACGGGGTTTTTATTGGAATTCTCCTGCTTGGCCTCCTCGTTGTTGCACTCGATGAGGGAGAGGATCTTGTCGTCGGTGGTGTTGGATTTGCGCACCAGGGAACGGGTATAGCGGTAGGTGATGTAGTGCTTGGCCACCTCAAAGGCACCGTGAGCCATGATGTAGTGCTCCACCATGTCCTGAATCTCCTCCACCGTGGGGGCGCGGCCAATTTTCTGGCACTGGAGCTCCACGGACTCGGCGATGCGCTGCACCTGCACAGGGGTCATTCTGTCGGCTTCCTCCACGGACTCGTTGGCCTTAGTGATGGCGACGATGATCTTGGTGATGTCAAAAACCGCTTCAGAACCGTTGCGCTTGATGATCTTCATTCTTGTATCCTCCTCTGCCCCCGGGGGCAAGTATTGTGCGACATGTTTATAGTACACTATATGTTGTGGCATTACAAGAGGAAAGGACACAAAATATGGTGCAAATCTGCGCCAAAAATCAAGGCGAAATTTTGGAGGAACAGACAAAGAACGCAAAATGTGGAAATTAGATGCGCCGGAAACACAAAATAATGTCCCCCAAGGGCCCCGTCGGGACTCTTGGGGGAGTACATATGCCGTTATATCGCGCTGCCGGGGAATATCTCCGCGCAGGCGGGGAAGTGCCCCGGGAAAAGGGGAGCTTATCCGTGGCCCTCGGCGGCGATCATGTGCAGGGCGTGCTCCAGCGCGCCGATGACGGCGGCCAGATTTTCCCGCGCGGCTTTCTCGGAGCCGGGGAGGTTGATGATGAGGCTGCTGCCGCGGGTACCGGCCACGGCGCGGGAGAGCATGGCCCGGGGGGTGATCTTCAGCCCCTCTACCCACATGGCTACCGGGATGGCCCGGATCTCGCGCTCTATGACATCGGCTGTGGCCTCCGGCGTTACGTCCCGGGGGGAGAGACCGGTGCCGCCGGTGGTGACGATGAGGTCGATCCTCTTTTCATCGGCGCAGCTGCGCAGTGCGGCGCTGATCTGCTGGCGGTCATCCGGCAGGATGGCGGTGTATACCGTCTGGAAGCCCGCCTCCTCCAGCATGGCGCACACGGCGGGGCCGCTGGTGTCCTGCCGGAGTCCCTGGCTGCCCAGGTCGCTGACGGTGAAGACGGCTGCTGTATAGCTCATGTGGATTCCTCCTTTTCTCTGTAGCCCAGGGCGGTGGAGATCATGACTGCGGTGCTGCACACCTGCTCCAGCGCTGTGCGAAACTCATCGGAGTGGACACTGCGGAACATGCCGATCACCCCCACGGTATAGCGCACATCGCCCTCCACAGTGTGGACCGGGGCGGAGATGGAGCGCAGGCCAATCTTATATTCGCCATTTTCAATGGCGTAGCCGTTGGCCCGGCAGGCGTCGATCTCCCGCAGCAGGGAGGGAAGATCGGTGATGGTATGGGGCGTAAACTGGTTCATATGCAGGCCCCGCAGGAGGGATTCGGCCCCGGCACGGCTCATATGTGCCAGAAAAACCTTGCCCTGGGACGTGCAGTAAATGGGCAGTCGGGAGCCAACATCGGACACAATGCGCAGGCCGCCGTGCATCTCCACCTGATCCAGCGTGATGATGCTGCTGCCCTCCCGGACGGACAGCACCACCGAGGCCCCCGTCTGCTGGCACAGGTGCTCCATGTAGGGGTGCGCCACCTGGGAGATGTCCCAGGACCGCTCTACCTGTCTGCCGTACTCAAACAGCCGCAGGCCCAGCGTGTAGCGCCCGTCCGGCGTCTGGGTCACCATGTCGTATTTGCGCATTGTGGTCAGCAGGCCGAACACCGTACTCTTGGGGTAGTCACACAGGGCGGTCAGTTCCCTCAGCAGCAGCGGTTTTCCGGCCTGGCTCAATACTTGCAGCAGCTCCATGGCCTTGGCCACGGATAGAATGATATTGCCATCAACCATCAGTCGTCACCTCTTTTTCATCAGAATACTTATTTAATAATCGCCTGTCAAGAAAAATCCGACAAATACGAAACAAAATCCGATAATATCGAACACTCCATTTGAAATACAGCAGTCCTGATGATAAGATTAACAAGAAAAGGAAAGGGATATTATATGCAGGATATACTGGGCAGAAGTATTACATATCTCAGACTGTCGGTAACGGACCTGTGCGATCTTCGCTGCCGGTACTGCATGGAGGAGGGCGGCGTCATAAAGCGGGGGCACGGGGAGCTGTGCTCTCTGGAGGAACTGCGGGATTTTGCAGCCGCTGCGGTGAAATTGGGCGTGACCAAGATCCGGGTGACCGGCGGGGAGCCACTGGTGCGCCGGGGGATCGTGGATCTGTGTGCCATGCTGCGGCAGATCCCGGGGGTGGAGGAGCTCTGCCTGACCACCAATGGGACCCTTTTGCCGCAGCTTGCCGTTTCACTGCGCCGGGCCGGCGTGGATCGGCTGAACGTCAGCCTGGACACCCTCCGGCCGGAGCGCTACCGGGCCATCACCCGCACGGGTGAGCTGGCGAATGTGCAGCGGGGGATTGAGGCTGCCCAGGCGGCCGGGTTCCGGGATCTGAAGATCAACTGTGTGCTGCAGGGCGGCGTGAATGATGATGAAATTGAGGATTTTGTCCGCCTGACAGTGGATAGACCGTGGCAGGTACGGTTTATTGAGCTGATGCCCATGGGCGTTTGCGCCTCCTGGCCCCAGGAGCGGTTTTTATCGGCGCAGACGGTGATCGACCGGGTGCCGGAGCTGCGCCCCGCGGGACACAGCGGCGTTGCCGCGCTGTATCGCCTGCCGGACGGGCAGGGAACGGTGGGGCTTATTGAGCCCATGAGCTGCGCCTTCTGCGCTGAGTGCTCCCGTATCCGGATCACGGCGGACGGCAAGCTGAAGCCCTGCCTGCATTCGGATGCGGAGATCCCGCTGCGGGGTCTCACGGGGGCAGCGCTGGAGCAGGCGCTGCGCAGCGGTATTCGCGGGAAGCCGGAGCGGCACCATATGGAGCAGACCGGCAGAACACAGACGCACCGGGGCATGTTTGCGATTGGAGGTTGACTGACTTGGAGCTGACACATTTCAATGAGCAGGGCCGCGCCCACATGGTGGACGTGAGCGAAAAGAAGCAGACCTATCGTATAGCCCGGGCCACGGCTACGGTGCATATGGCAGAGAGCACCATGGATCGGATCCGGGAGGGCTCCATCGGCAAGGGCGATGTGCTGGCCGTGGCGCAGGTGGCGGGCATTATGGCCGCGAAAAATACCAGCGGGCTGATCCCCATGTGCCATCCATTGCTGCTGACGAAGATCAATATCGCCTTTGAGATGGAGAATACCGCGCTGCATATTTACAGCGAGGTGTGCTGCCGGGGGGAGACGGGCGTGGAAATGGAAGCGCTGACGGCGGCCTCTGTGGCGGCCCTGACGGTATATGACATGTGCAAGGCGGTACAGCGAGACATGACCGTCACGGATATTAAGCTGCTCTACAAAGAGGGCGGCAAGAGCGGAGTATATGAAGCAGAGGTGTAAAGAATGGCATCTGTTACGGCGGTGAATATCAGTGAAAAAAAGGGCGTGCGCAAGCACAAGGTGCCCTATATCGATCTGAAATGCCACCACGGCATCGTGGGCGATGCCCACGCCGGGGACTGGCACAGGCAGGTGAGCCTGCTGGCGGACGAGAGCGTGGACACCATGCGTGCCATCTGCCCCATTCCCTTGGATGCCGGTGTATTTGCGGAGAATATCAACACCCGGGGCATTGATCTGAAGCATCTGCCCGTGGGGACACATCTGAGAGTGGGGGAGACGGAGCTGGAGGTCACCCAGATCGGCAAGCAGTGCCATAACGACTGCGAGATCAAACGCACCGCCGGCAAGTGCGTTATGCCCACGGAGGGGATTTTTGCCGTGGTGGTGAAAGAGGGCCGGGTGCAGGCCGGAGACGAGATCGAGGTGCTGAAATGAAGCTGATACGAACAGAGGACGCGGTAGGCCATGTGCTCTGCCACGATATGACCCAGATCATCAAGGATCAGTATAAGGATGCCCGGTTCCGCAAGGGCCATGTGGTCACGGAGGAAGACATTCCGGTGCTGCTGTCCATGGGCAAAGAGCATCTGTATGTCTGGGAGATGACCCCCGGCATGGTACACGAGAACGACGCGGCGGAGCGGCTGCTTAAGCTGTGCGGCCAGGAGAACATGACCCGCAGCGAGGTGAAAGAGGGCAAAATCGAGCTGAAGGCCGCCTGCGACGGCCTGTTCCTGGTGGATAGCTCCCGCCTTCTGGAGGTGAACAGCCAGGACGAGGTGATGATCGCTACTCGCAAGGGCGGCACCGCCGTCCGCAAGGGCGATAAGCTGGCGGGCATGCGGGTGATACCCCTGATTATCGCCGAGGAAAAGCTGCAAAAGGCGGAGCAGGCCGCGGGCCGGACGCCGCTGCTGGCACTGAGACCCTTTGTACGCAGGACCGCCTGCATCGTCGCCACCGGCGGCGAGGTGAAAAAGGGTCTCATCAAGGATACCTTTACCCCCGTGGTCATCGACAAGCTGAAGGCCTGCGGCATTGAGACGCTGGAGGTGGTCTATTCCGGCGACGGCGTGGAGAATGTCCGGGACGCAGTGCTGGCCATGCGCGCTAAAAAGCCGGACATGATCCTCTGCACCGGCGGCATGAGCGTGGATCCGGATGACAATACCCCCGGCGGCATCCGGGCCGCCGGCGCGGACATTGTCTGCTACGGAGCCCCGGTGCTCCCCGGTGCCATGTTCCTTCTGGGCTATTTTGAGGACGGCCTGCCCGTCATGGGTCTCCCCGGCTGCGTCATGTATGCCGGTGCCACGATTTTTGACCTGATCCTGCCCAAGGTAGCGGCAGATATACCCGTAACACGCAGTGACATCGCCGCCCTGGGTGAGGGCGGTCTGTGCCTGGGCTGCAAGGAGTGCCATTATCCCATCTGCCCCTTCGGAAAATAAACCGGTCTGTGCGCCCGGGAGAGCGCACAACAAATGCTGAGCGTTATCCTCGCAAGAATACTGCGATGATTTAGAATACTGAAAAACGGAAAGGAACAGCCACGATGAAAAAGCTTATTCCCCTGTTTCTGGCGCTGGTCATGGCTCTGAGCCTGGTGGCCTGCGGCAATAAGGCCGATGATAATAAGACTGATGACAAGGCTTCCGATCCCGTGGATCTGACGGTGTTTGCCGCCGCCTCCCTCACCGAGTCCCTCACCGCCATCGGCGAAAAGTACATGGCTGCCAATGAGAACGTGAAGATCAGCTTCAACTTCGATTCCTCCGGAAAGCTGCTGACCCAGATCCAGGAGGGCGCTGTGTGCGACCTGTTCATTTCCGCTGCTCCCAAGCAGATGAACGCGTTGGACGGCACGCTGAAGGACGATGCCGAGAAGAATCCCAAGGGCCAGGATCTGCTGGTGGAGGGCAGCCGCATTGACCTGCTGGAGAACAAGGTGGCGCTGGCTGTGGCCGAGGGCAATGATAAGGGCATTGACAGCTTTGACAAGCTAGCTGAGCTGCTCAAGAGCGGCGATGTGAAGCTGGCCATCGGCAACAGCGATGTGCCCGTGGGTCAGTACACCCAGAAGATATTCAAGTTCTATGACATCGATGAGAGCGCCATTGCCGATAAGCTGACCTATGGCTCCAATGTGAAGGAAGTCACCACTGCCGTGTCCGAGGGCACCGTGGACTGCGGCATCATCTATGCCTCCGACGCTTATTCCGCCAAGCTGACGGTTGCCGCTGAGGCCACCGCCGATATGTGCGGCCAGGTCATCTATCCCGCCGCTGTGCTGAACGCCTCCAAGCAGCAGGCCGCGGCTGCCGACTTCCTGCAGTATCTGCAGAGCGCCGAGGCTTCCTCCGAGTTTGAAAAGGTTCTGTTCACCCCCCTGAGCAAGTGATTTTATACGCATTTCCCCTTATCGGGCAGGGCGCGTAAAGCGCCCTGCCCACATCCCGTTTTTTCAGGAGGTCCCTTATGGATTGGTATCCCCTATTAAACTCCCTGCGTATCGCGGCCATTTCGGCAGTGGTGGTGTTTTTTGCCGGCATCGCCGCCGCTTACTATATTGCTAAGCTCCCGCGTTTGGTCAAAGGCGTTCTGGATGTGATCCTGACGCTGCCGCTGGTTTTGCCGCCCACGGTGGTGGGCTACCTGCTGCTGCGCGTTTTCGGGCCTAAACGGCTCATCGGCGCGTGGGTGCTGGAGACCTTCGGCATCCGGATGGTGATGACCTGGTGGTCGGCCATTTTTGCCACGGTTGTAGTGGTGTTTCCGCTGATGTACCGCACGGTGCGCGGCGCATTCGAGGCTTTTGACGAGACGCTGGCCTATGCGGGCCAGACCCTGGGCCTGTCCAATACATACATATTCTGGCGCATCCGCATGCCGTACTGCCGCCAGGGCGTTCTGGCCGGCGTGGTGCTGGCCTTTGCCCGGGCCCTGGGCGAATATGGTGCCACCAGCATGATCGCCGGCTATACCCCCGGCAAAACCGCCACCGTGTCCACCACGGTCTATCAGCTCTGGCAGGTGGGCAACGACCCCCTGGCCCTGAAATGGGTGCTGGTAAACATCGGCATCTCCGCCGTAATCCTGCTGATAGTAAACATGCTGGAGAAGAAGAACCTGCTTGCTTCGGCGGGCCGGGGAAGGAGGCAGAGCGCATGAGCCTTGTGGTGGACATTGAAAAAAAGCTGGGCAGCTTTCTGCTGCGATCGAAGTTTGAGACCGGCAGCGGCACCATGGCGCTGCTGGGCGCTTCCGGCTGCGGCAAGAGCGTGACGCTCAAGTGCATCGCCGGGATCATGACCCCCGATAAGGGCCGTATTGTTCTGGACGGGGAGACCTTGTTTGACAGCGAAAAACACATCGACCTGACGCCCCAGCGCCGGCAGGTGGGCTATCTCTTCCAGCAGTATGCCCTGTTTCCCAATATGACTGTCCTGCAAAATATCCAGTGTGGCATCCGCTCCGGCAGCCGGGGGGAGAAGCAGCAGCGGGCCTCCGAGCAGCTGCGCCGCTTTCGCCTGGAGGGGCTGGAGAAGAAGTATCCGGCCCAGCTCTCCGGCGGGCAGCAGCAGCGGGTGGCTCTGGCCCGCATCCTGGCCTCGGAGCCTCGGGCGATCCTGCTGGATGAGCCCTTCTCCGCGCTGGATGGGTTTTTGAAGTGGAATCTGGAAATGGAGCTGGCCGATTTCCTGTCGGATTTCAGCGGTCCGATCCTGTGGGTCAGCCACGATCTGGGGGAGTGCTTCCGCAGCTGCCGCAGCGTGTGCATCATGGATAACGGCGCTTCCCTGCCGGTGACGGATATGGAGACGCTTGTGCACCACCCGGCTACCCAGTGTGCCGCCCGCCTTGTGGGTCTGCGAAACTTCCTGCCCGGGCGGCGCTGTGAAGGCGGTGTGCGCATTGACGGATGGGAGATGGTTTTGCCGCTGCAGGCGGCATCGGAGCAGGTCACGGTTGCCGTTCCGGAGAGCGCCATCGTGCTGGCCCGGGAGGGGTATACCGCCAGGGTCTGCCGGGTCATCTGCGACCTGCATGATACGGTGGCGGTGCTGCGCCCGGTTCAGGATGCGGATGCGCAGTTGCTGCGGGTCGTTTTGCCGGAGGGCATGGCCGTGGCGGAGGGAGATGTGATCTCCTTTGCGCTCCTTGCAGACCAGTGCCTGCAGTGGGAACAGTGAAGACCTCAGAGCTATGAAAGGCAAGACCTCCGGCTAAGCCGGAGGTCTCGCTCGTCTGAAAGCGGCGATTTGGGAGAAACAACGGGTGAAAAGTGAAGAGAATGAAAAAGAAACGACGATCTTCAAAGGAAAATCGTCGTTTTTTTGGTCGGAGCGGAGGGATTCGAACCCTCGGCCTCATGGACCCGAACCATGCGCGATACCAAGCTTCGCCACGCCCCGATTAAATCACAGCTTATTTATTATATGAATTTTCCGGGCAAATGTCAAGTGGTTTACAGGGCCTTCCGGCTAAAAAAATGACCGGGGGAAGGTTTGCGCCCGACGCTCCGTCATGGTATAATCAAAATGAATCAACAAATCTGCAGGGGAGGACGAGTGAATGCTGCACCTATGGATCGGACGGGCCGGGGCCGGAAAAACAGCCCGGGTGCTGGAGACCATCGAGAAAAACCGGCACGAGAGGGACCAGATCCTGATCGTCCCGGAGCATGTGTCCCACGAGGCGGAGGTGGAGCTGTGCCGCGCCCTGGGCGATACGGCCAGCCGCAATGCGGAGGTGCTGAGCCTGCGCAACCTTTCCGGCCGTGTGCTGGGAGAAGTAGGCGGGCTGGCAGATTTCACGCTGGACGGCGGCGGCAAGCTGCTCACCATGCGCATGGCGCTGCAGGAGGTGGGGAGCGGCCTGCGTGTGTTTGACAATCCCTCCCGTCGGGCGGCATTTCTGGAGCAGCTGGTGGCCCTGATGGACGAGTTGTATGCCTATGAGATCCCACCTCAGGAGCTGTATGCCCGGGTGCAGAATGCGCCGGGACAGGGGGGGGATAAGCTGCGGGATATTGCCCTGCTGTACGCCGCTTACGATGCCCGCCTGCGTGCCGGAGGCCGGGACGCCCGTTCCCGGGTGCAGAAGCTGCGGGATGCCCTGCCGGACTCCTCCTACCTCCGGGGGAAAGACGTGTACTTCGACGGCTTTTCGTATTTTAATAAGGTGGAGGAGGGGATCCTTCTCACGGCGCTGCAGCAGGCCGGCAGCGTGACCGTGACTCTGCTGGGGGACAAGGCCCCATCGGAGATTTTTCAGAACGCCTATCGCCAGCGCCAGCGCCTTGTCCGCATGGCGCAGCAGGCCGGGCAGCGCTGCACCATGGACTTCATGGAGTCGGCGGAGGATACGCCCCTTGCCCATCTGGAGAAATATTTTTTCAGCGCCGCGTCTCCGGCGCGGCCGGGGGGAGGCAGCGCCGTGGCCCTGTATGAAGCCTCCACGGCTTACGCCGAGGTGGAGTATGTCTCCGCCCGGATCCGCCGGATGCTGACAGAGGGCTATCGCTGCCGTGACATCGCCGTCACCGCCCGGAATCTGGCGGAGTATGGCCCTGTGCTGGAGCATGTTTTTGCCCGGGATGGGATCCCCGTGTATATCAGCCGCCGCAGCGATATCCTGCGCAAGCCGCCTCTGCTGCTGGTTTTGGGAGCACTGGACGCGGCCACCGGCGGCTTTGAATATGAGGATATGTTCCGCTATCTGAAGACCGGCTTGGCGGGCATTGACCGCGGGGAGTGCGATATACTGGAAAATTATGTGATCCTTTGGGAGATCCGCGGCAGCATGTGGCTCCGGGACAACCCCTGGACGGCCAGTCCCGACGGCTACGGCGCCGAAGACACCCCGGAGCGCATGGAGCGTCTGGCGGAGATCAACGCCATCCGGGAAAAGGTGCGCCGCCCCCTGCTGCCGCTGTATGAGAACATGCGCAGCCCTTCGGCGGCCCGGGACAAGGCGGCGGCGCTCTACCAATTTGCCCGGCAGGCCGGGGTGCCGCAGCTTCTGCAGCAGGAGGCGGCCCACCTGCGGGAGTCTGGCCGGGTACAGACGGCGGAGGAGTACCGCCAGCTTTGGGAGATATTCTGCAATGTTCTGGATCAGTTTGCGGAAAGTCTGGGGGATACCCCGCTCACCGGGGAGGAATTCTGCCGCATGCTGCGCCTGGTGCTGACCCAGTACAGCGTGGCCACCATACCGGCGGCCCTGGATCAGGTCCGGGTCAGCGAGATGACCCGTGCCGACCGCCGCACCGTTCGCGCGCTGTTTCTCCTGGGCTGCAACGATCACCTGCTGCCGCAGGTGGCGCCATCCGGCGGGATATTGGATCGCCGGGACCGGGCCTTCCTGCAGGAGCAGGACTTGCCCCTTTCGGATGCCTCCTTTGACGAGTTGGATAATGAGCTGCAAAATATCTATTCCACCCTGACCCGCCCCACAGAGCTGCTCCATGTCAGCTATCCCACGGTTTCACTGGACGGCTCGGCGCTGCGCCCGGCCTTTGTGGTGGAGCGCATCCGCCGGCTTCTGCCGGATGTTTCCGTGCAGCGGGAGGACGGGCAGTACCGCTTCACGGTCCCCGCCACCGCTCTGGAGGCTGCGGGCCGGTATCCCCATAGCGATCTGGCAGCGTTTTTCCGCGCCGATGCGTCCGGCAGCCGCGTGCTGGATGCCATACAGCGTGCCCGGCTCTTGGAGCGCGGCCGACTGTCTCCTGCAGCGGTGCGGGCGCTCTATGGCACCCAGGTGCAGATGTCCGCCTCCCGGATGGACCGCATGAAAAGCTGTCATTTCGGCTACTTCATGGAGTACGGCCTCCAGGCCAAGGAGCGCAAGAGCGCGGGCTTTCAGGCCCCGGAGATCGGCACCTTCCTCCACTATCTGCTGGAAAATGTCCTCCGGGCGGTTCGGGACAAGGGCGGGTTCGACTGCGTTGCCCAGCCGGAGCTGGATGCGCTGGTGCAGCGGTATATCCGGGAATACGCCGATACAAGGATCGATCATTACAGCGAAAAGAGTGCCCGCTTCCGCTACCTTTTTGAGCGTCTGCAGAAGACGGCCTGCGCCATCGTCAATAACGTGGCCGATGAGATGCGCCAGTCGGATTTCAAGCTCCTGGCCTTTGAGCTGAGCTTCGGCGGCCGGGATGCGGATCTGCCCGCCCTGTCCGTTGCGCAGGGGGATATTTCCCTGCGCCTGGTGGGCAAGGTGGACCGGGTGGACGGCTGGGTCAGGGATGGCAAGCTGTACCTGCGGGTGGTGGACTATAAAACGGGAAAAAAGTCCTTCGATCTCTCCGAGGTGCAGTATGGCCTGGGTATCCAGATGCTGCTGTATCTCTTCGCCCTGGAGCGGGAAGGGGAGCAGCACTTCGGTATGCCCGTGGTGCCGGCGGGGGTTCTTTACCTGCCCGCCCGGGATGTCATTGTGTCCGAAAAGCGGGGGGCCTCAGCGGAGCTGATAGCCTCCGATATTCAGAAGGAGCTGCGCCGCAGCGGATTGGTGCTGGAGGATGCCGGGGTGCTGCAGGCCATGGAGCACAGCGCCCTGGAAAAGCCGGTCTACCTGCCTATTTCCGTAAAAAAGGACGGCACCGTCACCGACGGCGTGGCCTCGGCCTATCAGCTGGGCCGCCTGGGAAAATACACGGAGCATCTGCTGCGGCAGATCGCCGGTGAGCTGGCCCGGGGCAATGTGGACGCCGACCCCATCCGCCACGGGCAGCAGGATGCCTGCCAGTGGTGCGCCTATACCTCCGCCTGCTATTTCCGGGACGGGGTGGGTACGGATCGCCGCCGCTATGTAAAGAGCACCACTCCGGCAGAATTCTGGCAGAGCATAGAGAACGAACTGGAAAAGGAGGCGCGTCATGAGTGATATTCAGCTGACCCGAGAGCAGCAGCAGGCGGTGACGGATCGGGGCGGCAGCCTGCTGGTGTCGGCGGCTGCCGGCTCCGGCAAGACCAAGGTGCTGGTGGAGCGCCTGTTTCGCCGGGTGCAGGAGGAGAACTGCGCCATCGACGACTTCCTCATCATCACCTATACCCGGGCCGCCGCCGCGGAGCTGCGGGGCAAGATCGCCAGGGAGCTTTCCCAGCGTGTGGCGCAGCAGCCGGAGGATGAGCATCTGCGCCGCCAGCTTTTCCGGGTGTACCAGGCGGATATCAAGACCGTGGATGCCTTCTGCGGCAGTCTCCTGCGGGAGCATATCCACCTGCTGCCCCCGGTAAACGGCCGCAGCCTCACCCCGGACTACCGTCTGCTGGATGAGCAGGAGGGGGCCCTGCTGCGTACCCGCGTGCTGGATCGGGTCATGGACAGATTCTATGAGCAGCTGGAGCAGGGCGATGAGAATGCCGCTCTTCTGGCCCAGACCCTGGGGGCTGGCCGGGATGACAGCCGCCTGACGGCCCTGGTGCTGGACCTGCATGCCAAGCTGCAGAGCCAGGCCCACCCGCTGCGGTGGCTGGCGGAGACCCGCAGATTCTGGCAGGCGGTGCCGGATCAGCTGGCGGATACGCCCTTTGGGGAGATCCTTTTGGCCGATCTTGTCCGTTGGTCGGAGTTCTGGAGCCGCCGCCTGTCCCGGGCGGTGGAGGAGATGGCTTCCTGTCCTGCGGTGGAAGCCGCTTACGGCCCGGCCTTTTTGGCCGTGAGCCGGGCCCTGCATGACCTGCCCCGGGCGGCCTTCTCCGGCTGGGACGCCGTGGCGGAGATCGACCTGACCTTCCCCAAGCTGAGACCCGTCCGGGGAGAGGAGAACGAGGCGTGCAAAAAGCAGATGCAGGATCTGAAGAAGAAGTACCAGACGGAGATGAGCGCCGTCTGCGAGCCGTTTCTCACCTCCCAGGCGGAGCATCTGCTGGACCTGCACGTCATGGCCCCGGCCATGCTGGCGCTGCTGGACCTGACGGCGGATTTTATCCGGGATTTTCAGCAGGAGAAGGTCCGGCGCAACGCGGCAGATTTTTCCGATCAGGAGCATTACGCCGTGGATCTGCTTGTCAGTGCCGACGGCAGCCCCACAGACCTGGCCCGGCAGATCTCTCAGCAGTATCTGGAGATCATGGTGGACGAATATCAGGATACCAACGACGTGCAGAACTGCATATTTGATGCCATTTCCCGTAAAGGGGAAAACCTTTTCACCGTAGGAGATGTCAAGCAAAGCATCTATCGCTTCCGCCTGGCCCAGCCGGAGATCTTTCTGGAGAAGTACCTGCGCTACTGCCATGCCGATTCCGCCGCCCCTGGCCAGGCCCGCAAGATATTGCTCAAGCGCAATTTTCGCTCCCGGCCGGAGGTGCTGGAGGCAACCAATTTCATTTTCCGCAATATCCTCTCCCGCCAGATGGGGGAGATGGAGTACGGCCCGGAGGAGCAGCTGTATCCTGGGGCAGACTCCTATCTCCCGGCGCCGGGCCGGGAAACGGAGCTGCACCTTGTCAGCGTGGAGAACACGGAGGACGAGGCCTTTGACCGCGGCCGGGTGGAGGCCGACTTTGTGGCGGGTCTTGTCCGCCGGCTGCTGGACGAGGAGTATCCCGTGCAGGGAGCGGACGGTCAGCTCCGCCCTGTGCAGCCGGAGGATATCGTCCTGCTCATGCGCTCGCCCAAGAGCCGCATGGCGGACTTCGGCGCGGCCCTGAGCCGCTGCGGCATCCCCTATTCCGGGGGCGAGCGGGAGTCGTTTTTCCAGACCCTGGAGATATCTACCGTCTATTCTCTCCTGCAGATCATCGATAATCCCCGCCAGGATGTGCCCCTCATTGCGGTGCTCCGCTCTCCGCTGTATGGCTTCACGCCGGATCTGCTGGCGGCCATCCGGGGCTGCGCCAGGGGTGATTTCTTCGCGGCCTGCTGCGCCTGCGAGGAGGAGCCTGTGCAGGCATTTGTGCGGCAGCTCCGGGAGCTGCGCGACCTGGCGGCGGAGCTGCCTGCGGATCAGCTCCTGTGGCAGGTCTATGACCGTCTGCACATTCTGGGGGTCTTTGGGGCCATGGAGGATGGGGAGCTGCGCCGCAGCCGCCTGCTGAACCTGTGCCGCTATGCAGAGGATCTGGCCGCCGCCGGGCGGATCACCGTTTTCGAGCTGGCTGACTACCTCCGGGGCCTTATGGCCCGGGGCAAAGAGCCGCAGATTTCCTCTGAGCAGAGCGCCGGCGGCGTGGAAATTATGAGCATTCACCGCTCCAAGGGCCTTGAGTTCCCGGTGGTAATCCTGTGCGATCTGAATCGGGAGTTCAACCGCGAGGATATGAAAAGTCCTGTTCTGGTGCATTCCCGGCTGGGCCTGGGCACGGAACGGGTGGATCCCCAGCTGCGTGTGCGCTATCCCACTGTTTCCAAAACGGCACTGGCCCGGGAGATGGAGCGGGAGATGCTCTCCGAGGAAATGCGCCTTCTCTATGTGGCCATGACCCGTGCCAAGGAGAAGCTGATCCTGGTGGACTGCATGAAGCGCGCCCGGTCCCATGTGGGCAGGCTCATTTCTCTCACGGAGCTGCCCGTGCCGCCGCAGGTGGTGCGCGGGGCCAAAAGCATGGGGGACTGGGTGCTGCAGGCTCTTTTGTGCAGCACGGAGGCCGGCGCCATCCATGTGTGGGCCGGTGCGCAGCCTTCGGTGCGCCAGAGCGCCCCGGGCTGGCGGGTATACCTCCATGAGAATCCCCTCGCCGTCATCCCGGCAGGGAGGAAGGTGCCGGAGACGGATGAGCAGCCGCCCTTTTATCCCGAGCAGCTTCAGGGGGAATACGCCTATCTGACCGCCTCCACCGTCCCCACTAAGATTACCGCCACCCAACTCAAGGGCCGGGAGCTGGACCAGCAGATTGCAGAGGGAACGGTCCAAAGCCGTCCCGTCCAGGAGGAGTTCGCCGTCCCCGCCTTTCTGCGGGAACAGCAGGGGCTCACAGCGGCGGAGCGGGGCACAGCCATGCACCTTGTGATGCAGTACCTGCCCTTTGATACACCGGATACCCCTGCTGCCGTGGAAAAATTTGTCAGGGAGCTCACCGACCGCCGCTTGCTCACCCCGGAACAGGCTGCAAGTATAAATACTTTACAGATCGTGAATTTCCTGCGTTCTGCTCTGTGTGCACAGCTGAAAAATGCCTTGCAGGTCTGGCGGGAGTTTCGCTTTGCCCTGTTGGTGCCTGCTACGGTGTATGATGCCCGGGCAGAGGGGGAGGAGATGATGCTCCAGGGCGTTGCCGATGTGTGCTATCGGACGGAGCAGGGCCTGGTGGTGGCGGATTTCAAGACGGATCATATCCGTCCCGGCCAGGAGAGCGCCCGTGCAGAGCAGTACCGCGCCCAGCTCTGGGCGTATAGTCAGGCCCTGAGCCGCGTTCTGGAGGAGCCGGTGTGCCGCCGGGTGCTGTATTTCTTCTCTACCGGCGCGGAGGTCGAGCTGTAGGACGGACTGTGATTTTTGGATAGACTTTGCATCGGAAACTATTGACTTTGTCCGTCCTACTGTATATAATAAGGATGGGCCAAGGCTCTGAAAAAGTGAATAGAGTCCGAGGATGCTGTGTGGCTGTCTGCCGCAAAGGCCCCGATAGGGTCAGGAGACAGTTCAGAAGGAAAGGGGTTCGAAACCCCACGCGAACGGCACTGTGGGCGCAAGGATGCACCGAAGCGGCGTGAGCCGTGGGACGAAAGTCCGCCATTGGGAGAGATTCCGAGAAGGCAGGCTGCAGACGTAGGGCATAAGCCCTGTGGCGCGAGTCAGGAGAATTGCACGGAGGAGGACTGAGACACAGCGGGCGCTTTCTTCGTTGTGATGCCGAATGGACGATATGCGCTGAAATTCCCGCTGCGGGGGTTTCAGCGTTTTTCCTTGTAAGCGCCATGAAACACATCAAGCCGGCGGGGTGGAAGAGGACCAGCAGACCTCTTCTGCCCTGCTTTCCATAACTTTCCATAAAAGGAGGATCGCATTATGCACATCAATTGGTTTAAGGACGAAAATCACCTGGTTTACATGAACGGTGCCACCCAGCTTGCCCAGCTGGAGCGGACGCTGCGTTTCCCCGGGCTGGAGGAGGCAGCCAATGAGCTGCGCCTGCATCCCACAGCGGAGGGCTTCACCATCAAAGGCCCCCGGCGTACCAGCGGACGTCTGTTTATTCCGGATCTGACCTTTGGCGAGCATATTGAAATGGGGGAGAATATTTTCTTCTACATGGGCGAGATGCAGGAGTGCTATGTGATTTATTGGCCGGATGAGCCGATCACCAAGTGATTCCTGCCGCACTTCTATAAATGATAAACCCGAACCG